>NZ_CP038033.1:1856603-2166036 GCF_004421105.1 Nitrosococcus wardiae
AAAGGCTATCTGTTTGGTGAAGAAATCTGTGGTGATTTATTGGTGTTTGCCAAATCCCGTGGGATCACTTTGCTTTGCACCTCTTTGTTGGAGGATACGGCCCACCAAGAGGAAAGCACCGCCAGCCGTATTTCCACCATGGCGGATACCTGGATCCACCTCGCTTACCTAGCCCGGGGGGGGAGCGTAATCGCACCCTGACCATTGTCAAATCCCGAGGCACGGGCCACTCCAATCAAGTGCGTGAGCTGGTGCTTACCGATCAAGGCGTGCAGTTAGTCGATGTCTATAGTGCTGAAGGGGAGGTGCTTTTGGGTTCGGCCCGGGCGCAAAAAGAGATGCAGGATCAACGGAAGCAGGCGGCCAATCGGGTTCAGTACCAGCAACAGCTCTTTGAATTAGAAAAAGCGAAGCGGAATTGACGGCCCGGCTAGAGGTTTTACAGCGGGAATTGGATGGGACACGCAGACAGCGTCGACTGCTCATTGAGGAGGAATCGGATCGGGTCGAATATGAGCACTGGGCTGAAGGGGAGCGGCGGCGGTTGCGGCAACCTAAGGAGGGGGGGATTTTTGATGAGGCGTTTAGAAGATCATTCTTTAGCGGGTCTGGAGTCGGTACAGAATAAAAATGGCTACGGACAGGAAAAAGAGGATGAGAAAGTGAGTCTAGATAGTCGTTATCCGTCTTCAGAAGAGACCAGTCCCAGGCGATTAAGACTATACATTGCGGGCGAAACGCCGAACTCGGTACGAGCGCAAAAAAATCTGCGTCAGGTGCTCAACCAGTTAGGGCGGTCTTGCTATACGGTGGAAGTCATTGATGTCTTTAAAGCGCCCCAGCGGGCTTTAGAAGATCGGGTCATTGTGACTCCGACGTTACTCTATTGTGCTGTGCAACCTCCACGGCGACTCGTCGGTAATCTCAGCGATGGCAGGGCTTTAGAGGCTTTTTTAGAATTATAGGAAGTGGCTGAACAGTAGGTTAGAGATCTCCAGGGCCAGTGCGGGATGACTAAAGCATCGCCGTGATTTTCCTGGTCGACGCCAATCTGCGCCTGGTCTCCCTCAGTCTCAGACCGATACTGCCAAAGATGCGTTCCAAGACGGGTCTGCCAACCCTAGCCGTAGCAGTAGATAGGGAGATGCGCCGCTGTCTCCATGGAATGTGTTATCCTCTGGAATCATTTGATCTTTTATCTCCATTCATCAAGAGTTATCACACAAAAAATGGAATTTGAATTGCTGACCCGTGCCGGTGCGGCCCGGCGGGGACGCCTTCGTTTTCCTCGGGGGACCGTGGAGACACCAGCTTTTATGCCGGTAGGGACCTATGGCACGGTCAAGGCTATGACCCCGGAAGAATTGCGTACCGGGGGGGCTGAGATTGTCCTAGGCAACACCTTTCATCTGATGTTGCGCCCTGGAACTGAAATTATTGCCAAGCACGGGGGGCTCCATGGTTTTATGCACTGGGAGAGGCCGATTCTGACCGACTCCGGAGGCTTTCAAGTGTGGAGCCTAGGAGCCATGGGAAAAATTACCGAGCAGGGGGTCAGTTTTCGCTCCCCCATTGATGGTCGTCCGGTTTTTCTGGGGCCGGAGGAGTCCATCGCCGTACAACGGCAGTTGGGGGCGGACATCGTGATGATCTTTGATGACTGTACTCCTTATCCTGCCACCAAAGAGGTCACCCGCCAGTCCATGGAATTGTCCTTGCGGTGGGCGGCCCGTTCCCGCGAGACCCATGGAGATTCTCCAGCGGCCTTGTTTGGGATTATCCAAGGGGGGATGTATGAGGATTTGCGAGATCAGTCGTTGCAAGGGTTATTGGAGATTGGGTTTGAGGGCTATGCCATCGGGGGGCTCTCTGTGGGGGAGCCGAAGGAAGCCATGGCGAGGATTTTGGCCCATACTGCCCCCCAAATGCCGGCGGATAAACCCCGCTATTTGATGGGTGTAGGGCGGCCAGAGGATATCGTGGAGGCAGTGCGTCAGGGGATCGATATGTTTGATTGTGTTATGCCCACCCGCAATGCCCGCAATGGCCATCTTTTTGTTCGGGGGGGCGTCATCCGCATCCGCAATAGCCCCTACCGGGACGATACCCGGCCTTTAGATGAGGGCTGTACTTGTTATACTTGCCGCCACTATAGTCGGGCCTATTTGCACCATTTGGACAAGACCCGGGAAATCCTCGGCTCACGCCTGAATACTCTCCATAATTTGCACTATTATCAAACTCTCATGGAGCAGCTCCGGCAGGCGATTGAACAAAACAGGTTGGAAGCGTTCGTCGCTGAATTTTATGCTGCACGTGCGCAGGACCCATTGCCTGTGCCATAATCAACAATTTAGTTCGAACAGGGAGGCAAATCACGTGTCAACTGTGCTAGATCTTTTCATTTCGTCAGCCTGGGCCCAGGAGCCGGCAGCGGCGCCACCCCAAGCAGGAATGTTTAACATTGTCTTTTTATTGGTCCTACTGGTTTTATTCTATTTCCTCTTGATTCGACCTCAGCAAAAGCGGGCCAAAGAACACAATAAGCTGGTGGAAGGATTGCAAAAAGGGGATGAAGTAATGACCGAAGGGGGCATTATGGGGCGCATCACTGAATTGGCGGAGAGTGTCGTGGCCGTGGAGGTCAGCGAAAATGTTGAAATCAAAGTACGGCGCCAATCCGTTGCCTCGGTATTGCCCAAAGGCACCCTTGAAAAGCTTTAAAAATTCTTAAGTTACCCTCGATGAACCGTTATCCTCTTTGGAAAAACTTGCTTGTGTTAGTCGTGGTGCTCGTTGGTATTGTCTACGCTGCACCCAATTTGTTTGGCGATACCCCGGCGCTACAGATCTCAGCGACTCGGGGTGCTAGCCTGGAACCGGAAATCTTGACCCGGGTGGAGCAACTGCTCAAAGAGCGGGGTTTGGACTATCAATCAGTCCGCTTGGAGGACCAGCGCCTTTTGGTCCGCCTCCGTCAAGCGGAGACCCAGCTCAAAGCTCAGGATGCTCTTCGGGAGGAATTGGGTTCGGATTACTCGATCGCCTTGCACTTGGCTCCTGCGACCCCCAGTTGGTTGCGAACCATTGGGGGTTTACCCATGAACCTAGGTTTGGATCTCCGCGGCGGAGTGCACTTTTTGATGGAAGTGGACATGGAGGCTGCAGTCCAGCAGGCGGAAGAGCGCTATGTGGAAGATCTCCGGTCTTTGTTACGGGAGAACAGGCTCCGTTACCTCAGCATTGGGCGGCTCAGCGCAGGAGGTGTCGAGATCAAGTTCCGTAATACGGAGCAAAGGGATCAAGCTGAAACCCTCATCCATGATGAATATTTCGACTTGCTGTTGCAGCCTGTGGAGGAGGGCGGTTCCCCTCGCCTAGAGATTACTTTAAGTGAAGAGGAAAAACGGGAAATCCAGCGTTTAGCCTTACAACAGAACATCACCACTTTACGTAATCGGATTAATGAGCTTGGGGTGGCTGAACCCACCATCCAGCAGCAGGGCCGGAATCGCATTGTAGTGCAATTGCCGGGTGTCCAAGACACGGCTCGAGCTAAGGAAATTCTGGGCGCGACGGCAACTTTGGAGTTTCGCCTGGTGGATGTGACCCATGATGTCCAACGGGCGGTGGAGGGCAGAGTTCCCGCCGGTTCCCGCCTCTATCATGAGCGGGGTGGGGCGCCCATCTTGCTTAAGAAGCGAGTGATATTGACCGGTGATCATATTATCGATGCTGCCTCGGGGATTGATCAGCAAAGCGGCAGTCCCGCGGTATTTGTCACCCTAGATGGCCAGGGTGCCCGTCTCTTCAGCAAGGTGACAGGGGAAAATATTGGTAAACCCATGGCAGTGGTCTTTATCGAGACCAAAACCGAGACCCGGGTGGAGGAGGGTGAGCCAGTCAAGGTCCACCGGCGGGTCCCCGAGGTGATCAATGTGGCCACCATCCGGGATCAACTGAGCAAGCGTTTCCAGATCACCGGACTCGATTCCACCGAAGAAGCCCGTAATCTGGCCCTGTTACTACGGGCAGGAGCACTGGCTGCACCTATTGATATTGTGGAGGAGCGGACGGTGGGTCCAAGCCTAGGGCAAGATAATATCGAAAAGGGTTTTCAATCCGTGGTAATTGGCTTTGCCCTGGTGCTGGTGTTTATGGCGATCTACTATCGGGTCTTTGGTCTCATTGCCGATTTAGCGTTGACGGTCAATCTGGTGCTGTTAGTCTCGCTGCTCTCCTTACTGCAGGCGACCCTCACTTTGCCTGGGATTGCGGGCATTGTGCTTACAGTCGGTATGGCGGTCGATGCCAATGTTTTGATTTTTCAGCGTATTCGCGAAGAACTTCGTAATGGCAATAGCCCTCAGGCCAGTATTGAAGCCGGTTATGCCAATGCCTTATCGACCATTGCGGATGCCAACATTACCACCCTGATTGCCGCGATAGTGTTATTTGGATTTGGGACAGGGCCCATCAAGGGTTTTGCGG
Source organism: Nitrosococcus wardiae (assembly GCF_004421105.1). Taxonomy (NCBI): domain Bacteria; kingdom Pseudomonadati; phylum Pseudomonadota; class Gammaproteobacteria; order Chromatiales; family Chromatiaceae; genus Nitrosococcus; species Nitrosococcus wardiae. Next base: position 1,861,095 of record NZ_CP038033.1, read on the forward strand.
TCACTTTATCTTTGGGTATTCTCACTTCCATGTTTACTGCCATTGTCGGTACCCGGGCAGTAATTAACCTCATTTATGGAGGGCGGCGTAAAGTAAAGCTAGCCATCTGAGACGTGGATATGAAGCTATTTAAAAAATCCTTTCGTATTGATTTTATGGGCAAGCGCCGCCTGGCCTTAATATTTTCTGGGGCGCTGTTTCTCACTTCCTTGGGTTCATTGATTTTCCAGGGCCTTAATTTTGGTATCGACTTCACTGGGGGGACTGTACTGGAAGTCGGGTATGAGCAGCCGATAGAGCTATCGGAAGTGCGCCAGGACTTGGGAGGTGCAGGGTTTGATGGCGCCATTGTGCAGCATTTTGGTACCACTCGGGATGTCCTCATTCGCTTGGCACCAGGGGCCGAACGCAATAGCGCTGAACTCAGTAACGAGGTGCTCGCCACCTTACAGGCCAACGGGGATAACTCGGTGACCATGCGGCGGGTGGAATTTGTGGGGCCGAAAGTGGGGGAAGAACTGACCGAGCAAGGGGGCCTAGCGATGCTGTATGCGCTGATTGGAATTCTGATTTATGTTTCTCTGCGCTTTGAGTATCGGCTTGCTATTGGTTCGGTGGTGGCTTTGGTTCATGATGTACTCATCGTATTGGGTATATTCTCCCTATTGCAATTTGAGTTTGACCTTACGGTACTGGCAGCTCTCCTTGCAGTTATTGGTTATTCCCTTAACGATACTATCGTGGTGTCGGACCGTATCCGAGAAAATTTCCGCAAAATACGCAAAGGGACGGCGGTGCAAGTGGTCAACACTTCTCTTAATCAGACTTTATCTCGTACTGTGATGACCTCTTTGACCACCTTGCTGGTTCTATTTGCCCTATTTATATTTGGTGGTGAGGCGATTCATAGCTTTTCCATGGCCCTTATTATGGGAGTCCTGGTGGGAACGTATTCTTCCATCTATATCGCGAGCCCTACGGCCTTAGCTTTGGGAATTAGTAAAGGAGATTTAATGCCCCCACCTGCCCCTCCTAAGGAAGGAGCGAAGTTAGATGAGCGGCCTTAGTTGAGGTGGGGGCAAAGCCCTAGGGAATTGACGATTAATTCTCTTTCTGGAGCTTGCCGGGTGACATGGCTTGGTAGAGGTGGGCGCGGGTCCAAGGTAGTTGGTTGTAAGTGTTCCGGGTAAAAGTTACTTGGAAAAGTTGTAAAAATCCGCTTAAAAAACTGGCTTGGGAACCCGCAAGATAGAAGCGCCAGGTGCGAACAAACTGCTCATCAAACATCTTTCTTATTTGGGGAGTGGCTTCCTCGAAGCGCTCCAGCCAATGAACCAGAGTCTTGGCATAATGGAGGCGAAGATTCTCAATGTCAATAATTGAAAAATTCCAGGGTTCAAAGATGTCTGCTGTCTCTTGCAGCGTTGGAGGGTAAGCGCCCGGAAAGATGCGGCGGCGTATCCAGGCATTGATGGGAAGAGGTCGGTTGCGACCGATAAAATGGAGCAAGCCTCGGCCTTCTGGTTTCAGGCTGCGGTGGATGGTCGCTCCCAGTTCAGGATAGCAGGCTCTCCCCACATGCTCTAACATTCCGACAGAGACAAAGACGTCAAATTGCCCAGCAATATTACGGTAATCGTCTTCGATAAATTGGACTCTATCGCTAATACCGGCGATGCGAGCTTGCTCCTGGGCGTAGCTAATTTGCTCGTGGGAGATATTGAAGGCTCGGACAGTCACCCCATAATGCTGCGCCATATAGAGAGAAAGGGCACCCCAGCCGCAGCCTGCTTCGACCACTGTTTCCCCCGGCTTGAGGGCTAGCTTTCGGCAAATATGTTCCATTTTTGCTATCTGAGCTTCTTCCAAGGTAGCCGCTGAGGTGGGGAAATAAGCGCAGGTATAAACCATGTATTGGTCTAGCCAAAGCCCATAAAAATCATTGCTAATATCGTAGTGATGATAGATATTGCCACGAGCTCGATGGAGCGTATTTGGACGCAGATCAAGGAGACGCTTGCGGAGGCGGCTCCACGGGGTAGGATAAGCGCTGGCAACCCGTTGATTATAAAGGTTATGTAGGGCCACCAAGTCGCCCTCGATATCCATTCTACCGGTGGTATAGGCTTCACCTACATTCAGTTCGGGATTGAGCAGGATTTTGAGCAAAGTGGTACGGTCGTGAATGGTGATATGGGCGACTACCGGCTCGGTGCTTCCACGAAGGCAGGTTCCATCCCATAGGGTGATATCTAAGGGGAGTCCTTCAATCGCTGATTGAAGTCGGGCGACTAGCCAGCGGTTGAGACCCTCAAGACGTTTTTCTCCACTGGAGAATTTTTCTAGCTCCGTTGTCATATAGCTTACTGTAACAGGTGAATGTGGGAGAGTTATCTCTAATTACAAAACATAGTTGCCAAGCCGTTGTTGTCAAGAATAAATTTTGGTTATTTCCCATCATGCTTTGCCAGTTATCTCTGGGGCAGCTATCATGAGAATTTCTCTAACTTTACTAACAATGATCGTTTTTAATTATTGTCTCCTTTGAAAAATGGTTTTTTTCAGATGCTGAGATATTTTGTATCCTTGTGTTTATTGCGTTCAGGACCTGCTGATGCGCCCCCTTCATCGGTTTTGTTGACCCAAACCCTGTTGGCCTATTTGGGTATAGGTTGGTTGATCTCCATACTTCATTTGGAGTTTGCCGATGGGTTGCTGTCAAGCGCCGTCGATACCGCCCTGTTAATCGGTATGACCGGTGGGTTACTGGCCGTGCGGGGTTACGGGGCCCGTTTACAGCAGACTTTAATTGCCCTCACGGGGGCGGGAATTATTCTTGGCGTTCTAGCGCTGCCCTTGCTGCTATGGCTTGATGCGGCGCAGCAAGCTGGGCTTCCGCCTGGGGTGGTCTCCCTGTTGCTGTTTGGACTCATGATTTGGAGTCTAGCGGTAACGGCCCATATTATGCGTCAGGCCTTGTCGGTCTCCTTTACGGTGGGAATCCTCATCGCGGTAATTTATGCCTTGGTCTCTATTCAAGTAATGAATTTTCTTTTTCCCCCTGCTTAAGCGAGACGCCGTTGATGCACCTCCACATTCTTGGGATTTGTGGCACCTTTATGGCTGGATTGGCGCTGTTAGCGCGAGAGTGTGGGTTTCATGTCAGCGGTTCTGATGCCCACGTTTATCCTCCTATGAGCGAGCAATTGCAGGCCGGGGGAATTGGGGTTCATGAGGGTTATGAGCCGGCGGCCTTAGACCCTACCCCGGATTTGGTGGTGGTGGGCAACGCCCTTTCTCGCGGTAATCCTGCTGTCGAATATGTCCTTGCGAAGGGGTTACCTTATACTTCGGGACCCCAGTGGCTAGCTGAGCAAGTTTTACAGGGGCGGTGGGTGTTGGCGGTAGCCGGTACCCACGGCAAGACCACCACTAGTAGCCTTTTGGCTTGGATATTAGAATACGCAGGTCATGGGCCGGGGTATCTTATCGGTGGAGTTCCCAGAAATTTTGGTGTTTCGGCCCAGCTGGGCCGGAGCCCTTATTTCGTGGTCGAAGCCGATGAATATGATACGGCGTTTTTCGATAAACGCTCCAAGTTTATCCATTACCGTCCCCGGACACTGATCCTCAACAACCTGGAATATGATCACGCCGATATCTTTCCCCACCTAGAAGCCATCCAGCAGCAGTTTCACTACCTCGTGCGCACGGTACCCAGTAATGGGCTTATCCTTGCGCCATCAGGGGACAATGCTTTGGAAGCCGTATTATCCCTGGGTTGTTGGACCCCGGTTGCTCATATTGGTATGGCCCAAGAGAAGGGCGGTGCTTTGACCGCTCATGCCGTGGCAGACGATGGCAGCCGCTTTGAAGTGTGGTGTGAGGATTCCTACCAGAGTCAGGTCTCTTGGTCGTTGCTCGGTCACCATAATGTGGCTAATGGTTTGGCGGCCATCGGTGCTGCGCATCATGCCGGGGTATCCATTGAACAGGCTTGTCAGGCGCTAGAACAATTCCAAGGGGTGCGACGGCGTCTAGAAGTCCGTGGTAAGGTGAATGGAGTGATGATCTATGATGATTTTGCCCACCACCCCACAGCCATTGCTAAGACTTTGGCCGGATTGCGGGCGCGGGTTGGCGAAGCTCGGCTCATTGCCGTGTTGGAACCTCGATCCAACACCATGAAATTAGGTATTCATAAGGATAGCTTAGCGCCCGCATTAACCTTGGCGGACCAGGTGCTTTTGTACCAACCTCCTGATCTTGCTTGGTCCTTAGCGCCCGTGATTCACTCTCTTGGAGCTAAGGCCTCCGTATTCGTTGATATTCAGGCGATTGTGGATAATTTATGTACCCAGGCCCAAGGGGGTGACCATATCGTCATTATGAGTAACGGGGGGTTTGGCCATATTCATCAACGACTGATCACGGCCTTACAAGGGGGAGGACAATGAACCCTAGGGAGGTGGCGGTGGCGATGACGGGTGCTTCCGGTGTTGTCTATGGGTTGCGGTTATTAGAGTGTTTGCTCAAGACAGAGGTGTCTGTGCATCTTTTGGTCTCTAGTGCAGCTCAGACGGTAGTGGCCATGGAAACTGATTTGCGTTTTCCCCCCCGACCCCGGGATTTGCAAAGATACTTAGCGGCCCATTTTTCGGTAGCGCCTGAATTACTTCATTGCTATAGTGAGATCCAGTGGACCGCCCCCCTAGCTAGCGGTTCCCACCGCATTCAATCGATGGTGGTTTGTCCCTGCACGGTAGGGGCTATTTCGGCTATTGCCCGCAGTGCCAATGATAATCTTATCGAGCGAGCCGCAGATGTCATGATTAAAGAGCAGCGCAAGCTGATCCTAGTACCTCGGGAAGCGCCTTTTTCGGTCATCCATTTGGAAAATATGCTGAGTCTAGCTCGGTTGGGTGCGGTTATTCTTCCTGCAAATCCGGGCTTTTACCATCAACCTCGCCGGGTTGAGGACTTGGTCGATTTTATTGTCGCACGGATTCTGGATCATATGGGGGTAGAACAGCACCTGCTGGCCCGATGGGGGGAGAGTGCTTCGTGACCATTTCCCCTCATTGGGGTTGGGGCGGAGAGCGTGGAATTCTGGCCTTTCTGACTTAATTTCGCTCTAAACGCCAGGCTACAATGATGAATATGAAACCCACGCCTGCCAATAGCCAACTGAGGAGAGGCGCTCCCGCTAATATAATCGGGGTATAATCGCTCAGCCCATAGATGGTGGCTGCCCCTATCAAAAGAGCTGCCCCTGCTATAGCTGTCGTGGTGCGCAAGCTCGCGCGGCGTATCTCTTGATGCAATTCTTTGAGATCATCGGCAGAGACGCGTACCTGCAACTGCCCTTTGCTGGCTTGTTTTGTGATCTCGTGGATGAGCAAGGGAAGTTCAGGTAAGGCATTCGACCATCGGGGAGCATTTTGCCGTAGATTGTTATAGGCGGCATGGGGACCCGCCTGCTCGCTCATCCAGCGCTCCAAGATAGGCTTGGCAGTTTGCCATAGGTCCAACTCTGGATAGAGGTCACGGCCTAGGCCCTCAATATTCAACAAGGTTTTTTGTAGTAATACCAGTTGAGGTTGGACCTCCATATGGAAGCGACGGGCGGTTTGAAATAACCGGGTGAGTAGCTGACCAAAGGAGATTTCCTTCAAGGGGCGGTCAAAGATAGGTTCGCAAACGCTGCGAATGGCAGACTCAAACTCATCAACCCGGGTGCCGACGGGAACCCAACCGGCATCCACATGAAGTTCAGCCACACGCCGGTAGTTATGGTTGAAAAAGGCCAGGAAATTCTCTGCCAGGTAGCGTTGGTCTTCGGGTCCTAAAGTCCCCATGATGCCAAAGTCAAGGGCAATATAATAGGGGTTTTGGGGATTATCGGCGGAGACTAAGATATTCCCCGGGTGCATGTCGGCGTGAAAAAAGTTATGGCGAAAAACCTGAGTAAAGAAGATTTCTACACCGGTTTCGGCAAGCCGTTTGAAATTTATTCCCTGACGCCGCAGCTCATTGATATTACCAATAGGGATGCCTTGAACTTGCTCCATGACGAGTACATTAAGGCGGGTGTAATGCCAATACACCAGGGGCACATAGAGTTTAGTGGAACCGATGAAATTGCGTCGTAATTGAGAAGCGGAAGCTCCCTCTCGGAGCATGTCTAACTCGTCATATAAATTCTTTTCTAATTCTGCCACGATTTCGCGAGGACGTAATCGCGGTCCTTCCGACCAATATCGTTCGGCGAGGCCTGCTAACATATAAAGAAGATCCACATCGCCTTGGATAACCCGTTTGATTCCTGGCCGCACGACCTTAACGACGACCTTGCTTCCATCATGTAGCTGAGCGGCGTAAACTTGAGCAATAGAGGCTGATGCTAGAGGTTCCTCCTCAAAAATAGCAAAGACTTCGGAAAGACGCTGGCCATAGGCCGTTTCGATAATTTCTTTCGCCTCTTCGCTGGGGAAGGGCGCCACGCGATCTTGCAGTAAAGTGAGTTCTTCAGCGATATCGTCGGCTAATAGATCCCGGCGAGTGGATAACAGTTGGCCGAATTTGACGAAGATAGGCCCAAGATCTTCCAGGGTATGGCGGATTCGTACTCCCCGTGGTGCAGTAGTGGCAGTTTTACGCCAGTACCCGGGGGTAATGTACATCAAAAATCGTAAGGGACGAAACAGACGTGTGGCGAGGATAACCTCATCCAATCCGTGGCGCAGCAGGGTCCAATTAATATACGCTAAGCGCAGAAACTGACGAATTAAATTCATGGCTGCTGCTGTAATCGTTGAACGCGCGCTTCCAATCGCTCTAAATCGGCCCGAAGAGCGTCGATGGTATCGAGAAAGGGGGCGACTTCGCTACGATCAGGCAGCAATCGGGCTTCTTCGCGTAAGTATTCCGCTAGATCTTGACCGAGGACTCTGGTGGCCTGTTGGCTCCAAGCCCTAAAGCTCCGTATCCCATTCCCGATTTGATGGGCCAAAATATCTCCCGTATAGCGTGACAATAATTCTTCCCAGTCGAGGTCAAGGTTCTGGAGCAGCGTTCTGAGTTGCCGACCAAGTTCTACATCGCCGTGGATTTGTATCTCACCGGCAAGCAAGAGGCTAGAATCGGCGGGAGCAGCCGCCATCCGTAAAAGACCCAGAGGCGTGCCTGAGAGGGTCGCCGTTGGGGGCAAATCGCTGGAGGTATCCAAAGAGATGCCGTCAGCGGTCGGCTCAACGAAAATTTGCAAATCCAGACCGCGAAGCTCCACGGCAATGCAGCGACCTGACAGGGCGGCCACCCGGGCCAAGCTATCAGGATCAAGACGTAAAGAGGCGTTAATCGAGGCCTCAAAGGGGGCTAGTAAAATAGAGGGCACATACACGGTGTGGTGTCCTATGGGTCCCAGGCCTATATAAGGATAATGAAAAACATTGCTTGGTAATAAAAACTTAGGGCAACCGTCCTGACCCCATCGGGTCAGTATTTATAGCCTCTATGGAGGGCAACGATGCCCTGGCTTAAGTTATGAAAATCACAGTAATCGAATCCTGCAGATTGCATCAGGGTGCAGAGGGTTTCCTGATCCGGATGCCGGCGAATAGATTCTACTAAATAGCGATAACTCTCCGCATCTCCGGTCACCCATTTGCCAATTCGCGGCAAAGCCCAAAAAGAATAGGCGTCATAGGCAGGAGCCAACCAAGGTGCGGGTTTGGAAAATTCCAGCACTAGGAGTTGGCCACCTGGCTTCAAGGTTTGGTACATGGAATGTAAAGCGGTTTCTTTTTGGGTGACGTTGCGTAGGCCAAAAGCGATAGTGATTCGATCAAAATAATTGGCAGGGAAAGGCAAGTTTTCTGCGTTGGCCTGTACGTAGCTTAGATTGCCTACCTTGCCCAGGTTCGTTAGCCGCTCTCGGCCTTTCTCCAGCATGCTTGAATTGATGTCCGCGAGGACCACTTGGCCCTTGTTGCCGACACGGTCAGCGAATACTTTAACCAGATCTCCCGTGCCGCCTGCTAAGTCTAGGACTCGCATGCCAGGTCGAACACCACTGAGTTCGATAACAAAACGCTTCCACAGGCGGTGGATACCGAGGGACATAAGGTCGTTCATCAGATCATAACGGCTAGCGACAGAGTGAAAAACTTCGGCGACCTTATGTGCTTTTTCCTCTACAGGGACCTCCTGAAAACCAAAGTGGGTTATTTTTTCTTGCTCCATTCTTGATTTAGTCCGTACTTGAACCTTTTATTCCAGGTTGCCTGCGTTGATAACCCGCTTGCTGCAAGCGATCTAAATATTGCTGCCAAAGGGGGACTTGCTCTTGTCCTAGTTTATAGAGGTATCCCCAGGAGTAAAGGCCAGTATCGTGTCCGTCATCAAAGCGGAGTTTAATTGCATAATTGCCGACGGGCTCGATATCTTTGATATTAACGCTTTCTTTGCCGATGAGTAAGATCTCTTGTCCTGGGCTATGTCCCCGGACCTCGGCTGAGGGAGAGTACACCCGCAGAAATTCACAGGGAAGCGTAAAGTGAGCACCATCGTCAAAGCAGAGTTCAAGGACGCGGGAGTTTCGGCGGAGCTTGATCTCTGTGGGTTGAGGGTGCTGTGTTGCCATAATTTTGAGGCTAGAGGAGTTGCTAGGGGCTTTTAGAGGATATAGCGTGAGAGATCTTCGTCCTGGGCCAAATCAGCTAGTTGTGTGTCTACATAGGCGGTGTTAATGGTGACTTCTCGACTGGCATGCTCTTCCGCTTCAAAGGAGAGTCCCTCTAACAGGCGTTCCATGACGGTATGCAGGCGCCGGGCACCAATATTCTCTGTACGCTCATTGACGTGCCAAGCAATTTGGGCAATGCGTGCAATTCCGTCTTCGGTGAAGTACAAGGAGACTCCCTCAGTCTTCAATAGAGCGGTATATTGCTCAGTAAGAGAGGCACTGGGCTCGGTCAAGATACGCACAAAATCATTCACACTAAGGGCGCTAAGTTCGACCCGAATGGGTAGACGCCCTTGCAACTCTGGGATGAGATCTGAAGGTTTGGCTAGATGAAAGGCACCTGAAGCAATAAATAGGATGTGGTCGGTCCTCACCATACCATGTTTCGTGGAGACCGTACTTCCCTCTACCATCGGGAGTAAGTCACGCTGTACACCCTCACGGGAGACGTCCGTACCAGAGACTTCTGAGCGCTTGGCGATTTTGTCCATCTCGTCGAGAAAAACAATACCATTCTGTTCTACATTTTCCAGGGCGCGCGCTTTTAAGTCCTCATCGTTAATGAGTTTCCCGGCCTCTTCTTCAGTCAGAAGTTTGAACGCCTCACGGACCCGCAGTCGACGGGTACGGGTACGGGTACCGCCAAGATGTTGGAACATATTCTGGAGCTGACTGGTCATTTCCTCCATACCAGGAGGGGCCATAATTTCCACTCCCATGGAAACAGCCGCTAATTCTACTTCAATTTCCCGGTCATCTAATTTTCCCTCCCGCAGCATTTTGCGGAATTTTTGCCGAGTATTTGATTCTCCCTCTGTTGCTTCGCTAGCCACCGCCCGCGAGGGGGGTAAGAGGGCATTCAAGATTCGCTCCTCTGCCGCATCCTCAGCCCGGTCGCGGACCTTAGCCATTTCCTGTTCGCGAGTCATTTTGATGGCAATGTCCACCAGATCACGGATAATCGATTCCACATCTCGGCCAACATAGCCCACTTCGGTGAATTTAGTCGCTTCGACTTTCATAAAAGGAGCATTGGCTAGCTTTGCAAGACGTCGAGCAATTTCGGTTTTCCCCACGCCGGTGGGACCAATCATGAGAATGTTTTTGGGGGTGATCTCATGGCGCAGCTCTTCACTCACCTGGCGTCGACGCCAGCGATTGCGGAGAGCTACGGCTACAGCTCGTTTAGCCGCGGTTTGGCCGATAATATGTTTATCGAGTTCCTGAACGATTTGTCGAGGGGTGAGTTCGGGCATAATGTCTTGTTTTAGGAATTTCAACCGGAGAGTTCTTCGATGGTTAGGTAGCTGTTGGTATAAATACAGATATCAGCAGCAATATTCAGTGCTTTTTCGGTAATGGCACGGGCGCCGAGGTCAGTATTTTCAAGTAGAGCACGGGCTGCTGCTTGGGCATAAGGACCGCCTGAGCCAATGGCTATCAAGCCATATTCGGGTTCAATGACATCGCCATTCCCCGAGATAATATAAGAGGCTTTGAGGTTAGCCACGGCCAGTAGGGCTTCCAGCCGCCTGAGAGCGCGATCAGAACGCCAGTCCTTGGCTAATTCTACGGCAGCGCGGGTTAGGTTGCCTTGGTGCTTTTCCAATTTAGCCTCAAAGCGTTCAAAGAGTGTAAAAGCATCCGCTGTCCCGCCTGCAAAGCCAGCGATGACTTGTCCATGAAATAGGCGCCGCACCTTACGGGCATTGCCTTTCATGACAATATCGTTCATGCTCACTTGGCCGTCACCCCCGATGACAACTTGCTCTTGGCGTCGCACTGAGAGAATAGTTGTGCCTCGAAACTGTTCCAAAGGCTTATGCTCCTCTTATTTCTTAGCTTTAGATTTTAGATTCTACACCAAGAACCGTACTCCACACTATGCGCCGCTTAAAAGAGTGTCAAATGGAAGGCTCCCCCTCTCCTTTACAATTACAATGTTTACCCTCTGTGTCAGCCGCGTGCTAGCAGTTTATATTCCCAGTCTAGCGAAGTTTTGACGATAAAATCCAGGTTATCATATTGCGGTTGCCAACCTAATACGCCCCGCACTTGTTCAGCAGCAGCGATTAAGCGGGGTGGATCGCCGGGGCGGCGGGAACATTCCACTATTTTTAAAGGATGGCCATGAACGCGCTGGACAGCGTCAAGCACTTCGCGGACACTATAGCCATGGCCGTAGCCACAGTTTAGAATAGTGGATTGGCCGCCCTGTTTAAGATAATCGAGGGCTAAAATATGGGCTCTCGCCAAATCCTCTACATGAATATAATCGCGGATTCCTGTGCCATCGGGAGTGGGGTAATCGGTACCAAAGATATATATTTGATCTCGCTTTCCTACCGCAGCCTCACAAGCAACTTTAATGAGTAATGTGGCTTCACGGGTTGATTGGCCAATATGGCCAGTGGGGTCGGAGCCAGCGACGTTAAAATAGCGAAGAATTACATAGTTAAGATTGCTTGCTTGAGATAAATCGCGTAGCATCCATTCACTCATTAGCTTGGAAGTGCCATAGGGATTGATAGGGGCAGTAGGAGTATCCTCGGTGACCAGGGGAGTAGAGGGGATACCGTAAGTGGCTGCTGTGGAAGAAAAGATAAAGTATTTTACGCCCGCTGCCGCGCAGCACTCTAGGAGATTACGGGTGTAGCAAGTGTTATTGGCATAATACTTGAGTGGATTGGCAACGGATTCCGGGACAACAGTGTGGGCAGCAAAATGCATCACGGTGTCCACTTGATATTCTTTCAGAAGATTTCTTACCAGTTCACTATCTTTGGTATTCCCAACCACGAGATTGGCCTTGATAACAGCATCGGCAAAACCCGTTGAGAGGTTATCTAGGACGACGACACGATGAGACATCGCCGTTAACTGCTGGACCACATGGCTGCCAATGTAGCCTGCACCGCCGGTAACCAGTATTCCTTTTTGAGCCATAGCTTTAAATCTCCAATCTCGGTAAAATGCCTATTTTATGTATTAAAATGCCGCTATCGTAATGGGGGGATAGGTAATCACCGTTAGGGGTTATGATCTACTTAGATTAAACTTGGAAGCGTATCTAGTATTGACATTACGGCGAGGATGCACAAGAATATTGTGTTTACGTCTGGGAGGGGTTCCCGAGCGGTCAAAGGGATCAGACTGTAAATCTGACGGCTCAGCCTTCGGAGGTTCGAATCCTCCCCCCTCCACCAGCTCCAATTGATGGGAGGAACAGCCTCTTAAGTGAATCCTGCTGATCCTTAATATATTGGCGGGCGTAGTTCAATGGTAGAACCTCAGCCTTCCAAGCTGATGACGTGGGTTCGATTCCCATCGCCCGCTCCATGATTAGGTATGTTGGTCCCGATTGGAGTTTGCCGTAAATGTATGATGTTACTACGCCCATATAGCTCAGTCGGTAGAGCACTTCCTTGGTAAGGAAGAGGTCACCGGTTCAAATCCGGTTATGGGCTCCAATAAAGTTTTGAATAATATAGTCATGTCGCAATCATTGCGTTGTCAGGTTTATGTGACTCTCAGGTAAGGGGGTATCCATCCATGTCCAAGGCGAAATTTGAGCGGAAGAAGCCGCATATCAACGTAGGCACGATTGGTCACGTAGACCATGGAAAGACGACGTTAACGGCGGCGTTGACGAGGGTGTTATCGGAGCAATATGGGGGGGAGTTTAGGGCCTACGACCAGATTGACAATGCGCCGGAGGAGCGGGAGCGAGGGATTACGATAGCGACAGCGCATGTGGAGTATGAGACGGAGGCGCGGCACTATGCGCACGTGGACTGTCCTGGGCATGCGGATTATGTGAAGAACATGATTACGGGTGCGGCGCAGATGGACGGAGCGATATTGGTGGTATCGGCGGCGGATGGACCGATGCCGCAGACGCGGGAGCATATTTTGTTGGCGCGTCAGGTGGGGGTGCCGTTCATACTAGTGTATTTGAACAAGGCGGACATGGTGGACGATGCGGAGCTGCTGGAGTTGGTGGAGATGGAAGTTCGGGAGCTGTTGGACAGCTACCAGTTTCCTGGGGATGACACACCGATAGTGGTGGGCAGTGCGTTGAAGGCCTTGGAGGGGGACACGAGCGAGATAGGGATCCCGTCGATATTGAAGTTAGTGGAGGCGATGGATGCGTACATACCGGAGCCTCAGCGTGCGGTGGACCAACCGTTTTTGATGCCGATAGAGGATGTGTTTTCGATTTCGGGCCGCGGGACGGTGGTGACGGGACGTGTGGAGCGAGGGATTATCAAGGTTGGTGAGGAGATAGAGATCGTAGGGATGCGGGAGACGCAGAAGACGACCTGTACGGGAGTGGAGATGTTTCGCAAGCTCTTGGATGAGGGTCGAGCGGGTGACAACGTGGGGGTATTGTTGCGGGGGACCAAGCGCGAGGATGTGGAGCGAGGGCAGGTACTTGCGAAGCCGGGCTCGATTACGCCGCACACGAAGTTTAATGCGGAGGTGTATGTGCTTTCCAAGGAGGAGGGGGGCCGTCACACGCCGTTTTTTACGGGGTATCGTCCGCAGTTTTATTTTCGGACCACGGATGTGACCGGTGCCATTGATTTGCCTGAGGGGGTGGAGATGGTGATGCCGGGGGATAATATTCAGATGACGGTCAGTTTGATTGCGCCTATTGCCATGGAGGAGGGCTTGCGTTTTGCCGTCCGTGAAGGAGGGCGTACGGTAGGGGCCGGCGTCGTCAGTAAAGTTATCGAGTAAACTAGGAGCAGGGGCGGATTTGAAGTATTATCTGAGTAGTTCACTCGGTTGTTTTGTCCCCTATCTTATTGCTAGCGCTTATTGTGTCAATAGTTCTGTTTACTTTAACTAGGCCAGTAGCTCAATAGGCAGAGCGGCGGTCTCCAAAACCGCAGGTTGGGGGTTCGATTCCCTCCTGGCCTGCCATCTAGTTAAGTATTCACGCAAGGTTTTTTACCAGATTAAATATATTAACGCCGTCTTTGGTTTCCGAAATTATTATGGCAGACACCATTAAACTTGCGGTCGCAATATTGTTGCTAGGTACCGCTATTGGGTTATTTTATTATTTTAATGAGCAATCTACGCTCTTGCGTGTGCTGGGACTGCTTACAGCAGTAGGCATTTCGTTGGTAATCTTGGCAAAAACAACTCGGGGTCAAGCTGCGCTGAGTTTTGCTGGAGAGACCCGAACCGAATTTCGTAAAGTAGTTTGGCCGACACGACAAGAAACCATTCGTACAACGCTTATTGTTTTGCTGATGGTGATGGTGATGGCAAGCATACTATGGCTGTTTGACACGCTGCTGATGTGGATTGTCCGTCTATTGACTGGGTAGGGGGTTGAAGTGGCCAAGCGCTGGTATGTGGTCCAGGCTTTCTCTGGCTTTGAGCAGCAAGTAAAGCGCTCTCTTGAGGAGCGAATTCGCCGTTATGGGCTGCAGGAAAAATTTGGAGAAATCCTGGTGCCAACCGAGGAAGTCGTTGAAATGCGCGAGGGCCAAAAGCGGAAAAGTGAGCGTAAGTTCTTCCCTGGATATGTCTTAGTTCAAATGGAAATGAGCGATGAGGCCTGGCATTTGGTAAGGGATGTTCCTCGGGTGCTTGGTTTTATTGGGGGAACTAGCGATAAACCGGCGCCGATCACGGATGCTGAAGCTGAAAAGATACTAGAGCGGGTCCGGGAAGGGGCAGAGCAGCCAAGACCAAAAATTTTATTTGAGCCTGGTGAAATGGTGCGTGTGATAGAAGGACCTTTTACCGATTTCAACGGTGTGGTTGAAGAAGTTAATTATGAGAAAAATAAACTTCGAGTGGCAGTATTGATTTTTGGCCGCTCTACTCCGGTCGAACTCGATTTTGGGCAAGTTGAAAAGAGATAGTTGCAGTGGCTAGGAAACTGGCTATCTGAGGACAAGGTTTCGGGGAGGTGGGAGCGCCGCTTGCACCCGATAGGAGCAAAACCATGGCAAAGAAGATAGAAGCTTATATTAGGCTGCAAGTACCCGCTGGACAGGCCAATCCAAGCCCTCCGGTAGGCCCGGCTTTGGGTCAACGTGGCGTTAATATTATGGAGTTCTGTAAGACGTTTAATGCTCAGACCCAGGGGTTGGAGCAGGGGATGCCTATCCCGGTGGTGATTACGGTTTATTCTGATCGTAGTTTCACCTTCGTGACCAAAACACCGCCAGCTTCGGTGTTGCTTAAAAAGGCAGCAGGAGTCACCTCTGGGAGTAGCCAACCTAACACCAATAAGGTGGGTAGGGTTACCCGTGCCCAACTAGAGGAGATTGCAGAAACGAAAATGCCTGATTTGACGGCCGCAGATAAGGATGCGGCCGTTCGCACCATTGCCGGTAGTGCACGCAGTATGGGTCTGGAAACGGAGGGAGTCTAAAAGCCATGGCTAAAATGGGTAAGCGGCTAGCTGGGATTCGGGAAAAACTGGAGCCGGGGAAGTTCTATTCGGTGGAGGAAGCCTTAAGCCTGCTTAAAGAGTCTGCAACGGCTAAATTTGAAGAGTCAGTCGACGCTGCTATTAACCTTGGCGTTGACCCGCGTAAGTCTGATCAGGTGGTACGGGGTTCAACAGTATTGCCTAATGGCATCGGTAAAACAGTGCGTGTAGCGGTCTTTACCCAAGGCGCTAATCTTGATGCAGCAAAAGAAGCAGGAGCTGATGTCGTTGGGCTTGAGGATTTAGCTGAGAAGGTAAAGGCTGGCGAAACCGACTTTGATGTGGTCATTGCATCCCCAGATGCTATGCGCGTAGTGGGGCAGTTGGGTCCAATCCTAGGTCCTCGTGGGCTGATGCCCAATCCCAAGGTGGGGACGGTGACCACTGATGTAGTCGGTGCTGTGACCAAGGCTAAAGCGGGGCAGGTTCGTTACCGGACAGATAAAGCGGGTATCATTCATTGTTCAATTGGCAAGGTCTCATTTGATGTAGCTGCTCTTAAGCAAAATCTTCAAGCCTTAGTTGAAGATCTCAGGAAGCTGAAGCCTGCCTCGGCGAAAGGCGTGTACCTAAAAAAACTGACTTTGTCTACCACTATGGGCCCCGGTGTAGCTGTGGAACAAGCGACTCTTTCCGATTAAGCGGGGCGATTTTTTAACATTTGAGTTCATCGTTTCTATGATGGGCTCTGCTTATTTGAGAGTGTTTGAGGGCCGCCTACTGAATATATCGTAGGCTGTCTAAGACCGCAGGCGTATTGAGCTTAATGGGTTGGCGGGATGCCAGTCAGCCTGCGCAGACGGTAGGCCCTGCTACTACTACGGAATGTTGTGGCAACGGCTGCCGTAATTGGAAAAGGTTGAAGGATGGTTCAACCTCCAATGGGTATTCATCTATACACAAGGATGTGGCAGGGATTAATTAAGGAGGCAATAAGGTTGAGTCTTAATCTGGAAGCAAAAAAGGCTGTTGTTGCCGAAGTGGCGGCAGTTGCCTCTCAAGCTCATTCCGCTGTTGCTGCTGAGTATCGTGGATTAACTGTTGCTGAGATGACGA
Organism: Nitrosococcus wardiae; assembly: GCF_004421105.1. Lineage (NCBI taxonomy): Bacteria > Pseudomonadati > Pseudomonadota > Gammaproteobacteria > Chromatiales > Chromatiaceae > Nitrosococcus > Nitrosococcus wardiae. The sequence goes on from NZ_CP038033.1 coordinate 1,877,357, forward strand.
AGCTCAGGACGGCTGCTCGCGAGGGAAAAGTTTATCTGCGTGTAGTACGCAATACGTTAGCGTCTCGTGCCCTGGAAGGAACCGAATTCGAGTGCATGCGCGATGGTTTAAGGGGACCTTTGATGCTGGCGTTTTCTCGCGAGGAGCCTAGTGCTGCGGCGCGGCTGATTCGGGATTTTGGCAAGGAGCATGCCAAGCTTGTAGTGAAGATGGGTTGTGTTGGGGGTAGATTATTGCCCCCTGAGCAGGTCAAGGCCCTAGCGGAAATGCCCACTAAGGAGCAGTCAATTGCTATGCTTATGGGCGTTTTGCAAGCGCCAATCAGCAAGTTTGTCCGCACCTTGGCTGAGCCAACGGCGAAGTTGGTGCGCACCGTTGCTGCTGTGCGGGATCAAAAACAAGCGACCTAGATTAGCGGTTAGAAGGCTGTTTGGAGCTTAGGCAACATTCTGTATTAGGCAAAAGGTTTACGGAGTTAACGATGGCTGTAACGAAAGAAGAAATCTTAGAAACGATTTCGAATATGACTGTCATGGATGTGGTTGAATTGATTGAAGCCATGGAGGAAAAATTTGGCGTTAGCGCCGCTGCGCCAGTGGCTGCAGTAGCTGCGCCTGCAGCCGGTGCTGAGGCGGGGGCTGCAGCTGAAGAAAAAACGGAGTTTGATGTGGTAATGGCAAGCTTTGGTTCTAATAAGGTGCAAGTCATTAAAGCTGTGCGCGGTATCACCGGTCTTGGCCTCAAGGAAGCTAAGGATTTGGTGGAAGGCGCTCCTTCAGCGATTAAGGAAGGAATCTCTAAAGATGAAGCTGAGGAAATCAAAAAGCAGTTAGAGGAGGCAGGCGCCAGCGTCGAGGTTAAATAACGCGATAGCGCGATTGTTTATTATCCGTGTGAACGGAAAATTGGCTGGTGGCTACTGCCACCAGCCTTTTTCCGTTTCTTTAGCTTCTGCCCAAGCTCTGTGCTTGGCAGAGGCGATGACCCGTCTCTAGAGAGTGCCAGCAACGCGGTGGCTATCCTTACCCGCTGCTGGTTTTTTTGATAGCAGGCACTCGCCGAGGTGATAAGATGCCCTACTCGTTGACCGAGAAGAAGCGTATTCGTAAAGATTTTGGCAAGCTTTATAGTATACTGAAAACTCCCTTCTTGCTAGCAACACAAATTGAATCCTTCCGTGATTTCTTACAAATGGATGCGCCTCCCAATAAGCGGGAGGATAAAGGGTTACATGCAGCATTTCAGGGCGTGTTTCCCATCAAGAGCTACACAGAATACGCGGAGCTCCAGTATGTCAGTTATCACCTTGGTACTCCCTCGTTTGATGTTAAGGAGTGCCAAGTACGAGGTTTGACTTATGCGGCTCCACTGCGGGTTAAGTTGCGCCTGGTTATCTATGACAAGGAGGCTCCTGCTAGCGAGCAAGTTGTCAAGGATGTAAAAGAACAAGAAGTCTACATGGGGGAAATTCCTTTGATGACCCCAAAAGGGAATTTTGTTATTAACGGAACAGAGCGGGTTATCGTCTCCCAATTACATCGCTCTCCAGGAGTCATTTTTGAGCATGATAAGGGAAAGACCCATTCCTCAGGGAAATTACTTTTCTCTGCTAGGATAATCCCCTATCGCGGATCTTGGCTAGATTTTGAATTTGATCCTAAAGACTGCGTCTATGCCCGTATTGATCGTCGGCGCAAATTGCTAGCAACCATATTGTTACGTGCCCTGGGTTATAGCACTGAGGAAATCCTGATGATGTTCTTTGAAACTATTACGGTTCATCACCAGGGTTCAGTTTACCTGTTAGATTTGCTGCCTCAGCGGCTGCGCGGTGAGTCTCTGCCCTTTGATATTATCAGCCCAGATGGTGAGGTTATTGTTGAAGCCGAGCGACGGGTTACAGCACGGCATATCAGGCAGATGGAAAAGGCGGGGATGGAGACTCTGTCTGCACCCAAGGAATTTTTAATAGGGAAGATTCTGGCTCGAGATCTAGTGGATACTGACACCGGAGAAGTCTTGGCTAGAGCCAATGATGAAATTACAGCAGAGTTAATGGAGGCCATAGCTGGCGCCGATATCCAATCCTTCGATCTTATCTATACCAATGAGTTAGATCGTGGCCCTTTTATCTCTGATACCTTGCGGTTAGATCTTACCACCACGCCTTTGGAGGCCCAAATGGAAATCTACCGCGTGATGCGTCCTGGAGAGCCGCCGACTAAGGAGGCGGCACAGAATTTATTCCAAAATCTGTTTTTCAATCCGGAACGCTACGATCTCTCTCCGGTGGGGCGAATGAAGTTTAATCGTCGCCTTGGGAGAGAGGATATTGTTGGCCTGGGGGTTCTATCAAAAGAGGATATTGTTGATGTCATAAAGACTTTAATTGATATCCGCAACGGTTATGGCAGTGTGGATGATGTTGACCACCTGGGCAACCGCCGAGTGCGCAGTGTTGGTGAGATGGCGGAGAACCAATTTCGGGTAGGCTTGGTTCGGGTCGAGCGGGCGGTGCGGGAGCGCTTAAGCTTGGCTGAATCGGAAGGGTTGATGCCCCAGGAATTAATTAATGCGAAACCGGTATCGGCAGCGATTAAGGAATTTTTTGGTTCTAGCCAACTGTCGCAATTTATGGACCAGAACAACCCTTTGTCGGAGGTAACCCATAAGCGACGGGTTTCTGCCCTAGGGCCAGGAGGACTCACCCGTGAGCGGGCGGGGTTTGAAGTGCGTGACGTACATCCTACCCATTATGGCCGGGTTTGTCCCATTGAGACACCAGAAGGTCCAAATATTGGTTTGATCAATTCCTTAGCGGTTTATGCTAGAACTAATCGATATGGTTTTATTGAGACGCCTTACCGAAAAGTAGTTGAAAGCAAGGTGACCGGCGAAGTGGAATATCTGTCGGCCATTGAGGAAGGACAGTATGTGATTGCCCAAGCAAATGCGACTGCTGATGAGGAAGGCCGCCTTGTGGATATGCTCGTTTCCTGTCGCCACAAGAATGAATTCACGCTTTTGCCACCGGAAAAGGTGCAGTACATCGATGTGTCACCTAAACAGATTGTATCGGTAGCCGCATCTTTGATCCCCTTTTTAGAACACGACGATGCTAATCGTGCATTAATGGGATCTAACATGCAACGCCAGGCAGTACCTACTTTGCGGGCGGAGACCCCCTTAGTGGGGACGGGTATTGAGAAGGTTGTGGCCCGCGATTCAGGGGTCATGGTGGTTGCCCGCCGTGGGGGTGTCGTGGATTCTGTGGATGCAGCCCGGGTGGTAGTGCGAGTCAATGATGAGGAAACGGCTGCTGATGAGCCCGGGGTTGATATTTACAATCTCACTAAGTACGCCCGCTCAAATCAAAATACGTGTATTAACCAGCGGCCCTTGGTGAAACCAGGTGAGGTTGTGGCAGCGGGTGATGTCCTGGCAGATGGTCCGTCAACAGATATGGGTGAGTTGGCTTTGGGGCAGAATCTTCTCGTGGCCTTTATGCCCTGGAATGGCTATAACTTCGAGGACTCAATCCTTATCTCCGAGCGAGTGGTGGAAGAAGAACGTTTTACTTCCATCCATATTGAAGAGTTGAGTTGCTTTGCTCGGGACACCAAGCTAGGCCCAGAAGAGATCAGCAGCGATATTCCCAATGTAAGCGAAGCAGCTCTGTCCAAGCTGGACGAGGCGGGTATTGTTTATATCGGTGCGGAAGTCAAACCCGGTGATATTTTGGTAGGCAAGGTGACTCCCAAAGGGGAAACTCAATTGACACCGGAGGAGAAGCTGCTACGAGCCATTTTTGGGGAAAAGGCTTCTGATGTGAAGGACACTTCCCTACGGGTGCCTTCGGGTATGCATGGCACTGTCATTGATGTTCAGGTCTTTACCCGTGATGGTGTGGAAAAAGACTCCCGGGCCTTGCAGATAGAAGAGATGGAATTAGCTAAAATCAAAAAGGATTTGCGCGATGAGTTTCGTATCGTAGAGGCAGATATCTACCAGCGCTTAGAGAAAGTATTGGTGGGTAAGATTGCCGAAGGAGGGCCGGCAGGATTAGGCGCGGGTAGCAAGATCACAATGAATTATCTTGCCGATTTGCCTAAGGATCGATGGTTTGAGATTCGACTGCGTAGTGAGGAAGCTGATAAACAGCTGGAATGGGCTGCTGGGCAACTAAAGGAGCAACGGGCGGCAATGGACGAAAAGTTCCAGCAACAGCGGGCCAAGCTTACTTCTGGGCATGATCTGCCCCCCGGTGTCCAAAAAATGGTAAAGGTCTATTTGGCAGTAAAACGCCGTATCCAGCCAGGCGATAAGATGGCTGGTCGGCATGGGAATAAGGGCGTGATTTCTACTATCGTGCCTCTTGAAGACATGCCTTATATGGAAGATGGGACCTCAGTGGATATCGTGCTTAACCCCCTAGGGGTGCCTTCTCGGATGAATATTGGCCAGATCCTGGAGACTCATTTGGGATGGGCGGCAAAAGGCCTAGGTCGAAGGATTGGCGCTCTCCTTGATTCAAGAAGTCAAGTTTCTGAATTGCGTGGTTTTCTGGAGCGGGTGTATAACACCAGTGGCAAAAAAGAAGACCTAAATTCTCTGAGGGATGAGGAGATATTGGAACTGGCCACCAACCTGCGTAATGGTGTTCCTATGGCAACACCGGTATTTGATGGGGCTTCTGAGAAGGAAATCAAAGCGATGCTAGAGCTAGCTGATTTGCCTACTAATGGTCAAACAACGCTGTATGATGGAAGAACGGGAGAAGCTTTCGCCCGCCCGGTAACGGTAGGGTATATGCATATGCTTAAGCTCAATCACTTGATTGATGACAAAATGCATGCTCGGTCGACTGGCCCTTATAGCTTAGTCACTCAGCAGCCTCTGGGTGGAAAAGCCCAGTTTGGTGGACAGCGTTTTGGTGAGATGGAAGTATGGGCCCTGGAATCCTATGGCGCTGCCTATACTTTGCAGGAGATGCTCACTGTGAAATCTGATGATGTGAACGGGCGTACCAAGATGTATAAGAACATCGTGGATGGTGATTACCGAATGGAAGCGGGTATGCCTGAGTCGTTTAATGTATTGACAAAGGAAATTCGTGCCCTCGGTATCGATATCGAACTGGAACAGGACTAAATGGCCACAGAAATGGGAAAACGAGCCGATGGTCACAATAGACATATCCGCCAGCCCTGGCTATGGAGGACCGCATAATGAGAGATTTACTGAATTTGCTTAAGCAGCAAAACCAGATCGAGGAGTTCGATTCCATACGCATTGGTCTGGCATCTCCCGATATGATCCGGGCTTGGTCATACGGAGAGGTCAAGAAGCCTGAAACCATCAATTATCGGACTTTTAAGCCGGAACGTGACGGGCTTTTTTGCGCTAAAATTTTTGGCCCAGTTAAAGACTACGAGTGTTTATGCGGCAAATATAAGCGCCTCAAACATCGCGGCGTGATTTGCGAGAAATGTGGGGTAGAGGTGACTCTGGCCAAAGTTCGCCGGGAGCGTATGGGACATATTGAGCTGGCGAGCCCAGTGGCTCATATTTGGTTCTTAAAATCGTTGCCTTCGCGGATCAGTTTACTTTTAGATATGACACTTCGCGATATTGAGCGGGTTCTCTACTTCGAGGCTTCCGTGGTTATTGAGCCAGGCATGACTCCTTTGGAGCGGGGGCAACTCTTAGCGGATGAGGCCTACCTTCAAGCCATTGAGGAATATGGCGATGAGTTTGATGCCCGTATGGGAGCAGAAGCGGTCCAGGAGATGCTTAAAACCCTTGATCTCAAAGGAGAAGCCACAAAACTGCGGGAGGAAATTACCAGTACGAACTCTGACACCAAGATTAAGAAGCTTAGTAAACGGCTTAAGCTTATCGAAGCTTTTATCGATTCAGGCAACCGCTCCGAATGGATGATTTTAGAAGTTCTCCCGATTTTACCGCCCGATTTACGACCCCTGGTGCCTTTGGAAGGAGGGCGTTTTGCCACCTCTGATCTTAACGATCTATACCGGCGGGTGATTAATCGCAATAATCGTCTTAAACGGCTATTAGATTTGAATGCCCCTGATATCATCGTGCGCAATGAAAAACGCATGCTCCAGGAGTCAGTGGATGCTCTCTTGGATAATGGGCGTCGCGGCCGAGCGATTACGGGGACCAATAAGCTGCCTTTAAAATCGTTAGCCGATATGATCAAAGGCAAACAGGGACGGTTTCGGCAAAATCTACTGGGTAAGCGGGTGGATTATTCTGGTCGTTCTGTCATTGTGGTGGGGCCAACCCTTAAGCTGCACCAGTGTGGTTTGCCCAAGAAAATGGCACTGGAACTTTTTAAACCTTTCATCTTTGGTAAGTTGGAACGGGCTGGACTTGCCACCACGATTAAGGCAGCAAAGAAACTGGTAGAGCGGGAAGGTCCTGAGGTATGGGATGTGTTAGAGGAGGTGATCCGGGAGCACCCGGTTATGCTTAATCGGGCCCCTACCTTGCACCGCCTGGGCATCCAGGCTTTCGAGCCGGTGCTCATTGAAGGTAAGGCGATTCAGCTCCACCCTTTGGTTTGTGTGGCTTTTAATGCTGACTTTGATGGCGACCAGATGGCAGTTCATGTACCGCTGTCTTTGGAGGCCCAGCTGGAAGCCCGGGCCCTTATGATGTCTACAAACAATATTCTGTCACCGGCTAATGGGGAGCCCATTATTGGTCCCACCCAGGATGTAGTTTTAGGGCTGTACTACATGACCTGTGAGCGGGTAAATGCCAAGGGTGAGGGAATGCTCTTTGCTGATGTCAATGAAGTACGACGTGCCTATGAGACAGCGGTGGTTGATCTCCATGCGAAAGTTTCCGTGCGTATTACCGAAACGGACCTTTCTAAACCCGAAGATGAGCGTGAAACGACCCGTATCGTGAATACGACAGTGGGACGAGCTCTACTTTCAGAGCTATTGCCGCCAGGGCTGCCTTTCGAATTAGTCGATAGGAATATGACTAAAAAGGAGATTTCTAAATTAGTCAATACCTGTTATCGGCGCCTGGGTCTTAAAACCACAGTAGTATTTGCTGATCGCCTGATGTACCTCGGATTCCGGCAAGCGACTCTGAGTGGTATCTCCATTGGTGTTGATGACATGGTCGTACCAGAGGAAAAGCAAGCCATTCTCGTTAGGGCGGAAGAAGAGGTGAAGGAAATTGAGGAACAATACGCCTCAGGCTTAGTTACCAATGGCGAGCGGTATAACAAAGTCGTGGATATTTGGTCCCATACCAATGACCAAGTGGCCAAGGCAATGATGGAACGGTTAGGGAGTGAAGAGGTGCAGGATGCAGAGGGTAAAGTCGTTAAACAACAAACCTTTAACTCCATCTATATGATGGCCGATTCGGGGGCCCGGGGATCGGCTGCCCAGATCCGCCAGCTTGCAGGTATGCGGGGCTTGATGGCTAAGCCAGACGGCTCGATCATTGAAACGCCCATTACGGCTAATTTCCGTGAAGGACTAGATGTATTGCAGTACTTTATTTCTACCCATGGAGCTCGTAAGGGGTTGGCTGACACAGCGCTAAAAACGGCTAATTCTGGGTACTTGACTCGACGCTTAGTAGACGTAGCCCAGGACTTGGTGATTACAGAGGATGATTGTGGCACCACCCGCGGAATTAGCATGACTCCGCTGGTAGAGGGTGGTGATGTTGTAGAGCCGTTACGAGAGCGCGTTCTAGGCCGGGTATTGGCGCTTGAGGTTTATGTGCCCGGGAGCAATGAAGTGGCGATACCTGCCGGCACGCTGCTAGATGAGTCATGGGTCGATCATCTTGAAACCCTCGGTATTGATGCGGTGAAAGTCCGTTCACCTATTACCTGTGAGACTCGTTATGGGGTCTGTGCTGGTTGTTATGGTCGAGATCTGGGGCGGGGCCACCGCATCAATGTGGGTGAAGCCATTGGCGTCATCGCGGCTCAATCCATCGGTGAACCAGGTACCCAGCTGACTATGCGCACTTTCCATATTGGAGGAGCAGCATCCCGAACGGTAACCACCAATAGTATTGAGATTAAGTACAAAGGCAGCATTCGGTTGCATAATGTTAAGATAGTTCAGCACGAAAGTGGTAAATATGTTGCTGTCTCTCGCTCCGGGGAAGTTCACGTAGTGGATGAGCAGGGGCGTGATCGGGAACGCTATAAGATTCCCTATGGTGCTGAGCTTTCGGTGGGAGATGGCGATGTGGTGGAACCGGGGCAAGTGGTTGCCACCTGGGATCCTCATACTCACCCTGTGATTACAGAAGTGGCGGGCAAAGTCAGGCTTCAGGATTTTGTGGAAGGCACCACCGTGGAACGCCAGGTTGATGAGGTCACGGGTCTGACAAGCCTCACTGTGCTCGATCCTAAGCAACGAGGTGCCGCTGCTAGGGAATTGCGTCCGCTGGTCAAGTTAGTTGATGAAACAGGCAATGACTTATGCCTTGCAGGAACGGATATCCCTGCCCATTATTATTTGCCAGCGGGGGCCATCGTTTCGGTAGAGGATGCAACCATGGTTGGTGTGGGTGATGTGTTAGCGCGATTGCCCCAAGAATCTAGTAAGACACGTGATATCACGGGCGGTTTGCCGAGAGTAGCCGATCTATTCGAGGCACGCAAACCAAAAGATCCTGCTGTCCTTGCCGAAATTTCGGGGACCGTAAGTTTTGGTAGGGAAACCAAGGGTAAACAGCGGCTTATTATTACGGGCAGTGATGGCGAACGGCATGAAGAGTTGATCCCCAAGTGGCGCCAAGTCAATGTGTTCGAGGGTGAACACGTTGAAAAAGGCGAAGTAATCGTCGATGGACCCCCGGCGCCTCATGACATTCTACGTCTAAGGGGGGTGGAGGAGTTAACTCAATATATCGTTAACGAGGTCCAGGATGTGTATCGCCTACAAGGAGTGAAAATTAATGACAAGCACATCGAAGTTATTGTTTGCCAAATGCTTCGCAAGATAGAAGTAATAGAACCTGGAGATACCAGCTTTCTTAAGGGTGAGCAGGTTGATAAAGCGCGATTGTTGGAGGAAAATGAGAAGGTGGAGAAAGAGGGCAAATTATCTGCCCGTTTTGAACCGGTGCTCTTGGGTATCACCAAGGCCTCACTAGCGACCGAATCTTTCATTTCGGCCGCTTCCTTCCAGGAAACTACGCGTGTGCTTACAGAAGCAGCAGTGACGGGTAAGAGCGACGAGTTGCGCGGATTAAAGGAAAATGTGATTGTCGGCCGTTTAATTCCCGCAGGGACGGGATTAGCCTATCATTCTGAGCGGCGCCGCAAGCGGCATATATTAGAGCAATCAGAAGCTTTAACAGGGGAGGCGGGCTCCTCTCGTTATGGTGAGGGCGAAATTTCCGAGTCAGGTGCTGCGACTGCTTGACAAAAACCCTCATCGAGCCTAAAATTCCCAGTTTCCTACGTAGGCGTCCTCCTTGAAAAGGTCAAGGAGGACGCCGTAAGTTTAGAAACTAGAAACCCAAATCCTGAAGCGTTCACTCTCCGATCATAATCGGCGTTTGGACGCTTAACTTTATTTTGTCCGGAGTATTCAGAATTCATGGCTACCATTAACCAGTTGGTTCGCAAGCCGCGGGTACGGCAGAGAAAGAAAAGTAATGTACCTGCATTGCAGGCCTGTCCCCAAAAGCGGGGAGTCTGTACTCGGGTCTACACGACTACGCCCAAGAAACCTAACTCAGCCTTGCGTAAGGTGGCCCGCGTACGCTTAACCAACAGCATGGAAGTTACCTCCTATATCGGGGGTGAAGGCCATAATTTACAGGAACACTCTGTGGTTTTGATTCGGGGTGGTCGTGTCAAGGACTTGCCCGGTGTGCGTTACCACATCGTACGGGGTTCCTTAGATACAGCAGGGGTAGGGGATCGTCGGCAGGGTCGCTCTAAATATGGGGCCAAGCGCCCAAAGGGCTAGTGATATCCCCTCATAAAATGAGGTTGGATGAAATAAACGAACTGGACGGAAGAGATGCCAAGAAAACGGGTTATTACTGGGCGAGAAGTTTTACCAGATCCCAAATATGGAAGCGCACAGCTAGCTAAGTTTATTACTATTCTTATGCTCAATGGCAAGAAATCGCTGGCAGAGAAAATAGTCTATGGAGCCTTGGATCGCGCGGCAGAAAAAGCGAACCAAGAACCCATGGATATTTTGGAAAAGGCGTTAGAAAATGTTCGTCCATTAGTTGAGGTTAAATCCCGTCGGGTAGGTGGGGCAACCTACCAGGTGCCTGTAGAGGTCCGTCCTGAGCGACGTTCTACCCTTGCGATGCGTTGGCTGGTGGAAGCTGCCCGCAAACGGGGCGAGAAATCCATGGGGTTGCGTCTCGCTGGAGAACTCATGGATGCTTATGAGGGTAAAGGAACTGCGGTCAAGAAAAGGGAGGACACTCATCGCATGGCAGAGGCAAATAAGGCTTTTGCCCACTATCGCTGGTGAGTATCTAAATGGTTCGGATTATTTCTTCAAATTAAGGATTTGCTGTCGTGGCCCGGAAGACCCCTATCGAACGCTATCGTAATATCGGCATTATGGCCCATATCGATGCCGGTAAAACTACTACCACTGAACGTATCCTGTACTATACGGGTGTCTCCCATAAGATTGGTGAGGTGCATGATGGTGCTGCCGCTATGGACTGGATGGAGCAGGAACAGGAAAGGGGAATTACGATTACCTCTGCAGCGACCACCTGTTTCTGGAAAGGCATGGAGAGGCAATTTCCTGAGCACCGGATCAATATCATTGATACGCCAGGGCATGTGGACTTTACCATTGAGGTAGAACGTTCTCTGCGGGTGTTGGATGGTGCTGTTGCTGTATTCTGTGCCGTAGGGGGGGTTGAACCCCAATCAGAAACTGTATGGCGGCAGGCAAATAAATATGAAGTCCCCCGCCTGGCATTTGTTAATAAGATGGACCGCCAGGGGGCTGATTTCTTCCGAGTAGTCGGGCAAGTTCGTACTAGGTTAGCGGCTAACCCCATTCCTATTCAGGTGCCTATTGGGGCTGAGGAAAACTTTAAGGGGGTGGTTGATCTCATTAGGATGAAGGCCATCTATTGGGATGAAGCCAACATGGGTATGACTTTTGAAGAAAAGGATATACCGGGAGATCTACAAGCCACTTGCGATGAATATCGGGAAAAGATGGTGGAGGCTGCTGCCGAGGCCTCCGAATCATTAATGGAAAAGTATCTTGAAGAAGATGATCTGTCGGCGGAAGATATTACTAAGGGCCTTCGTACCCGAACCTTGAGCGGGGAGATCGTTCCGGCTTTGTGTGGCTCAGCCTTTAAAAATAAGGGGGTGCAGGCGGTATTGGATGCGGTGATTTCTTATATGCCTTCTCCCGTTGAAGTTCCTCCTATCAAAGGTATCAAACAAGATGAAACCGAAGTTGAACGCCATGCTTCTGATGAAGAGCCGTTTGCTGCTCTAGCTTTTAAGATTGCCTCCGATCCCTATGTGGGAAATCTTACTTTTTTCCGAGTTTATTCTGGGATCTTAAGTTCAGGAGATACGGTTTATAACGCGGCTTCTGGAAACCGTGAGCGCATTGGCCGTTTGCTCCAGATGCATGCTAATAGTCGGGAAGAAATTAAAGATGTGGGAGCGGGCGACATCGCTGCTGCGGTCGGTCTGAAGAATGTGACTACGGGTGACACCTTATGTGATATGGACCACATTGTTTTATTGGAGCGGATGGAGTTTCCCGAGCCCGTAATCTCCGTTGCCATTGAGCCTAAAACCAAGGCGGATCAAGAAAAGATGTCCCTTGCCCTTGGAAAACTGGCTAAGGAAGATCCCTCTTTTAGGGTGCGTACGGACGAAGAATCGGGCCAGACTATCATCTCGGGGATGGGGGAGTTACACCTTGATATTATTGTTGATCGCATGAAGCGAGAGTTTAAGGTGGAGGCTAATGTAGGCGCTCCCCAAGTGGCTTATCGGGAAACCATACGGCAAAGTGTGGAACAGGAAGGTAAGTTTGTACGCCAGAGCGGTGGCCGTGGTCAGTATGGCCATGTATGGCTTCGGATCGAACCCCAAGAGCGGGGTAAGGGATATGAGTTTATTAACAAAATTGTGGGCGGTGTTATCCCCAAGGAGTTTATTCCTGCCGTTGACAAGGGGATAAAAGAGCAGACCGAAAATGGAGTAATTGCCGGATATCCGGTAGTGGATGTCAAGATCACATTGTATGACGGCTCATACCATGATGTAGATTCTAGTGAAATGGCCTTCAAAATTGCGGGCTCTATGGCTTTCAAGGAAGGCATGCAAAAAGCAGATCCTGTGCTGCTTGAGCCTATTATGAAGGTGGAAGTAGTCACCCCGGAGGAATACATGGGTGACGTGATGGGTGATCTTAATCGGCGCCGTGGCATGGTGCAGGGAATGGATGACGCCCCTAGTGGCAAGATCATTCGTGCGGAGGTGCCATTGGCAGAAATGTTCGGTTACGCTACTGATCTCCGTTCGGCTACTCAGGGACGGGCTAACTATACGATGGAGTTTTCAAAGTATAATGAGGCGCCCTCTAACATCGCTGGGGCAATTATTAAAAAGTCTCAATAAGATAGACAGTTATTTTTGTGAGGTGAGCGACTGTGTCCAAGGCGAAATTTGAGCGGAAGAAGCCGCATATCAACGTAGGCACGATTGGTCACGTAGACCATGGAAAGACGACGTTAACGGCGGCGTTGACGAGGGTGTTATCGGAGCAATATGGGGGGGAGTTTAGGGCCTACGACCAGATTGACAATGCGCCGGAGGAGCGGGAGCGAGGGATTACGATAGCGACAGCGCATGTGGAGTATGAGACGGAGGCGCGGCACTATGCGCACGTGGACTGTCCTGGGCATGCGGATTATGTGAAGAACATGATTACGGGTGCGGCGCAGATGGACGGAGCGATATTGGTGGTATCGGCGGCGGATGGACCGATGCCGCAGACGCGGGAGCATATTTTGTTGGCGCGTCAGGTGGGGGTGCCGTTCATACTAGTGTATTTGAACAAGGCGGACATGGTGGACGATGCGGAGCTGCTGGAGTTGGTGGAGATGGAAGTTCGGGAGCTGTTGGACAGCTACCAGTTTCCTGGGGATGACACACCGATAGTGGTGGGCAGTGCGTTGAAGGCCTTGGAGGGGGACACGAGCGAGATAGGGATCCCGTCGATATTGAAGTTAGTGGAGGCGATGGATGCGTACATACCGGAGCCTCAGCGTGCGGTGGACCAACCGTTTTTGATGCCGATAGAGGATGTGTTTTCGATTTCGGGCCGCGGGACGGTGGTGACGGGACGTGTGGAGCGAGGGATTATCAAGGTTGGTGAGGAGATAGAGATCGTAGGGATGCGGGAGACGCAGAAGACGACCTGTACGGGAGTGGAGATGTTTCGCAAGCTCTTGGATGAGGGTCGAGCGGGTGACAACGTGGGGGTATTGTTGCGGGGGACCAAGCGCGAGGATGTGGAGCGAGGGCAGGTACTTGCGAAGCCGGGCTCGATTACGCCGCACACGAAGTTTAATGCGGAGGTGTATGTGCTTTCCAAGGAGGAGGGGGGCCGTCACACGCCGTTTTTTACGGGGTATCGTCCGCAGTTTTATTTTCGGACCACGGATGTGACCGGTGCCATTGATTTGCCTGAGGGGGTGGAGATGGTGATGCCGGGGGATAATATTCAGATGACGGTCAGTTTGATTGCGCCTATTGCCATGGAGGAGGGCTTGCGTTTTGCCGTCCGTGAAGGAGGGCGTACGGTAGGGGCCGGCGTCGTCAGTAAAGTTATCGAGTAGCGGCATGGCCAAGCAACAAGTTATTAGGATTCGGTTAAAGGCATTTGATCACCGCCTGATTGACCAGTCCGCACGGGAAATTGTAGATACCGCCAAGCGCACAGGTGCGCACGTACGGGGGCCAATCCCTTTGCCCACCCGGAAGGAGCGGTTTACGATTTTGATATCGCCCCATGTTAACAAGGATGCTCGAGATCAGTATGAGATCCGTACCCACAAGCGGTTGATGGATATTGTTGATCCCACAGAAAAGACTGTCGACGCCTTGATGAAGCTAGACTTAGCTGCGGGTGTTGATGTCCAGATCAAGTTAACTTGACAAAATAATGCGACGGTAGACACGAGGATAGGCGAATGACAATCGGATTAGTCGGCCGGAAGTTGGGGATGACCCGGGTCTTTACGGAGGAGGGAACATCAATACCGGTAACGGTCATTGAGGCAACTCCCAATCGGGTTTCCCAGATTAAGTCTCTGGAGCGGGATAGCTATCGGGCATTACAAGTGACGGTAGGGAAGATGCGACCTTCCCGAGTCACCAAACCTTTAAAGGGGCACTTTGCAAAGGCTGGGGTAGAGCCTGGTCGAAAATTGCACGAGTTTCGCCTTGTAGAGGGGGAAGGAGCAAATATTGAGGCTGGCAACGAATTAAAGGTCAGCTTGTTCGAAGTTGGGCAGAAGGTTGATGTTACGGGTATCACCCGTGGGCGTGGCTTTGCTGGTGTGGTTCGCCGTTATCGTTTTGGTGGTGGAGATGCTAGCCATGGTAATTCATTATCCCACCGTGCCCCAGGTTCTATCGGCCAATGCCAGACTCCAGGTCGGGTATTTAAAGGAAAAAAAATGGCCGGGCAGATGGGAAATGTACAACGCACTGTTCAAAACCTTGAATTAGTGCGGGTTGACGAGGAGCGCCATTTGCTATTGGTGAAAGGGGCCATACCTGGTGCGCCAGGGGGGGATGTGGTAGTGAAGCCTGCAGCCAAGGTCGCGGTAAGTAAGTAGATAATAAGGAGGAAGCGGTGGAGCTCGCAGTGCAATCGCTCGCAGAAAACGCTGAAACGGGTATGATACAAGTATCCGATGTTGTGTTTGCTCAATACTTTAACGAGCCTCTTATCCATCAAGTGGTGACTGCTTATTTGGCGAAGGATCGAGCGGGCACGCGTGCTCAAAAAACACGCTCAGAAGTTCGAGGCGGTGGTGCTAAGCCTTTTCGCCAGAAAGGGACGGGGCGTGCTCGAGCAGGTACTATTCGGAGTCCCCTATGGCGGGGAGGCGGTAAGGTTTTTGCTGCTAAGCCGAGGGATTACTCGCAGAAGGTAAACAAAAAAATGTATCGAGCTGCTATGCGCTCGATCCTCTCGGAACTTGCGCGTCAAGATAGGTTGCGGGTGGTCAATGAAATTGTATTTCCTGAACCTAAGACAAAGGAACTAGTTAAAATATTAAGGACTTATGATTGGCATAGCGTGTTGGTGGTGATTGCTGAAGATAATCCTAATCTTGAATTATCTGCTAGGAATATCCCGGCGGTTGCCGTGAATAACGCGAATAGTGTCAGTCCTGTTAACCTGATCCGGTTTGATGGGGTTCTAGCAACAGATGCTGCAATCCGTTGTTTTGAGGAGAGCCTCGCATGAACGAGGAGCGTTTAACTAAAGTTATTTTGGCGCCAGTGATTTCAGAAAAAAGCACCCTGGTAGGGGAAAAACATAACCAGGTGGTGCTGAAAGTGTTGCCCGACGCTAACAAGCGAGAGGTTAAACAGGCAGTTGAGCTTTTGTTTGATGTCAAAGTCGCTAGGGTGCGCACAGCACGTATTAAGGGAAAGAACAAGCGTTTTGGCCGTTACACCGGTCGCCGTAGTGATTGGAAAAAGGCTTATGTGTCGCTACAGGCAGGCCATGAGATTGACTTTATGGGTGCCGAGTAAACGCGGGATTATTGCTTAAATAAATTAAGGAAAACGGCTATGCCGATTGTAAAAGCTAAACCTACATCCGCTGGTCGCCGGTTTGTGATACAGATCACTTCTCCTGAATTATATAAGGGGAGGCCTTATCCGGCTTTGACTGAGAAGTTGAGCAAGAGCGGAGGCCGGAACAATCAGGGTAGAATTACTGTTCGCCACTCCGGTGGTGGACATAAGCGGCTTTATCGAACTATTGATTTTAAACGCAATAAAATTGGTGTCCCCGGGCGTGTGGAAAGGATAGAGTACGATCCTAACCGTAGTGCTCATATTGCATTAATTAGTTATTCTGATGGCGAAAAGCGGTATATTATTGCACCCAAGGCAATCCAGGTTGGGACTTCAGTAATCTCTGGTCAGGATGCGCCAATTCGTGATGGGAATTGCCTTCCGCTACGAAATATTCCCGTGGGTACACTCGTGCATTGTGTCGAGCTAAAACCAGGTAAAGGAGCTCAATTGGCGCGGAGCGCTGGCGCCTCCTGCCAGTTGGTGGCTCGTGAAGGTCGTTATGCAATGTTGCGCCTACGCTCAGGTGAGATACGAAGAGTGCCGCTTGAATGTCGTGCAACGATTGGAGAAGTTGGCAATGATGGCCATGGCCTGGGTTCCCTAGGCAAAGCGGGAGCCAAGCGTTGGCGGGGGAAGCGCCCCACTGTGCGTGGAGTTGCAATGAATCCTGTGGACCATCCCCATGGAGGTGGCGAGGGTCGAACCTCAGGTGGCCGTCACCCGGTAAGCCCTTGGGGAGTCCCTACCAAAGGATATAAGACCCGCCGTAATAAGCGTACCGGGAAACTTATTGTGCGTCGACGTAAGTAAATAACTCAGTGAGGATGAAGCATGCCGCGTTCGATTAAAAAAGGCCCGTTTGTGGACCCCCACCTAATAAAGAAGGTGGCGGAGGCAAGCGCGACCCAGAGCCGACGTCCGATTAAGACGTGGTCACGTCGCTCAATGATCGTTCCGGAGATGATTGGATTGACAATTGCCGTGCATAATGGTCGGCAGCATGTCCCTATTTTTGTCACGGAGAACATGGTCGGTCATAAGTTGGGTGAATTTGCCCCGACTCGGACTTTTAAAGGCCATGTGGCTGACAAAAAGTCAAGGTAACGGAGCGGAAGAGAAAGATGGCAACTACAGCAACACTAAAATATGCGCGGCTGTCGGCACAAAAAGGTCGGCTAGTTGCCGACCAAATTCGTGGGCTACCTGTGGATAAGGCGTTAGATATTTTAAACTTTAGCCCCAAGAAGGCAGCAGAGATCATTAAGAAGGTGTTGGAATCAGCAGTTGCGAATGCTGAACATAACGATGGGGCTGATATCGATGAGCTGCGGGTTGCTGCTATTATGGTCAACGAAGGGCCTACCATGAAGCGAATCCGTGCAAGGGCTAGAGGCCGTGCTAGTCGGATTTTTAAACGTTCTTGCCATATCAGGGTGATAGTTGCAGAGGATTAGGAGAGCATAGGAATGGGGCAGAAAGTACATCCTACCGGGATTCGCCTGGGTATCGTCAAGGACTGGAATTCTAAGTGGTATGCAGATAGCAGCCAATTTAGTGATTTGCTCAATAATGATTTGGGGGTTCGCAGCCATCTTACCAAAAAGCTAGCCCATGCGTTAGTGAGTAATATTCAAATTGACCGACCGGCACGTAATGCTCGGATTACTATACATACGGCGCGCCCAGGAATTGTCATTGGGAAAAAAGGCGAAGACATCAATAACTTGCGGCAAGAAGTCTCAGAGATGATGGGCATACCTGTTCATATTAACATCCAAGAGATCCGCAAGCCTGAGCTAGATGCTACGCTCGTTGCTGGAAATGTAGCGCAGCAGCTTGAGCGGCGAATCATGTTTCGTCGAGCCATGAAGCGTGCTGTTACTAATGCTATGCGTGTAGGTGCCCAAGGCATTCGAATAAAAGTCTCTGGACGCTTAAATGGGGCAGAGATTGCGCGTAATGAGTGGTATCGAGAGGGCCGAGTGCCATTGCATACGCTGCGCGCTAATATTGACTATGGTTTTGCTGAGGCGAAAACCACCTATGGAGTCCTTGGTGTCAAGGTGTGGATATTCAAGGGCGAAGTATTTGAACAGCCGGATCAGCAAGTTACCGCAGGGAACTCGGCGACAAGCTAAGGTAATAGATGATGTTACAGCCGAAAAGAACCAAGTTCCGTAAGCAACAAAAAGGCAGAAACCGTGGGCAATCGCTCCGGGGTAGCCAAGTAGATTTTGGTGAGTATGGATTGAAAGCCATTGGCCGAGGGAAGATTACAGCACGCCAAATTGAGGCTGCGCGTCGTGCTATGACAAGGTACATTAAGCGGGGTGGAAAAATTTGGATCAGGATTTTCCCAGATAAACCCATTACTCAAAAGCCCCTTGAAGTACGCCAAGGAAAAGGAAAGGGTAATGTAGAGTATTGGGCTGCCAATG
Source organism: Nitrosococcus wardiae (assembly GCF_004421105.1). NCBI lineage: Bacteria > Pseudomonadati > Pseudomonadota > Gammaproteobacteria > Chromatiales > Chromatiaceae > Nitrosococcus > Nitrosococcus wardiae. The sequence goes on from NZ_CP038033.1 coordinate 1,895,663, forward strand.
TACAGCCTGGACGTGTCCTTTATGAGATGGAGGGGGTGCCGGAAGAAGTAGCACGAAGGGCTTTCGAGTTGGCAGCAGCTAAGTTGCCTGTTAAAACAGTATTTGTTACACGGGCGGTCATGTAATGAAAGCTCAAGAGTTGCGAACAAAGACAGTGGATGAGTTGCAGAAGGAACTCCTGGAACTTTCTCGAGAGCAATTTAAACTGCGCATGCAAAAGGGTACCGGGCAATTGGCGCGAAATAGCGAGCTGAAACGAGTTCAACGCAGTATTGCTCGGGTTAAGACAGTACTAACGGAAAGAGAGCGGGCGCAGTAGATATGAGTGTGAGTGATCAGGAGAAATCTTTACGCACCGTTATTGGTCGTGTAGTGAGTGATAAAATGGATAAAACAATCACGGTGCTGGTCGAACGTAGAGTTGCGCACCCTCTCTACAAAAAATATGTAAAGCGTTTCACAAAGTTACATGCTCATGATGAAAAGAATGAGTGCCGAGTGGGTGATGTGGTAGCAATCACAGCAACACGCCCGCTATCCAAGACTAAAACTTGGAAATTAGTTAATGTCCTTGAACGCACACGCTGAATAATGGTCGTTTTCCCGATGATATTAGGTGGAGAGCAATAATGATTCAAATGCAGACCAGCTTAGAGGCGGCAGATAACAGCGGTGCTCGACGACTTGTTTGTATCAAAGTATTAGGTGGATCGCAGCGTCGCTATGCAGGAATTGGTGACGTTATTAAGGTTGCAGTTAAGGAGGCCATTCCGCGGGGCAAGGTCAAGAAAGGTGAAGTTTATAACGCAGTAATTGTGCGGACCAAAAAAGGCGTCCGTCGTGCAGACGGATCACTTATCCGGTTTGATAATAATGCCGCGGTATTATTAAATAACCAGCTACAACCTATAGGTACTCGAATTTTTGGTCCTGTAACGCGGGAACTGCGGGTTGAAAATTTCATGAGGATAGTTTCTTTGGCCCCGGAAGTGTTGTAGGGAGGGTGATGATGCGCAGAGTACGGATAGGCGATGAGGTTGTCGTTACCGCTGGTAGAAGTAGAGGGAAGCGAGGAAAAGTTTTACGCGTATTGAGCGGTGACCGCGTGATTGTAGAAGAAGTCAATATGGTGAAGCGCCACACTCGGCCTAATCCGGCCGCTAATAAGCCAGGAGGAATTGTCGAGCAGGAAGCGCCGGTGCATATTTCCAATGTCATGCTTTACAACCCGGTTACCGAGAAAGGTGATCGAGTTGGTTTTAGGAGATTGGAAGATGGCCGTAAGGTACGCTATTTCAAGTCAAACGGTGAAGTTGTTGACGCTTCTTAGTTTAGGCAGAATATCCGAAGTTACTCGGGCTTAATACAAGGCTCAGTGGTAGATTAGTATGGTAAGGTTACAAGAATATTACCGGGACACCGTTATTAATCAGTTGCGGGAACAATTTGGTTATCAGTCAGTGATGGCAGTGCCTCGTATCGAAAAGATCACCTTGAATATGGGGGTGGGGGAAGCCGTTGGGGATAAAAAAATTCTAGAGCATGCGATGGATGACATGGCTAAAATATCTGGCCAAAAACCAGTAGCCACTCGTGCGCGGAATTCGGTAGCAGGGTTTAAGATCCGTAAGGGCTGGCCCATTGGGTGTAAAGTTACCTTGCGCCGCGATCGGATGTATGAATTTTTAGATCGCTTCATTAACATCGCGATTCCTCGCATCCGAGACTTCCGTGGACTGGGTCCCAAGTCTTTTGACGGAAGGGGTAATTATAATATGGGGATTCGTGAACAGATTATCTTCCCGGAGATCGACTATGACCAGATCGATACTATACGGGGAATGAACATTACCATAGCGACCACAGCCAAGACGGATGAAGAAGGTCGTGTGTTGCTTAGGGCATTTAATTTTCCTTTTAGGACATAGACGTAGCAGGGCTAGAAGTTAGGGATGTCAAAAAAGTGCATGATTAATCGAGAGTTGAAGCGGGTACGCACGGCGCGTAAATATGCGGCCAAGCGAGCAGAATTAAAAACACGGATGCAGGATGAAAGTCTCAGCCCAGAGGAGCGGGAAAAGGCAATGCTTAAATTCCATAGCCTGCCAAGGGATTCTTCGCCTGTGCGCCAACGGAGGCGTTGTCGTTTAACCGGAAGACCTCGTGGTTATGTACGCAAATTCGGTTTATCCCGTAACAAACTGCGTGAAGTGGCGATGCGTGGGGATGTTCCAGGGCTGGTTAAGGCCAGTTGGTAACCATCTATAAAAGTGTAAGAGCGCAAAGGGGCTAGAAATACCATGAGTATGACCGATCCAATCTCGGACATGCTGACGCGGGTGCGTAACGGTCAAAGTGCGGGCAAGTTAGAAGTCAGTATGCCTTCGTCAAAATTGAAGGAAAGTATTGCTCGCGTGCTGAAAGAAGAAGGTTATATTGAGGATTATAGGGTGGAGGATGATACCAAGCCCGTCTTGGTCGTGCGCTTAAAGTATCATGAAGGTAAGCCCGTGATCGACGAAATTCAACGGGTAAGCCGCCCCGGGCTGCGTATATATAAAGGCAAGGATAGGTTGCCTAGGATCCGTGGTGGGTTAGGTATTGCCATCGTCTCTACGTCTCGCGGTGTTATGACCGATAAAGCTGCACGATCTGCTGGTGAAGGCGGCGAAGTATTGTGCTACGTTGCCTAAAGAGGTAGGGAAAGATGTCAAGAATTGCGAATAACCCAGTGACGATCCCGAAGGGTGTCGAAGTCACATTTGCTGGCAACAATATTGAGGTAAAGGGAGCAAAGGGTTCTCTTGGACTTGCCATTCATCCCTTCGTACAAGTAACCCAGGAAGGGGAAGTCCTGTCTTTTGCGCCAAAGGGGGCAGAGAAACAGGCAGAAGCGCTTAGTGGAACTACCCGCGCTTTAGTAAATAATATGGTACAGGGCGTTAGCCAAGGGTTCGAGCGACGTTTGCAACTAGTGGGGGTAGGTTACCGAGCACAGATGCAAGGGCAAAAGCTTGTGCTTAATTTAGGTTACTCTCATCCTATCGAATTTACCGCGCCAGCGAATCTGACTATTGAGGTGCCGAGTCCGACAGAAATAGTTATCAAAGGGGCTGATAAGCAGCAAGTTGGACAAGTTGCGGCAAATATTCGCGGATTTAGGCCGCCTGAACCTTATAAGGGAAAAGGTGTGCGCTATGCAGACGAGATAGTTGTGCGCAAGGAAGCGAAGAAGAAATAGCAAAGGTAGGAATGTAGTAGCGTGGATAAAAAAGTAGCAAGGTTACGACGTGCGACTAAAGTGCGACACAAAATCCGTGAGCAGGGAGTAGCGCGATTAACAGTTCATCGCACTCCTAAGCATATTTATGTGCAGATAATCAAACCGATAGGCGGGGATGTCGTTGCCAGTGCCTCAACACTAGAGCCAGCGTTAAAGCAACAGTTGAAGAATACTGGTAATAAAGAAGCAGCCATCACTGTTGGCAAGGTAATTGCTGAACGGGCTAAGGCGCAGGGTATTGCGAAGGTTGCCTTTGACCGCTCTGGTTACAAATATCATGGCCGGGTAAAGGCATTAGCAGACGCGGCCCGTGAAGGTGGATTACAGTTTTAAGGGTTGGAGTTGATGTCACAGACAGATCGGCGGGTAACAGGAGATGCATTGCTGGAAAAATTGGTTGGCGTAAGACGCGTTGCCAAGGTGGTAAAGGGTGGGCGCCAATTTGGTTTTTCGGCTTTGACAGTGGTAGGTGATGGTAAGGGCCGTGTTGGATTTGGTCGAGGTAAGGCTCGCGAGGTTCCCGTTGCCATTCAGAAAGCTATGGAAAACGCGAGGAAAAATATGATTTTTGTTCCCCTAAAAGGGGATACGCTGCAACATCCTATTACCGTCCGCCATGGTGCTGCCAAGGTCCATATGCAGCCTGCCTCTGAGGGAACAGGGATCATTGCCGGAGGCGCGATGCGCGCTGTTTTTGAGGTTGTGGGTGTGCATAATGTTTTAGCAAAATGCATAGGTTCGGCAAATCCTGTAAACGTGGTACGAGCTACGGTTAAGGGGCTTGTAGAGATGTCAAACCCAGAAGGCATTGCCGCTAAACGGGGCAAGACCCTCGAAGATATTATGGGTGAGTGATGGCAACGCAAAAGACAACACTCAAGGTTACATTGGTGAAAAGCACTATTGGACGGTTAGCGAAACATAAAGCATGTGTAGCTGGCTTAGGACTTCGTCGTATTGGGCAAACAGTTGAGGTCATTGACACTCCAGAGAATCGAGGGATGATTCAAAAAGTGTCTTACCTTCTAAGGTTAGAGGCAGGCTAGAATGCGATTAAATATGATCTCTTCAGCCCCTGGTGCTAAACAGACAGGAAAACGTGCTGGGCGCGGTATTGGGTCTGGTTTGGGTAAAACTTGCGGTCGTGGCCACAAGGGTCAAAAATCCCGCTCAGGGGGATTCCATAAGGTTGGCTTTGAGGGTGGGCAGATGCCTTTGCAAAGGCGTGTCCCTAAAATTGGTTTCCATTCTCGCAAGGCCCGCTTTTCGGCCGAGGTACGCCTAGATCAGCTTGCGAAGCTGGAAGTTGATACAATAGATCTGTCTGTCCTTATCGAGGCTGGTTTGGTTCCAAAGCGAGCCAAGCGCGTTAAAGTAATTGCCTCGGGTAAGATTGATAAACTAGTAAATCTGCAGGGCATTGGAGCATCTGCAGGCGCACGTAAAGCTATTGAAGCGGCAGGCGGCCGCATCGGAGAATAACTGTGGCGAAACGCGCCTCCAAAAAGTCATTAGACCAGGGCACTTTTGGTAAATTAACGGAGTTGCGCCAAAGGCTACTCTTTGTTCTGGGCGCCTTGTTGGTTTATCGGATCGGTACCTTTATCCCCGTTCCAGGGATTGATCCGGTGACTTTAGCTGCTTTGTTTGAGCAGCAGCGTGGTACCATTTTAGACATGTTTAACATGTTTTCTGGAGGTGCGTTAGAGCGCTTATCAGTCTTTGCATTGGGGATTATGCCGTATATCTCGGCCTCTATCATTATGCAATTACTAACGGTCGTCCACCCTAAGTTGGAGCAGCTAAGGAAAGAGGGTGCTTCGGGGCGGCGGAAAATTACCCAATATACGCGCTATGGTACGCTGGTACTAGCTACAATACAGGCGATCGGCGTAGCGATTGCTTTGGAGTCCCAACAGGTGGGGGGGGCGTCGGTGGTTATTGAAGCAGGCCTGGTTTTTAGGGTAACAGCCGTGGTGACATTGGTTACCGGGACTTTATTCCTAATGTGGTTAGGGGAGCAAATCACTGAGCGCGGTATAGGAAATGGAATTTCATTAATTATCTTTGCGGGTATTGTCGCTGGGTTGCCTTCGGCGCTAGGTGGAACGTTGGAACTAGCACGAACTGGCGAGCTGCATACTTTTACAGTATTGGTGCTTTTGACGCTGGCTGTGTTGGTGACTGCTTTTGTGGTGTTTATGGAGCGGGCCCAACGCCGTATCCCGGTACACTATGCTAAGCAGCAACATGGAAGAAGAGTCTATGGGGGCCAGGTGAGCCATCTGCCATTAAAAGTAAATATGGCGGGTGTTATTCCCCCTATTTTTGCATCAAGCATTATTTTATTTCCTGCAACGGTAGCAAGTTGGTTTGGCTCCAGTGAAGGCATGGGGTGGCTCCGGGATCTCGCAGCTACTCTTTCACCAGGGCAGCCTATTTACGTACTGCTATATGCCGTAGCTATTATTTTCTTTTGTTTTTTCTATACAGCATTGGTATTTAATCCGAAAGAGACAGCGGATAATCTGAAAAAATCAGGAGCATTTATTCCAGGAATACGGCCAGGAGCACAGACTACTCGGTATATCGATACAGTAATGGGACGGCTTACCTTGGGTGGTGCGATTTATGTCACTGCGGTATGTCTTCTACCAGAGTTTTTAATTTTATATTGGAACGTTCCGTTTTATTTTGGAGGCACCTCATTACTGATCATTGTGGTTGTGGTTATGGATTTTGTTGCCCAGGTGCAGGCCCATCTAATGTCTCATCAGTACGAGAGTTTGTTGAAGAAATCGCAATTGAAGGGAAGTGGGGCGACCACTGGAAGTCTACTACATTGATTGGTAAAGGGGCAGGAGTGGGTTAATGAAAGTTCGTGCTTCAGTAAAGAAAGTTTGCCGCCATTGCAAGGTTGTGCGTCGGAAAGGCGTTGTGCGAATTATATGTAAAGATGCCCGCCATAAGCAGCGCCAGGGGTAAAAGTTTTTAGTTGGATTAACTAAGATGGTTGCCAGTGTGTTAACTGATAGAGTAAAATGCGCGGTTTCGCGAAACACAATTGACAGCCTTATGGAGATGAGGTGAATGGCCCGTATTGCTGGAATTAATATCCCGGTGCACAAGCACACGGTAATTGCGCTTACTTCCATTTATGGAGTAGGCCCGACCCGGGCTAAGAAGATCTGTGAGGCAGCTGGTATCGCCTCTAATAAGAAAGTTAAAGATCTTTCTGAAAGTGAGCTAGAAGGGTTGCGCGCTGAGGTTGCGAAGTATCCTGTCGAAGGTGACTTGCGGCGTGAAATAAGCATGGATATTAAACGATTGATGGACCTGGGTTGTTACCGTGGGCTTCGCCATCGTAGGGGGCTCCCAGTGCGGGGGCAGCGTACCCAGACGAATGCAAGGACACGTAAGGGCCCGCGGCGGTTAGTTAGGAAGTAAGGCAAAGTCGAGTAGGATAGATGGCGAAAGCGAGTGCAAAAAAACGGGTAAAACGGGTCGTCGTTGACGGTATTGCCCATATTCATGCCTCTTTTAATAATACGATTGTGACGATTACTGACCGCCAGGGGAACACCCTCGCATGGGCGACATCCGGAGGTAGTGGTTTCCGAGGTTCACGTAAGAGTACGCCATTTGCTGCCCAGGTAGCTGCTGAGAGAGCTGGACGAGTAGTTCAAGAGATGGGCATGAAGAATTTGGAAGTGCATGTTAAAGGGCCAGGACCCGGGCGCGAATCCGCTGCCCGAGCTCTGAATAATGTAGGATTTAAGATTACCAATATCGCGGATGTTACACCCATCCCCCATAATGGATGCCGTCCCCCTAAAAAGCGAAGAGTTTGAGAAGGAGAATTAACGTTGGCTAAATATACAGGTCCTAAGCTTAAGCAGGCACGGCGTGAAGGCACGGATCTGTTTCTAAAAAGTGGTGTTCGCCCCATTGATTCCAAGTGCAAGATCGAACAAGTACCTGGACAGCATGGAGCTGGAGCTAGGCGTGCCCGCATGTCGGATTATGCGCTGCAGCTACGGGAGAAGCAGAAGCTACGCCGTATGTATGGTGTATTAGAGAGGCAGTTTCGACGCTACTATAAGGAGGCTGCTCGGCGTAAGGGTTCTACGGGTGAGAATCTACTTAAGCTGCTTGAGTCACGTCTTGATAATGTGGTTTACAGGATGGGGTTTGGCAGTACCCGCGCTGAAGCACGGCAGCTTATTAATCATAAGGGAATCCTGGTTAATGGAAAGGTGATTAATGTTCCTTCCTACCAGGTGCGAGTTGAAGATATGGTTGCTGTTAGGGAAAAGGCTAAGAAGCAAGATCGGATAAAATTTGCACTTGAGCTAGCCCAGGCTCGCCCTGAACTCGATTGGATAGAAATGAATGTGGGTAAGCTAGAGGGTACCTATAAGAGGATGCCGGAGCGTAGCGAACTCGCCCCTGATATTCAGGAAAACTTAGTCGTCGAGCTTTATTCAAAGTAAGGGAATAAAATACTTTGTTCCATAAAGGGTGCGCTCGTACCCTGACATACTTCCGGCGTAATATTAACTCTATAGAGGGGAAGTGTGCTGCCCATGTCAGTATCTAATTTTCTTAAGCCCAGGATAGTGGATGTCCAACGCATCAATGATTATACAGCTAAAGTTACGCTGGAACCGCTAGAGCGCGGCTTTGGGCATACCCTTGGAAATGCCCTGCGTCGAATTTTATTATCTTCAATGCCCGGTTGCGCTGTTGTGGAAGCACAAATTGACGGCGTATTACATGAGTACACCACCAAGGAAGGTGTGCAGGAGGATATGACGGAAATCCTGCTGAATCTCAAAGGGGTTGCGATTCAGTTACATGGCCGTGATGAGGTGACCTTAACTCTGAACAGCAAAGGGCCGGGGGCAGTAACAGCAGGGGAGATACAGCTTGAACATGATGTGGAGATTATTAATCCAGAGCATGTGATAGCTCATCTCACCAAGTCTGGTGAACTCAATATTACGATGAAGGTGGCTCGTGGTCGCGGTTATCAGCCAGCGTCCGTGCGGATACCTAAAGAGGAGGAGGAGCGTCCTATTGGATATTTAATTCTGGATGCATCCTTTAGTCCTATTCGGCGGGTCACTTATGAAGTGGATAGTGCCCGGGTTGAACAGCGAACTGATTTAGATAAATTGATTATAGAGATCGAAACAAATGGTACTATAGCTTCAGATGAAGCGGTACGCAAAGCTGCGACGATTTTACAAGATCAACTCACAGCCTTTGTCGAATTAGAAGGTAAAATAGAAACTGCCAAGGAGAAAAAGGCAGCTGAGATCGATCCTGTACTGCTTCAACCTATAGATGATTTGGAATTGACGGTGCGATCAGCAAACTGCCTTAAGGCGGAGAATATTTATTATATCGGTGATCTTATTCAGAGGACGGAAGTTGAGTTGCTAAAGACTCCTAATCTAGGTAAGAAATCATTGACGGAAATAAAAGATGTATTAGCATCGCGGGGATTGTCCTTAGGTATGCGTTTGGAAAATTGGCCACCCGCGGGGCTACATGAGGAAGAAACTAAAGCTTCTGTTTGAAGCAATTCGCTGGAAAACGAAGAGAAGGATAATTCCATGCGCCATCGCTATAGTGGGAGGAAGCTAAACCGGACTAGTTCCCATAGAAGGGCAATGTTCCGTAATATGGCTGTGTCTCTGATTGAACATGAAATGATCAATACCACCTTACCAAAAGCAAAGGAGTTTCGTCGTATCGCGGAACCATTGATTACCTTGGCTAAAGAAGATTCTGTGGCTAATCGACGGCTAGCGTTTTCTCGTTTGAGAGATAGGGAGGCGGTAACTAAATTATTTAATGAATTAGGTCCTCGCTATCAAACACGTCCCGGTGGATACCTTCGGATACTCAAGAGGGGGTTTCGGGCTGGAGACAATGCACCGATGGCAATCGTGGAATTGCTTGATCGTCCTCTCCCTGAAGCGCAGGAATAGTAAAAATCTTCTTTAAGCTAACCTCGTTTTTGAGCGCTATTTTTCTGGATTAAATTCCGTCCTCTGCTATGGTGACGGGCGGTGAGAATTCCGCAAACTCTGAAATTTGCTATGAAGCAGGGGTTTGCGGTTTTCCTTGTAGGGACTGGCGTTGTGCTAGAAGTACCTAAATCTTGCTCCGTGTGCTTGAAATGATTGCCCTTTTTACTGACTTCGGAGTGCAGGGTCCCTACCTTGGCCAAGTAGAGATTGTGCTGCGACAGCAGGCGCCGGGTATCCCAATTATTAATTTGATGGCGGATGCCCCCCCCTTTTCCCCTCTTGCATCGTCTCATTTGCTGGCAGCTTTAGGTCAGTATTTACTTCCCGGTACTGTAGTTTTTGCCGTCGTCGATCCTGGTGTAGGTTCCAGTGCTCGAGAGCCGGTCATGGTTTGTGCAGATGATCGCTGGTATGTCGGTCCAGGAAATGGATTATTCGATGTGGTGATGGGACGGGCTGTAAGCGCAATTCTGTGGCGTATCACTTGGCGGCCTTCTTCCCTTTCTGCAACTTTCCATGGGCGGGATTTGTTTGCACCGATTGTGGCCAAGCTGGCTCGAAGCAAAAATCTCCAAGACAAGGAATTACTAGGTAAGCGCTGGAATGAGGCATTGGTGACTAAAGATCCAGGGGATCTTGCAGAAATCATCTATATTGATCACTATGGAAACGCGATGGCAGGGATTCGAGCTATCAAGGCCGGGCAGTGTCAACGAATTCGATTGCCGAGCGGAGATTGGGTCTCCGGGGCGCGGACTTTTCATGACGTGGCTCCGGGGGAAGGTTTCTGGTATGTCAATTCCCTCGGTCTTATAGAGATTGCGATTAATCAGGGGTGTGCTGCCAAGCATTTCAAGCTAGAGGTGGGAACTCCCATTGAACTTAAAGGCTAATTTGTTTGCTACACCAATACAGTTATTCCATTTTAATTCCATAGGCGAGGTAATTTACATTGATATCATGGCCGAGCCAATAACGGTGAGTTAGAGGATTGTAGTGAAGGCCTGTTAAATCCTGGAGCTCCAAGCCCGCTGCTCGGCACCAAGCCTCTAGTTCAGCGGGCTGGATAAACCGCTGGTAGTCGTGGGTGCCTTTAGGGAGCAACTGAAGCGTATACTCAGCGCCAATAATAGCGAATAAATAAGCTTTTAGGGTACGGTTAAGGGTAGAGAAAAAGACTTTCCCATGGGGCTTAAGCAGTCGCCCACAGGCGGCAATAATGCTAGCCGGATCAGGAACATGTTCCAGCATTTCCAGGTTGGTGACAACATCAAAGGATTCAGCTTCTGCTTCTGTAAGTTGCTCCACGCTTATCTGCCGGTAATCAATTTTTAAATTCCCTTCTAAGGCATGCAAGCGTGCCACTGTTAAAGGGGCTTCGCTGAGATCAATGCCTGTCACTTTGGCCCCGAGTCGAGCCAGCTCCTCTGTAAGGATACCGCCGCCGCAACCGACATCTAGCACCCGTTTGCCAGCCAGGGAACAGCGACTGCGAATGTACTCAAGGCGCAATGGATTGATGTCGTGGAGAGGTTTAAATTCACCTTTCTGGTCCCACCAGCGGTGCGCCAACTGCTCAAACTTGGCGATTTCACCAGGGTCGACATTGATTTGTTTCTCGCTCATATGGGTTTCCTTGCTTCTTGTATTCTTTCTGCCCATGCTTGGGTTTGGGACAGAATGAGTGATTCGTCCAAAGTTGTAAATTGGCGCTTCTTAAGTACCTGTTGACCTGCTATCCAAACATCGCTGACCCTATCCCGGCCTGCGGTATAGACTAACTGGGAGGTGGGGTCATAAAGGGGTTGTGTTTCTAGTTCGCCAAGATTAACGGCAACAATGTCCGCCACCTTGCCAATTTCCAGAGAGCCAATCTCTTGTTCCAAGCCCAGTGCCTTAGCACCATTTAGGGTGGCCATGCGGAGTGCCTGGTTTGCAGGAATGGCGCTGGCATCGCCGGCTAATGCTTTGGCTAACAAAGCTGCAAGACGCATTTCAACAAACATGTCTAAATCATTATTGCTTGCCGCGCCATCAGTGCCCAAAGCAATATTAACCCCCGCCTGATAGAGCTTTGCGACGGGACAAAAACCGCTAGCCAGTTTGAGGTTAGATTCTGGACAATGGATGACATGAGCACTGCTTGCTGCTAAGGTCTGAATTTCCTGATCGGTAAGCTGGGTCATATGGACAGCTAACAGTTGCGAAGAGAGCAATCCTAGGCGCTGCAACCGCTCTAAGGGCCTAACGCCGTATTGGGCCAAACCCCTATTGACCTCCTCTGCTGTTTCATGAAGATGCATGTGAACTGGAATATTCAGTTCTTTAGCTAAAGTAGCAACTTGCTTTAAAGGTCCGTCGCTGACAGTATAGGGGGCATGGGGGGCAAAGGCTGTCTTGATAAGAGGATGAGCCCGATACTGATCATTTAACTCAAGCCCTTTGCGAATATAATCCTCAGATGTTTTTGCCCAACTGCTGGGGAAATCAATGACAATCATGCCGATAACAGCTCGCATGCCCACTTTGGCCGCTACCTGCGCCACTATTTCGGGAAAGAAATACATATCATTAAAGCAGGTAATCCCTCCGCGGAGCATTTCAGCAATCGCCAGGAGTGCACCGTCGCGAACAAAAGTTTCACTGACCCACTTGGATTCTGCTGGCCAGATATATCCCTCAAGCCATTCCATAAGGGGGAGATCATCAGCAAGGCCACGCAGGAGAGACATAGGACTATGGGTGTGGGTATTGACAAGGCCGGGGATGAGCGCATGCTGTGTTAGCTCGATTAGGTGTGCATTCTGGTAACGGACTTCTGCGTGAGCCCTAGGGAGGCAATCCACGATACGGCCTTGGTGGATGGCAAGACAATGATTTTCCAGTATTTGATTTTCTGGAATAACGGGAATGATCCAGGGGGCATAAATTAAAGTATTAAAGTTTTGCATGGCGAAGATAATTATAACCTTTAACAAGAAAACAAGCGGTAATGGTGGTGTGGCTTAATCATGTTTGATGCTGGAATAATAATCGTATTAGCAATGAGGCTGTTGGGACCGTTGATGATATTTCAGTGGCCTCTTTTGGGCAGTATTGTCTCAGAATATATATTTGACGCCATCGATATTCTGATTTGGGCGGAGATGGGAGCAACAGATATAGATTATACTTCTTATGACAAACCTCTCGATGTCTATCAGATTACTATTCAAGCCATAGTGGCGAGCCGATGGGAAAATAAAACTATCCGTAACATCGCATTATTCTTTTATGGGTATAGGTTATTAGGGTATGCGCTTTATTTATTTACTGAGTTAAGGGTCATGTTTTTCTTTTTCCCTAATATCTTTTTTTATTTTTTTATTGGCTATTTGGCGGCGAAGAAATTGGGGTTGCCTGAGTTATTTGAAGATAAGCGGCAATTGGCGATTGTGATATTGGTGATCATTTTGCTAAAGCTACCTCAAGAATATATTCTCCACTGGCCCCATTGATGGGGATAAAGATTAATGACTCAAAGCAGCTGTTTCCTTTGGCTTTTTAAGCTGGACGTGTCAATAGAATGCTGAACGATAAACACGATAGGATCCGGGCGGTGGTCTGGACTGGGGGGGGGATACGGTTGCTGGATCAGCGTCGCCTCCCCCAGGAAGAAACCTACTGGACTGCAACTTGTGCCTTTGAGATAGCTGAGGCCATTACCAAAATGGTGGTGCGGGGCGCACCTGCTATTGGAATCGCTGCCGCCTATGGGGTAGTGCTTGCCGCAAGAGCGCATTTTGCCGAGGCGAATTTTCGTTGGAAGGCACAGATTAAGGCTGATTTGCAAGTTTTAGAGGCTGCCCGACCTACTGCTGTCAATCTTGCTTGGGCGTTGCAACGGATGGGATCGCTGATTAATGCGCTTCCCAGTGATGTCAATCCAGAAACTGCTCTGCTTGCTGAAGCCCAGCGTATCCATGAAGAGGATATTGCGGCTAATCGCCGTATGGGTGAGTTAGGCGCAGCCTTTATTGACGGGCCAGCAAAGGTATTGACCCATTGCAACACCGGCTCTTTGGCAACCGGGGGTTTTGGGACCGCTCTGGGGGTTATTCGCTATGCCTATAGTGAGGGACGAATTAATAAAGTGTTCGCTGATGAAACCCGGCCTTGGTTGCAGGGGGCACGCCTTACCGCTTGGGAGCTGCTACAGGACAAAATACCTGTGGTGCTTATTGCCGATAGCGTGGCGCCTTATTTACTGGGGCAGGGGCAAATCCAGTGGGTGATTATTGGCGCCGATCGAATCGCGGCTAACGGTGACATTGCCAATAAGATTGGTTCCTACGGTTTGGCAGTGGCTGCCCGTTATCACGGCGTGCGTTTTATGGTGGTGGCTCCTACTTCAACCATCGACTGGAGTTTACCTGATGGGATGGAGATTCCAATTGAGCAACGGCCTCCGGAAGAAGTTTTGACTCTGGCGGGCAAAGACATCGCCATGTCAGGCACTAAAGCTTATAACCCCGCTTTTGATGTTACCCCTGCTCATCTCATCGATGTGGTTGTGACGGAAAAGGGGGTAGTTCGCCAGCCTAACAGTGAGCGCATGAAAGTTCTTCAAGTTTAGGCATGGACAGCCGTATCGACCACGGGGCGGGTAAGCTGGGGAGCAAATAATTCTATGAAGGCGTAAATATACCTCCGCAGGTAAGTGCCACGGCGGATGCCGATGTGGGTCGTACTGGGCTCAAATAGATGACTGGCATCAATAGCTTTGAGAGGGGCGTCCTGTTCAGGATCAAAGGCCATGCTGGCGATAATTCCGATTCCCAATCCTAGATGGAGGTAGGTTTTGATAACATCGGCGTCGGTGGCTGTGAGAATGACGTTAGGAACAAGTTCTTTACTGGCAAACGCCTTATCAAGTTTAGAACGGCCTGTAAAGCCGAAGACATAGGTGACGATAGGGTATTTGGCTACGGCCTCCAAGGTGAGGGGACGGCATGATAACAGGGGGTGATTGGGGGGAACGACCACGCTTCGGTTCCAATCATAGCAGGGTAGCATGGCTAGATCTTCAAATAACTCAATGGCCTCGGTGGCAATGGCAAGGTCTACCGTGCCGGTAGCTGCCATTTCGGCAATTTGATGGGGGGTCCCCTGGAACATCCTCAGGCGCACATTGGGATAGCGATCCCTAAAAGCTTTGATTACCGGTGGCAGGATATAGCGGGCTTGAGTATGGGTTGTGGCAATGGAGAGCATTCCTCGATGCTCGTCGGTGGCCTCTGCACCGACTTGTTTGATATTTTCCACTTCGCCTAGGATGCGTTCAACCATCTCGAGGATAGCACTTCCGGCAGGAGTCATCCCGGTGAGTCGCTTACCGTGACGCTCAAAGATAGGTACCCCTAATTCCTGTTCCAATTGATGAATTTGGTTGCTAACTCCAGGTTGTGTGGCGTGAAGCGCCTCGGCGGCTGCGGACACGTTGTATCCTCGTCGTGTAACTTCACGGACGAATTGCAGTTGTTGTAGCTTCATAATCGCTTAGATATAAAAAAATTTTATATCAATAAATAATAATATATTTTGATATAATATTCACCGAACGCTACAATTTCCATCTACTTCTATATAGGTTCGAAGCGGATGGAGTTGGGATATATACTCGCCGGGCTGGGGGTCGGTTTTATGGTGGGGCTGACGGGGGTCGGTGGCGGCTCGCTAATGACGCCGCTTTTGATTTTTGGCTTTGGTATTCCTCCCCTAACAGCGGTAGGGACTGATTTGCTCTTTGCGGCGCTCACCAAAGTAGGTGGCATTTGGGCCCACTGGCGTCACCATACTATCCAGTGGCGGGTGGTGGGCCTACTCGCTCTCGGGAGTATCCCTGCCACTGTGATTGCCCTACAAATATTAAAACTGCTTCAGATTCGTGGCGTACAACTAGAAGGTCTTATCAATACCGCTTTAGGAATTGCATTAGTCTTAACGGCGCTGGCATTGCCCATGAAGAGTTGGCTACAGCGAGTGGTGGCAAGGGAGGGATTGCCTCGATTACTGCAGCCCATTTATTCCTTGCGCTGGGAGCGGCGTTTTACTACGGTAAGCACCGTTATAATGGGGGCGGTGCTAGGTTTCCTGGTGACGCTATCCTCCATTGGGGCGGGGGCTTTAGGAGCCATAGTGTTGTTATATCTTTATCCGGGCTTGCGGACGGTGCAGGTTGTGGCTACTGATATTGCGCATGCGGTGCCTTTGACCGCTATTGCAGGGGTTGGGCATTGGCACTTGGGCTCGGTGGATTTGGCCCTTTTGGGGAGCCTGCTTTTGGGGTCTTTACCTGGAATTTATGTGGGTAGCCATGTGGGGGTGAATATTCCGGAGCGGGCGATGCAGGCAGCCTTGGCAACCTTGCTGATGGTAGTGGGGATCAAGTTTATTTTCTAAGCAGAAAGTGCAGAAAGTATGGTAATGGATACGTCGGTGAGAGAAGATTCATTGGCAGATAAAGTTGAGGCAACCTTTTCTTTATTGACCTCAATTGAGCGTAGCTATGCCCCTGCTTGTTTTGCTTGCAGCTTTGGGGTAGAGGATATGGTGCTGGTTGATCTTATTTGCAAGCATGCGCCGGGGATTGAGATATTTACCCTGGATACGGGCCGCCTGCCCCAGGAAACCTATGATGTGATGCAAAAAGTTAAGGAGCGCTATGCCTGTCAAGTGAAGATTTATTTTCCTGAAACTCAGGCAGTGGAGGCTTATGTGGGGGAGCATGGGCCAAATGGTTTTTATGAGGCCGTCGCGCTCCGTAAAGAATGTTGCAGAATTCGCAAGGTGGAGCCTTTGAAACGGGCTCTTACAGGGAAGAGAGCTTGGATTACGGGGGTGCGTCGAGAACAATCCTTAACCCGCAAGAATTTGCCGCTTTCTGAATGGGATGCTGAACATGAGCTACAGAAGTTCAATCCGCTTATTGACTGGAGTGAAGATGATATTTGGGATTACATCCGCCGGTTTGAGCTTCCCTATAATGCTTTACACGACCAAGGTTACGCCAGCATTGGCTGCGCCCCATGCACTCGGGCGATCACTGTGGGTGAAGATATCCGTGCTGGAAGGTGGTGGTGGGAAGACGATAGTACCAAAGAATGCGGTTTGCATCTAAAGCGGTTATCTACTGGGTAAGTTTACCCATGACCGAATTGAGTTGGCCTATAGAGGCCCCCGATATTTGTTTAATGAGTAAGATATCATGAAGTCGTACAGTCTGACTCATCTGAAACAGCTTGAGGCGGAATCCATCTTTATCATGCGTGAGGTTGCCGCCACTTTTGAGCGGCCTGCGCTGCTGTTTTCTGGGGGCAAGGATTCTATCGTTATGGTGCGGCTAGCCCAGAAAGCTTTTTGGCCCGCCAAATTGCCGTTTCCTTTACTCCATATCGATACAGGACATAATTTCCCTGAAACCCTGGAGTTTAGGGACAGCCTTGTGGAACAGGTAGGGGCACGATTGATAATTCGGACAGTACAGGATTCTATTGACAAGGGGCGTGCCGTGGAAGAGAAAGGCCCTAATGCTAGCCGTAATATGCTACAAACCATCACCTTGCTTGATGCTATTGAGGAACTTAAAATCGATGCGGCCTTCGGGGGCGGCCGCCGTGATGAAGAAAAGGCCCGGGCCAAGGAAAGAATCTTCTCTCACCGGGATGAGTTTGGCCAATGGGATCCAAAAAATCAGCGCCCGGAGCTATGGAGTTTGTTCAATGGCCGCAAGCATATGGGCGAGCACTTCCGGGTTTTTCCTCTGAGTAATTGGACAGAAATGGATGTTTGGCAATATATTGCCCGAGAGAATTTGGCTATTCCCAGTATCTATTTTAGCCATGAACGGGAAGTTGTCCAACGGGATGGGATGTTATTAGCCAATTCCTCCTATATTAGCTTGATGGCTGGAGAAGCCACTGAGCGACGGCGGGTTCGTTGTCGGACGGTGGGGGATATGACCTGTACCGGGGTAGTGGAGTCTGAGGCTGCTACGATTGAGGACATCATTCAGGAAGTGGCTGCGGCTAGGGTAACTGAGCGCGGCGGTCGGGCTGATGACAGGCGGTCGGAAGCGGCGATGGAAGATCGTAAAAAGCAAGGTTATTTCTGATATTTTAAAAACTATGAGTGGATCTTTGCAGTCACAATATTTAGAGATGGATTTGTTGCGGCTCACCACCGCTGGCAGCGTGGACGATGGGAAGAGCACCCTCATTGGTCGTTTGCTCTATGATTCGAAATCTATCTTCGAAGATCAACTGGAGTCTATCCAAAGGAGTAGCCAGCAGCGTGGTGACGGTCAAATTAATTTAGCATTACTCACCGATGGCTTGCGGGCAGAGCGGGAGCAAGGCATTACTATCGATGTGGCTTACCGCTATTTTGCAACACCTAAACGCAAGTTCATTATTTCGGATACCCCCGGCCATGTGCAATATACCCGGAATATGGTCACCGGGGCTTCCACTGCTAATTTGGCCATTGTGCTGGTTGACGCCCGTCATGGGATTATTGAGCAGACTTGCCGCCATGCCTCCATAGCCTCCCTCTTGGAGCTTCCCCATCTGGTGTTGTGTATTAACAAGATGGATCTGGTGGATTACCAAGAAGAGGTGTTTGAGAATATCAAGAAAGAATTTGAGAATTTTGCAGCCAAGTTAGATATTCCCGATATCCATTATATTCCCATTAGCGCCTTACGGGGAGATAATGTTGTAGAAAAGTCCGAAAACATGCCTTGGTATCAGGGAGGGACCTTGCTCTATACCCTGGAAAATGTACACATTGGCAGCGATTACAACCACATCGATAGTCGCTTTCCTGTGCAGTACGTGATTCGTCCCCAGTCGGATCAATACCCTGATTATCGTGGCTATGCTGGACGGGTAGAAGGGGGGATTTTTCGGCCAGGGGATGAAGTCATTGCTCTGCCTTCAGGGTTTTCTACTCGCATCAAGTCCATTGATGCCATGGATGGTCCCGTAGAGGAGGCCTTTGCGCCGATGTCAGTCACTTTTACCCTGGAAGACGACATTGATATCAGCCGGGGGGATATGATTGTCAAACCCACTAACCAACCTCAGGTCGCTCAGGATATTGAATTGATGGTTTGCTGGCTCAATGAAACTCCGTTGGCTCCTGGCGCTAAGTATGCCCTTAAGCATACTACCAAGGAGGCCCGCTGCGTCGTCAAGGAAGTGCGTTATAAATTGGATATTACTTCTTTAAGTCGACTTGAGGATGGGGCGATGTTAGCACTCAATGATATTGGTCGAATCAAGATCAGGACCACGAGTCCGCTGTTTTTTGATAGCTACCGCAAGAATCGGGGGACGGGCAGCTTAATTCTTATCAACGAATTTACTAATGAAACCGTAGGTGCGGGAATGATTCTCTAACCCTAGCTAAGGGTTAGCCCTTCAAGTCTCCTAAATTTGGCAAAGAGGGGTTAGGGAGTACCGGGCAGTTGCATCCGCTCCATTAGATAACAGAGGCAATCCTGGCGAATGACACGGACATCACGAGTCAGCATTGAGGGCATTACGGGGCGGCGAGTCCGAAGCTCGTTGTCTTCAAGATAAAAATAACGCTCACTGATTTCCAGATCTTGCTCGTCAGTAACGGTAAGCAGAATATTGGGATCTGAGGGTTGCCAACCCAAGAGGGTGTTGGCGGGTAATTCTTGGAAATTGAGTTGATCAAGATCATCCACCAAGCGTAAGTCCAAGTCTTCCCCGTGGAAACCGACTCGCAGTTCGGAAGGGATTCGGACTACGGCTACCGTATGGAAGAGTTCAATATCCCGTTTTGCGATGGAATGGGAGGGAAATTCAGCCAGGTGCAAACAAGCGGTGAGGTATTCGCGGGCGTGAGTTACGCCTTGGGGACAATCGGGCTGGCCACATTCAAGGGTAACCGCCGGCCCTAGTTCCGCAAAGGACAGGGACTGCACACCTTGGGGGCGCACAAAGTAAATCACGGTCCGGCTGAAGAGGGCTGCTAAGTGGAGAAAGGGGGAAGCTAGCTTGTTGACGCAGGCGTAGTGGGGATTAAGGCCGGTATTATTATGGATGTCGATACTGGCAAACAAGCCGGATTTAGACATCTCTTCGTAAACCTGGGCCGCCATGGCATGTTCCTGTGTGGGGCCTGGAGTCCAAATCCGGTTATGATCGGGTTGGCTATCGAGACGCCGGAGGCGATAGCGAGCGGCGGCAATATTGCCCACGAAAAGAGATAACGCCCGTGGTAATGGCCGATTCTGATATTGACCTAAGAGACTGCGTACCGCCTCCCAGCCGACAGGCTCATTGCCATGAAGTAGGACAGAGACAAATAGGGGCGGTTTACGCCGTCCTTCCAGGTGAAATAGCGTCGGTCCTTCTAATTTTTTATAAAGCTCATGGGCTTCCAAGTCCAGTAACCCTTTGGGCAGTTCATGTCGTATCGTTAACATAAGCAGGCTTTTAGCGCTTGGATTTGGCGCTGTCTTTAAACTGTCCAATCATGGACGGGATTTCCCCGGTGTTGCCATTCTGTATAGGCGGCAGTGAGGGCATCCATGTCATGGCCATGGGTGGCCACATAGCGTCGTTGCCAGCGGGCTCCTGTTTGGCCTGTGGCGATACGCTGTTGTATGATCCCCAGGAAATATTGAATATCATGCTGATTAAGCTCAAGATGTTCAAGCCCTGTTCGAGCCAGGGGAAGCAAGCGTTCCATGAACAGGACAGAAGCTTTTCCCCGATTACCATCTAACCAGTAGAGTTCCGCCTCTAGACCCTGCCGCGCAGAGGCATAGAAATTGTGCCGTGCCAAGTGAAAGGGAAGATTTTCTTCAGGGGGCTCTTCCTCCTCTATCAGGGCCTCCACCATCCCTATGAATAAGGCCGCGTTGGCAATGGTGTCTGTGATGCTGGGGCCTGCGGGGATGACCCGGTGTTCAATTCGCAGGTGGGGTTCTCCCCGAGCATTAAATCCTATGAGCGGCCGATTCCAGCGCCAGATGGTCCCATTATGAAGGCGCAGGTGAGCGAGGTTTTCCGGAGGTTCGTCGAATAAAACGGGCAGGAGCACTGGGAAGTGGCTTTGGTTTTCCTGAAAACACTCTAGCAGGGACTCTTTAACATACCCGGCACCGAAAGAGACTCTCTTGAGGTCTCCTTCCTTGGAGTTTTTGTGTCCCCCCACGGAGACAGACTGCTCAAATAGAGGAATTCGGGTCTCTTCCCAAAGATCTTTGCCAAATAAGAAAGGGGAATTACTGGAGACGGCAACCATGGGGCCTGAAAGAAGGATGGCAGCGTTGAAATAACGAGCAGCGCTGCGAGTGGGCACCTGGAGGTGCAGCTGGAAAGAAGTGGTTGCGGCCTCCAACATTACGTTATTATGGGTAGTGCGGAGATGTTCTTGTCCCTTAATATTGATGCGGAGTGGGCGGCCGTGTCGCAGGCGCAGGACCTGCTCATTGAGGGCCCGGTAGCGGGATAGGTTGGACATATGTTCAAGGGAAAGGTCTGCTTCTCTAAGGCTAGGTAGTATCCCGATGGTTACCAATTCACAGCCGAGTAAATGGGCTCGGGTGCGGCACTGACGGCAGGTTTGCTCTAAACCCTCTTCCATGCGTTTAAAAACATCTCCGGATAAATATTCAGGAGGGCTATTTAACTCTATATTGAAATTGGCTAACTCCGGCACGACCAAGGGGTTATCTAGTGCCTGTAGGAAACGTTCATTGATGGAAGCAGGCCGGAAGTTATTATCAACCAGCCAGGCCTCAAGCTCATATCCGACCCGCTTTTTATAGGCGAAATGGTCTTGCTTCAGCCACTGACCGACAAGTTGTGTTTCTGCGTTGAGGCGCTTGGTGAATGCTTTAAAGTCCTCTGGACTAAAATGGCTGGAAGGGATTTCACGGCCCATAATATATCGTTGCCCATGAGATAATTAAGAAGTAAGCTAACTCTAGCTTAAAGTTAACCGGGAATCATCCTAATAGACCTGGGTTTATGATGGGGTTGCTTGAGGGGGGATAAATATTGCCTTTTAGTTGGTTGGTTAAGTATCTCAGTAAAAGTTTTGAAGTATTCCTGGAGTGGGCCGGTGGCGTGGAGCCAGGGGACAGGGAAGTCCCCGTAAACCCTTTTTTCAGGGAGGAAAAACGGATTTACGGAACACCACCAGCTCGCTCCTAAAACACCTCATATTTTATTCATAGGTACTTAAAGTGCCTAACACCTACCGCAAATATCCCGGGAGAGGTAGTTTAACGGCACTAAGCTGACTGAGGAAATTGAGGTCACTCATCTTTCCGGTGGCGAACTGCGGACAGGGTGAGGATATGGCCTAGATCCATCTGCTGTACCAGTTTGTGGATCACGGCGTCCACTCGATCCGGTTCGTCGTAAAATTCCACCACGAGGGGCAAATCCAAAGATAGATCAACCAAAGAGGCGGTGTGGATTTTTCCATCCTTGCCGAACCCGCTCATACCCCGCAGCACGGTGACACCAGCCACTCTTTCCTCGTCGTGCAGGAACTTCATGAGCTTGGACAGAAGGTGTTCGCCTTCGCGGAGATAAATCCGCGCTACGGTAACTTGCTGATGCGCCATAACCAGTTTCCCATAAGTGTGCCCAACCAAACCGCCGCGACACCGAGTAGGGCATTCACGGCGAAGATGCTTAATAGACTCTGAAATTCCAGCCGGATTTCGGGTAAGAGGAGCGTGAGTCCCAAGGTCGCCGCTAGGGTTATGACACCGAGCAAACTGATCAAAATAAGCACCCGATCTACAGCAGGCAGATCAAAGTAATGAAAGAAGAATCCGGCCACTGTAGCCAAGGCGAAGGCAACCAGCGGGACAAGCGCCAAGCCACCGTATGGAAATCCGTACCCTAGCCACGGGTAAAGGTCGGCGGCAAAGATCTGCCGCCCCAATACCAGCCCGATCCAGACTGCTGCGAGACACAAAATGATGCTTAATAAAATATTCAATGCGGCTTTTGAGAGATTACCTTCTTCAAACAGGTACAGTGTTTCCAAGGCAAAGGTCGAAAAGGTGGTATAGGCACCTAAGAATCCCACCAGAATCGCCGCCCGGTATTCGGCATCCAGCGAAATTCGGTGCAGCATGAACTCGTTCAGAAATCCCATTAAAAACGAGCCGGACACGTTAACAAACAGGGTGCCGTGGGGAAAGGCTTGGCCTAACCAAGCGTAAATGCCGGTAGCAACCAAGTAACGCGACACAGCTCCGATCGAACCACCTAACGCAATAGCAAAGAGATTTCCCATCATAATTTAGCCCAGCGCTTGCATGGATGGTACCATTGGGTAAATCCTCGAGCAAAACTCTTGTTTTGGTAACTTAGGGGAAATAGGGAAGAAAATCGTACGCTAAGAGGCACACTTGTCAAGTTGGAGGCATATAAGTGAATATGCCCTATGTTAGGCAGTTATCGTAGAAGAAGCTCGCCGTCGCGGCCTGGCGGGTGCCACTGTCCTTCGTGGCACCTTAGGTTTTGGGGCCAACAGCCGCATTCATACAGCCAAGATCCTCCGCCTTTCAGAAGACTTGCCCATGGTGGTGGAAATCGTGGATCAGCCGGAGCGGATTGCTCAGTTTCTGCCTGAATTAGATACCCTGATTGGGGAAGGTCTGGTAACCCTAGAACGGGTGCGCGTGATTACCTATCGTCACAGCCACTCAAAATGAGGTAAGGTAACAAAGTCGCTGATTGTGATCCCTGGCCCACAGAAACTGAGTCTCATAAGACGCGTTGAGCCAGCGAGGAGAGTATCTGCCCTCTAGGGTAGATGAAGATTAATAAACAACTTAACGTATCCCATTAGGATTCCTCTGTCTTTAGCGTTTCTCGTCTAGGGATAGGGGTACTTGCATGCAAAAAATATGAGTGGAAACTACAACGCCGCCGCAATTGAAGTACTCACTGGTTTGGAACCGGTGCGTAAGCGGCCGGGTATGTATACCGACACCCAACGACCTAACCATTTGGCCCAGGAAGTTATCGATAATAGTGTTGATGAGGCCATTGCTGGTTTTGCCACCCAGATCGAAGTTGTTCTCCATCCCGATGGCTCCTTGTCGGTGCGTGATGACGGAAGGGGGATGCCGGTTGATCTCCATCCAGAAGAACAGTTGCCAGGGGTAGAGGTGATCCTCACTCGGCTTCATGCAGGGGGTAAATTTTCCTCCAAAAGCTATCGCTTCGCGGGAGGATTGCATGGGGTGGGGGTTTCAGTAGTCAATGCCCTTTCTTCCCGCTTAGAGGTTTGGATTCGACGCGATGGCTGCGAATATCACATGGCTTTTGCCAGCGGCGAGCGAGTTTCCGCTTTAAGGGCGGTTAATAAGGTAGGAAAGCGCAATAGGGGCACTCTCCTGCATTTTTGGCCGGATCCGGTATTTTTCGATACCCCTAAGTTTTCCGTAGCACGGCTTAAGCATGTTTTGCGCGCGAAAGCGGTACTCTGTCCAGGTCTTAATGTGATCTTTAAGGATGCTGCCACAGGTGAGACGGTCAATTGGTGCTATCAAGAAGGCCTCTTGGCTTATCTCAGGGATGAGTTAGGTGAGGTTCCGCGGTTGCCTGAACAACCCTTTACCGGGGAAATGCAGGGCAATACCGAAGAGGTCTGCTGGGCTCTAGCTTGGTTGCCAGAAGGTGGCGAGATGGTAACAGAGAGTTACGTTAACCTGATTCCGACGCCCCAGGGTGGAACCCATGTCAATGGCTTGCGGGCGGGATTGCTGGAGGCTATTCGGGAGTTCTGTGAGTTTCGGAATCTATTGCCAAGGGGGGTCAAGTTGGCCCCGGATGATGTTTGGGATCGAGTGAGCTACGTGCTCTCGGTTAAACTCCTTGACCCTCAGTTTTCAGGGCAGACAAAAGAACGCTTATCCTCCCGGGAATGTGCGAGTTTTGTTTCGGGTGTTGTTAAAGACGCTTTTAGCCTTTGGCTTAACCAGCATGTGGTCACTGGGGAAGCGATTGCGGAGCTGGCGATTGGCAACGCTCAACGGCGTTTGCGCCATGCTAAAAAGGTGGTGCGCAAGCGAATCCAGACGGGTCCCGCACTCCCTGGAAAGTTGGCTGACTGCACCAGTCAGGATGTGAACCTTACCGAGCTTTTCTTGGTGGAAGGAGACTCGGCCGGTGGTAGTGCCAAGCAGGGTCGGGACCGAGAATTCCAAGCTATCATGCCCCTCCGGGGCAAGATTCTAAATACTTGGGAGGTGGATCCGGCCCAGGTGTTAGGTTCTCAAGAAGTGCACAATATTGCGATTGCGGTAGGTGTGGACCCAGGCTCTGCTAATCTTGACGGCTTGCGCTACGGTAAAATCTGTATTCTTGCCGATGCTGATTCTGATGGCGCCCATATTGCTACCTTAATTTCGGGACTGTTTTTACGCCATTTCCGCCCCTTAGTTGAAGCCGGCCATGTCTATGTGGCCATGCCGCCCCTTTATCGCATCGATGTGGGCAAGCATGTTTTCTACGCTCTTGATGAGGCTGAGCAACAAGGGCTTCTCGACCGGATTGCCGCGGAAAAGATTAAGGGAAAAATAAATATTCAGCGTTTTAAAGGTCTGGGGGAGATGAATCCCATGCAACTACGGGAGACGACCATGGCGCCAGAGACACGACGATTAGTGCGTTTGACGGTGGCTCCCAATGATGACACGGACCAGTTGCTGGATCGGCTTCTATCCAAGCGACGGGCCGCTGATCGGCGGCGCTGGCTGGAGGAAAAGGGTAATTTGGCCGAGCTATGAACATATCCACGAATACCGATATTGAAGAGCGGTCCCTGGGGGATTTTGCGGAGAAGGCGTACCTGGATTATTCCATGTATGTCATTTTGGACCGGGCGCTTCCCCACCTGGCGGACGGGTTGAAGCCGGTGCAACGGCGTATTATTTACGCCATGTCTGAATTGGGGCTGTCGGCCAGCGCCAAATATAAAAAATCGGCCCGCACTGTCGGCGATGTCCTTGGAAAATATCATCCCCATGGAGATAGTGCTTGCTATGAAGCCATGGTGCTCATGGCGCAGCAGTTCTCCTACCGTTATCCCTTAATTGAAGGGCAGGGAAATTGGGGATCCCCCGATGATCCCAAATCCTTTGCTGCCATGCGGTACACTGAGGCCCGTTTGGCGCCTTTTGCCGAGCTATTGCTATCGGAAATTGGGCAAGGGACTGTGGAATGGGTGCCGAATTTCGATGGTACCTTGCGGGAGGCGAGCCTGCTTCCGGCGCGGGTCCCCCATGTGCTGCTCAACGGGGCTACGGGGATTGCGGTGGGGATGGCCACGGATATTCCGCCCCACAACCTGAGGGAAGTGGTTGCCGCCTGTCTGCGATTGTTGGAACGGTCCAAGGCGACCGTGGCTGAACTCTGTGATTGTCTTCCAGGGCCGGATTATCCCACCAAAGCTGAAATCATTACACCGTCGGCGGAGCTACTCAAGATCTATCAGACGGGACAAGGAACTGTGCGGATGCGCGCCTGCTATACCCTGGAGAAGGGTGATATCGTTATCAATGCCTTGCCTTATCAGGTCTCGGGAGCACGTATTCTGGAGCAAATTGCCCAGCAAATACAGGCTAAAAAGCTACCTATGCTGGTGGACCTTCGGGACGAGTCTGATCATGAAAATCCCACTCGCTTGGTTTTAGTACCCCGTACCCGGCGAGTGGAGGTGGAGACGGTGATGTCCCACCTGTTTGCTACCACAGATCTAGAACGTAGTTACCGAATCAACCTCAATGTTATCGGTCTAGATGGGCGGCCCCAGGTAAAAAACCTTCGTGATCTGTTGGCGGAGTGGCTTCATTTTCGAGTCGAGATTATACGTAGCCGCCTCCAGTATCGCTTGGAGAAAGTGCGGGATCGTCTCCAAATTTTAGCGGGTCTGTTGATTGCCTATTTAAACATTGATGAAGTGATTGCCATTATCCGCAAGGAAGAGGAGCCCAAGCCTGTTTTGATGGCACGATTTGAGCTTTCGGATCGTCAAGCTGAGGCTATTTTAGAGCTAAAATTACGCCACCTCATGCGCTTGGAGGAGACTAAGATTCGGGCTGAAGATAAGGCCCTGGCGGCGGAGCGGAAACGGCTTGAGAAGATCCTCAGTTCAGAGCGTCAGATCAAAGGTTTATTGCGTAAGGAATTGGTTGCAGATGCTGAGAAATTTGGCGATGCTCGCCGTTCACCAATAGTGGAACGGTCGCCAGCAACCGCGCTAGACGAGCAAACCCTACTGCCGGCGGAGCCCATTACCGTGGTTTTGTCTGAGAAAGGCTGGGTACGGGCAGCGAAAAGCCATGACGTGGATCCTGCAACGCTTAGCTACCGTACGGGTGATAGTTATCGGGCTTCCGCCCGTGGCCGCAGCAACCAGCCGGCAATATTCTTAGATTCCACTGGACGTAGCTATACTTTGCCAGCCTATAGTCTGCCTTCGGCCCGAGGACAGGGGGAACCCTTGAGTGGACACCTCCAAGTTGTTCCGGGGGCAGAATTTGTGGCCGTATTGCTGGCTGAGCCAGAGATTTTCTACCTGATGGTAAGTGACGCGGGTTATGGCTTCCTCTGCCAGGCAAGGCACTTATACGCCAAGAATCGAGCCGGTAAGGCAGTATTGAATTTATCTGTAGGGGCGAGGGCTCTTCCCCCAGTACCAGTGGCTGATAGAGAAGTGGAGCAGATAGCGATTGCGACCAATACCGGTCGGTTGCTACTGTTCCCTCTAAGTGAACTTCCTATTATGACCCGAGGCAAAGGGGTGAAACTTATTCATATCTCTTCGCCCCGTTCTGCCCAGCGTCAAGAGGCGGTGCGTGCTGTGGCGGTCGTGCCGCCGGGGGGAGCACTGCAAATCTTTGCGGGGCGACGCCACCTAACGCTCAAGTCAGAGGATTTGGAGCTCTATCGGGGGGAGCGGGCCCGGCGCGGCCATACTTTGCCGCGAGGCTTTCAACAGGTGGAGCGAATAGTCCCAGTGGCGTAAATTTGCCGCGACGAAGGAGGTGAAAGACCAAGCCGTGCCAAAGAACGGAATCGGCCCTTTTTTGAGAGCCCAAAAGCGGCGGACGGTGGTAATTGCCCACGATATCCTGACGGTCTGCTTAGCTTGGGTGCTTGGCTATCTTACCCGTTACAATCTGTCACCCTATGGGGTGGATTGGGAATCTTGCCTCAGTGCTTTGCCGGTGATCGTCGTGGTTCAGAGTGTAGTTTTGATCTGGACAGGGCTTTATCGAGGTTTGTGGCGTTTTGCCAGTATTCCCGATTTACTTAATATTATTCGCGCAGTGGGCTATGGGGCCCTTTTAGTTGCGCTCACACTTTTTCTTATCAATCGTTTGCACGGGGTGCCCCGAAGCGTACTGCTGCTTTATCCTATCTTTTCACTGCTGCTACTGGCAGGTCCCCGGCTTGCATATCGGATGTGGAAAGATCGCCGCCTTACCCTGGCTGCGGGTGCTCGTCGAAAACGAGTGCTGATCTTAGGGGCGGGACGGGCTGGTGACTTGCTGGCCCGCGATATGTTAGGTGAGGGGAACTACTTGCCGGTGGCGTTTCTGGATGACCGGCCTGATCTGGTCGGACGGCAGGTGCGGCGGATCCCCGTGGTCGGGGTGTTGGAGCAGTTGCCTGCCAAGGTAGGTGAAATGGCTGCAGATGTGGCCGTCATTGCCATGCCTTCCGCCAATAGCCGACAGATGCGCCGTGCTGTTTCCCTGTGCGAACAGGCCGGCATCCCCTACCGCACTTTACCCCGTTTGCAAGACTTGGTCTCGGGCCGGTCAAGTATTAAGGAACTTCGTGAAGTCGCCATTGATGATTTGCTCGGGCGGGACGAAATATTTTTAGATTGGGATAGCATTCGCCAAGATCTGGCGGGCAAATCCCTCCTGGTCAGTGGCGGGGGAGGATCAATTGGTTCCGAGCTTTGCCGGCAGTTGGCCCGCCTGGGGCCGGCTGCTCTAATTGTCATTGATAACAATGAGTATAGACTCTATCGTATTGAGCAGGAATTACGGCAGGGGTTTTTAGCGCTTAATCTCTATACTTATTTGTGTGATATCGGCGATAAAAGCAGTGTGAAGGAAATTCTCACCCGCCATCTTCCAGAGGTAGTGTTTCACGCGGCGGCTTATAAGCATGTGCCTCTCCTTGAACGGCAAGCACGGCAGGCGGTGGGAAACAATATTTTGGGAACTCGTTGCTTGGCGGAGGCAGCACAGCAAATAGGTTGTGGAGCTTTTATTTTAATTTCGACTGACAAAGCGGTTAATCCGACCAGCGTTATGGGGGCAAGCAAACGGGTCGCTGAACTTCTTTGTCAGGACCTTAACCGGCACAGTCGCACCCGATTTATTGTGGTTCGTTTTGGCAATGTACTCGGGTCGGCAGGGAGCGTGGTTCCATTATTTCAAGCCCAAATTGCCGCCGGCGGACCCGTCACAGTGACTCACCCTGACATGACCCGCTATTTTATGACCATTCCCGAGGCCTGTCATCTGATTACCCAAGCGGCCGTGATTGGCAAAGGGGGGGAGATATTTGTCCTGGATATGGGGGAGTCCATTAAGATTACAGAGCTTGCTGAGCAAATGATCCGTCTCTCTGGCCAGGAGTCGGAGGTGGAGATCGTTTATACGGGGCTTCGGCCAGGGGAAAAACTCCATGAGGAATTATTTTATGATCATGAAGCCCCTTTGCCTACTGAAACGCCCAAAATTTTGCTGGCACAGCATGGGGGGGTTGATTGGGAGCGTTTGGAGCGGGGGTTAGAGGAGTTAGAAGGGGTTTGGCGGTTAGGAGATGAGCTGCAGGTGAAGCAAGTATTAGGGCGCATATTGTCGAAAGTGGGCGCAGAAGCAGAAGTTGAATTTCAACCGGCGGATTCCAAGGTGATAGCAATCAACAGGAGTCAATGATGACACAACCAATTACTAAGGCCGTATTTCCTGTAGCGGGTCTAGGTACCCGTTTTCTTCCTGCGACCAAAGCAAGCCCGAAAGAGATGCTGCCCATTGTCGATAAGCCTTTGATTCAGTATGCAGTTGAAGAGGCTATTGAGGCAGGTATTAAAGTTATGGTTTTTGTCACCGGGCGAAATAAGCGGCCAATCCCTGATCATTTCGATAAGGCTTACGAGCTAGAAGTGGAATTGGAAAGGCGTGGCAAAAGCAAGCTACTCGAATTGGTACGGGGCATTGTTCCCAAGGGTGTGACCTGTGTCTATATCCGTCAAGAGGAAACCCTAGGGTTAGGGCACGCGGTTCTCTGTGCGGCGCCAGTCGTGGATGGACAACCCTTTGCAGTAATTCTTGCCGATGATTTGATTAATGCGGAAG
Organism: Nitrosococcus wardiae; assembly: GCF_004421105.1. Lineage (NCBI taxonomy): Bacteria > Pseudomonadati > Pseudomonadota > Gammaproteobacteria > Chromatiales > Chromatiaceae > Nitrosococcus > Nitrosococcus wardiae. Next base: position 1,925,424 of record NZ_CP038033.1, read on the forward strand.
AGGAAGGGTGCCTGTCCCAAATGACAAAGCAATTTAGTAAGCACCGCTGCAGCTTAGTAGGGGTAGAGGAAGTGGATCCGGAAAGTACCGATCAATATGGTATTATCCAGCCCGGTTTGGCTGAGGGGCGAGAGTACAAGGTGGAAGGGATTGTGGAAAAACCTAAGCCGGTAGAGGCTCCTTCTTCACTGGCAGTCGTGGGTCGTTATATCTTGACGCCCCGTATCTTCAACCTATTGGAGGCGACTCCCCGGGGGGTTGGCGGCGAGATTCAATTGACTGATGCACTGGCTACCTTGTTGAGCCAGGAATATATGTTCGCTTATCGCTTTAAAGGCAAGCGTTATGACTGCGGCAGTAAATTAGGTTATCTTCAGGCTACCGTGGAATATGGCCTTAAACACGCTGAGTTAGGGGACTCTTTTAGAGACTATTTGGGCCACCTGCTTGCTCATGGGGAACTTTAAGCTTGCGTTAAAGTATCTATGAATAAAAAATAAAATATGAGGTGTTTTAGAAGCAAGCCGGTGGTGTTCCGCAAACCCGTTTTTCCTCACTGAAGAAAGGGTTTGATGCGCGCCCTCACTGGCGCGCCCCCCTGAAGGGCCTCCTGCGGATGTCCCGATTCGCTCCCGGCGAATCGGTGCGGGGATTTCCCTGTCCCCTGGCTCCACGCCACCGGCTCGCTCCAGGAATACTGCAAAACTTTCACTGAGGTACTAAGAAGCGGGAGTAGGCGAGTATTAGGAACATAACCCTAAAATGGTGAGTCTAAGGGGCAAAGGTTATCCTGTCCAAAGGGACATGGCCCATGAGCAAAAAAAGTGTAAGCGTCCCCAGAAAAGGTCGAGCGCTTCGTAAAGCACGGCCTATCCCTAAGGGACGGCAGGTTAATTTTAAAACGCTTGAGGAAATAAGGGCTTTACTTGGCGAGAGCCCCCGTCAAGCCGATCTTTTAATTGAATTTCTCCATCAAATTCAAGATGCCTATCATCATATCTCTGCAGCTCATATTGCTGCTCTCGCCAGTGAATTAAAGCTTTCCCAAACTCAAGTCTATGAAGTGGCGACTTTTTATCACCATTTTGATGTGACTAAAGAAGATGAATCTCCACCTCCTCCCCTCACTGTTCGGGTTTGCGATTCTGTGACCTGTGAAATGTGGGGGGCCAAGACTTTGATTGCCGAACTGGAAGCAGTCTTGGGTGAAGGCGTGCGGGTCCAGAAAGTCCCTTGTGTGGGGCGTTGCGATCAAGCGCCTGTGGCCGTAGTCGGCATGCATTCCATCGGTCGCGCCAGTGTCGATAAGGTGACCGCTGCGGTAGCAGCCGATGACCGAAGTCCCGATCAGTCCCCTTCTCTTAGCTATGCTGAGTATTGCCAGCAAGGGGGTTACCAACTGTGGCGAGATTGTATGGCCGGTCACCGGGATCCGGAATTCATTATTTCCATGCTGGAGGAGTCGGGGTTGCGGGGATTAGGCGGAGCCGGTTTTCCTGCGGGGCGCAAGTGGCGAATCGTCCGCCAGCAGCCGGCTCCCCGGTTGATGGCGGTGAATATTGATGAAGGCGAGCCAGGAACCTTTAAGGACCGTTACTATCTGGAGCGAGATCCCCACCGGTTCCTGGAAGGAACCTTCATTGCGGCTTGGGCGGTAGGAATTGATGAAATTTTTCTTTATTTACGGGATGAGTACGCGGGATGTCGGCAATTGTTAGAGCGGGAGTTGGCCTTAGTGCGTGCCAATCCCCCCTGCCAACTCCCGCAGCTGCACCTTTTGGGCGGCGGGGGACTGGTCTGCACCCCCTGCGAGGTCAAAACAATGTTCAAGGAGCCTCTGATGCGGGTTTGATCCCCATGGTGTTTCCGGATTATCAGCGAGTGGATAACGCCGAGGCCCAGGCTAAGTTTGAAGCTCTTTGGGGCTCGTCACTGGATACTCAGCCAGGTCTGACGGTAGTGGAAGTGATGCAGGCTATTGCAGAAGGAAAACTCCATGGGATGTATATAGAAGGTGAGAATCCGGCCATGTCCGATCCCGATGCCCACCATGCCCGAGAAGCCTTGGCTAAGCTGGAGCACTTGGTGGTGCAGGATATTTTCCTTACCGAAACGGCTTACCTTGCCGATGTGGTGTTACCCGCTTCGGCCTATCCAGAAAAGACGGGAACTTTTACCAATACGGATCGATTGGTGCAGCTTGGGCGCCAGGCCATTACTCCTCCGGGAGAGGCGCGTCAGGATCTCTGGATTATCCAAGAGATAGCCCGTCGTCTAGGGCTTGAGTGGAATTATTCAGGTCCGGCTGCGGTATTTGCAGAAATGCGGCGGGCGATGCCAAGCATTGCAGGCATCACCTGGGAGCGACTAGAAAGGGAAAGCGCTGTAGTCTATCCTTGCCGCCAAGAAGGCGATCCTGGCGAGCCGGTGGTTTTTATTGACAACTTCCCGACTCCCAGTGGACGGGGTAAATTTGTGCCTGCCGATATCTTACCCCCTGATGAGCGTCCTGATAAGGAATATCCTTGGGTCCTTATTACCGGGCGGCAGTTGGAGCATTGGCATACGGGGAGTATGACTCGCCGGGCTGCGGTGCTTGATGCGATTGAACCGGAAGCGGTAGCCTCTCTTCATCCCCTGGATTTAGAAGAATTAAGGGTGAAGCCTGGGGAACGAGTGACGATTGCCTCCCGGCGGGGTCAGGTGACTCTTGAAGCTAGGGCCGATGATGCGGTACCTAGGCACGCGGTCTTCATGGCCTTTTGTTACTATGAGGCAGCCGCCAACCTGCTTTCCAATCCTGCACTGGATCCCGTGGCTAAAATACCAGAGTTCAAATACTGTGCTATTAAGGTCTCTGCAGGTGGGCAAGCGCCCCGTCTTTGCAGTTACGGTGGCGGTCAGACAGGGCAAAGTATTCCTCTCTAGAAGTGGTTAACAGGGGGAAATTGACGATGAGGCGCCTGCAGGCGCCTCGCTTATTTTCAATGTCTGCTAGTGCTGAATAGGGGGCAAGGGTAAGTCATTTCTCGACGCACCGCTTGGTCGCGGAGATATGGTGTCCTTGGTTAAGGAGAGATAAAATCCAGCTGTTTCGTTTGGGCCAGTATTATCTTGGGTGAGGTTCATCCGCCCATGATTATAGCGGTTCCCGTTTAGATGGAACTTCATTGAGCTTGGGGTCGGCATGACTAGAGCGTCGGCGGCAGAGATAAGCCGGGACCGTGGGTCCGGTGGACCCACGCAGACCGGTGAACGCCCGTCCCAGGAAGGGGCGGGCAGGACTTGCCTGCCGGCAGGAAAGGCTGGGGTGGCAAGCCGACGTCGAACTTCCAGGAAGGAATTGACAGCGTGTCTGGTCACGCCTGCCCCAAGCGTCTTAGGTCTCATTTAAACGAGAAATGCTATAAAAGACTGGCAGTGAGTGCTTTAGTGGTTAACAACTAAAACATAATGTGCCTAATAAAATGAGGATACTCGTTAGCAATGATGATGGTTACCTAGCTCCTGGAATCCGGGTACTTGCCGACAGTTTAGCCGAAATTGCAGAAGTTATCGTGGTGGCACCGGACCGGGATCGGAGTGGTGCGAGCAATTCCCTCACCTTAGATGCTCCGCTGCGTGCAACCCTTGGGGAGAACGGTTTTTATCGCGTGGAAGGAACTCCGACTGATTGTGTACATCTCGGGATTACAGGGTTATTAGAAGAAGAGCCTGACATGGTCGTTTCAGGTGTCAATGGGGGCGCTAACCTCGGTGATGATGTTATTTATTCGGGCACAGTGGCTGCGGCCATGGAAGGACGGTTCCTGGGGTTGCCGGCCATTGCGGTATCTTTGGCCGCTGCTGAGCCTGGGCATTTCGAGACTGCGGCTTGGGTGGCACGTCGTCTGGTCACAAGGCTCATGGAAGATCCATTACCTGCCGATACCATTTTAAATGTTAATGTGCCCAACTTGCCTAGAAGGCAAATTACCGGTTTTGAAGCGACACGCTTAGGCCATCGGCACCGGGCTGAGCCAGTGATTAAAGATGCCGACCCCCGGGGGCGCCCTATTTATTGGGTAGGGCCGGCAGGTGAGAGTCAGGATGCGGGACCGGGTACTGATTTTCATGCCATTGCTCGGGGTGCCGTTTCCATTACCCCTATTCAAGTGGATCTGACTCGTTATGAAGCCCTAGACAAGGTAGCCGGATGGCTACGGCGAATCCCAATCCCTAATCCATGAAAAAAAATTTGCTTGGTACCGGGATGACTTCTCAGCGTAGCCGAGACCGGCTGGTCCAGCGGTTACGCGAGGAGGGTGTCCGGGATCCTGCCGTGCTCAAGGCAATACAAGAGACGCCTCGCCATATTTTTGTTGATGAGGCGCTTTCAAGCCGAGCCTATGAAGATACAGCCCTCCCGATTGGTTTTGGGCAAACGCTTTCCCAACCCTATATTGTGGCGCGTATGACAGAGTCGCTCCTTGCCGGAGGACCGCTCCAGAAGGTATTAGAGGTGGGTACGGGTTCTGGCTATCAGACAGCTGTGCTAGCAAACTTAGCGGGGATCGTGTATACGGTAGAACGAATCAAGCCTCTACTGATGCAGGCTCAAAGGCGCTTTAATAGTCTTGGGATCACTAATATCCGACTTAAATGTGCCGATGGTTTTTGGGGGTGGCCGGCCTGTGGGCCTTATCAAGGGATACTGGTGACCGCTGCGCCTATGGAGGTACCCAAGTCATTACTCAAACAATTGGCTATAGGGGGAAGAATGGTGATTCCGGTAGGGGCGCAGGGGGCCCAATCCTTAATATTAGTAACTAGAACCTCTGACGATTTCGAAATAGAAACCTTGGAGCGGGTCAGTTTTGTGCCTCTCGTAGGAGAGCAAATTTGATGCGATTTTTTTCTGTATTGTATGACAAGGCCATGGGATGGTCGCGGCATCGCCATGCCTCTCGTTGGTTGGTTTTAGTCAGTTTTACCGAATCTTCCTTTTTCGTGGTCCCTCCCGATGTCATGTTGGCACCTATGTCTTTAGCGTGTCCCAATCGGGCTTGGCGTTATGCGCTGCTCACGACTGTGGCATCGGTGCTTGGGGGAGTGCTAGGGTATGGTATTGGGGCCTTAGCTTTTAGCCTAGTGGAGCCTTTATTGCATCAATTAGACTACTGGGATGCCTATTTGAAGGCTCGCCTATGGTTTGAAAATTGGGGGGGATGGGCCGTGCTTCTGGCCGGTTTTTCTCCTGTCCCTTACAAAGTATTCACGATTGCCGCTGGAGTAGTGGCTATGCCACTCCTTCCTTTTACTTTAGCTTCTCTCGCAGGTCGGGGAGCTCGGTTTTTTCTAGTGGCAGCCTTAATGCGCTGGGGAGGGGTCCGGATGGAAGCCGCACTTCAGAAATATGTTGATATTATGGGCTGGGTGGCCGTGGTGATTGCAATTGTAGGTTATTTGCTTTGGTCGAGGTAATCTGTAGCCAATGAGATAAAAAGTAGTACGCTATTGTGCTGCAGAAGAGGTTTTCGCTTTTGTTCTTGAAACCTTGACCACTGTGGGTCTGTTTCTGTGCGTTTTTTACTGGCCTTGATAATAACTATTTTTCTTGCGGCCTGTAGTAGTAATGGGAGAATGGCTCCTGTCCATCATCTTGGCGCTGTTCCCCACTTGGGGCCTCGTCCATCCTATTATATTGTCAGGAAAGGAGATACGCTGTATTCCATTGGCTGGAGATATGGGGTGCACTACCGTACATTAGCCCATTGGAATAAAATCCGTCCCCCCTACACTATCTATGTGGGACAGAAATTACGTTTGACCTCCCCTTCTAGGGGGGCTTCTAAGAGTCAATCCGCTGTTTCAACCTCTAAGTTGAAACAGCCAGTTGATGACAAAAAGGCCAAGGTTAAATTAGCAGCTTCGCCTCCATTGGTTGAGGCGAAGGCATCAACATCTGAGAGAATCGCGAAGACAGTTCAAGGTATTCGTTGGTATTGGCCTACTGAGGGGGAAGTCATTCGGCAGTTTTCCCATACCGAATCCGGGCGCAAGGGAGTGGATATTGGGGGCCAGTTAGGCCAGCCTATCGTTGCGGCGGCGGATGGCAAGGTGGTTTATAGCGGAATGGGGTTGCCACGTTATGGAAAGCTGATTATCGTTAAACACGATGCTAATTTCCTTAGCGCCTATGCCCATAATCAACTATTAATCAGCCAGGAGGGTGAGTTAGTAAAAGGTGGGCAGAAGATCGCTGAAATGGGACGTAGCGGGACTGACCGAGTTAAGCTCCATTTTGAGATTCGCCATCAAGGCCGGCCCGTAGATCCCTTGCGCTATTTGCCTAAATAGGCATTCTGAAATCTTACTTCATCTTGCTAGAAGCCCTATTCGGGCGAAGCTTCCTGTTTCAGGTATAATTTGAAAATAATGAGCGGCTTTTCTGTGTTTAATCCGTAATTAAAGGGTGTCAGCCATGATAGAACAGGGTGCTGTAATGCAGCGGGCCAGTAACCTCAAAGGGCGTTTGGAGGCCCTAAGGGGGTATCTTTGACTTCGCAGCAAAGCAAGAACGGTTAGTGGAAGTCGAGAGGGAGCTAGCCATCCCTTCCGTTTGGAATGACCCGGAGCGGGCCCAACGGCTTGGCCAAGAGCGTGCGCAGTTGCAGGCCGTGGTGGGTCCCTTAGCAGCGCTGGGTGAGGAAATTGGCCAGGTTAAGGAATTGTTTGAACTTGCGGTAGAAGAAGGGGATGAAGACACTGCCCAGGAAGTAATCGCCGAGCTAGAGACGATGGAGCAGCGTTTGGAAAAGTTGGAATTTCAGCGCATGTTTGCGGGTGAAATGGACCCTAACGATGCTTACCTGGATATTCAAGCCGGCTCCGGAGGTACTGAGGCTCAAGATTGGGCCAATATGCTGCTAAGAATGTATCTGCGTTGGGGGGAAAAGCATGGCTTTAAAACTGAGCTTACCGAAGTCTCTGCGGGCGAGGTTGCCGGGATCAAAAGTGCCACTATTCGTTTTGAGGGAGAATACGCCTTTGGTTGGTTGCGAACCGAAACCGGGGTACACCGGTTAGTGCGCAAATCCCCCTTTGACTCTGGTAATCGCCGGCACACTTCGTTTGCCTCGGTGTTTGTTTATCCTGAAGTGGATGAAAGGATAGACATTGAGATCAATCCGGCGGATTTGCGCATTGATACCTACCGGGCTGCCGGTGCCGGTGGACAGCATGTTAACCGGACTGACTCGGCGGTGAGGATTACCCACTTACCCACCAATATTGTCGTTCAGTGTCAAAGCGAACGGTCCCAGCATCAGAATAAGGCCCATGGGATGGCTCAGCTTCGCGCCAAGCTATATGAGTTGGAAATGCGCAAGCGCCAAGCGGAGAAGCAAGCAGCGGAGGAAGCTAAGGCGGATATTGGTTGGGGTAGCCAGATTCGGAGCTATGTATTAGATCAGTCCCGAATCAAGGACCTACGCACCGGGGTTGAAATGGGGAATACTCAAGCGGTTTTGGATGGGGATTTGGATCTATTTATCGAGGCAAGTCTCAAAAGTGGGCTCTAGTTGCTTGTCAAGATAATCGTCTAAATAGGGTGTTGAGCCGAGTTGAAACAAGAAAATATTCTGTACAGAGACAAGATGGTTAAACAGGAAGAGAGCGAGCTGATTGCCCAGCGGCGGGCAAAATTGGCTGAACTTCGTGCGCGGGAGAATCCCTTTCCCAATAATTTTCGGCGCAATGTGATGGCCGGTGAACTGCAGGCGGAATATCACCATAGAAGTGCAGAGGAACTAGAGAAACGGCCCTTGCGAGTCAAAGTGGCTGGCCGCATGATGACCCAGCGGATTATGGGGAAGGCAAGCTTTGCCCATATTCAGGACATGTCGGGGCGAATTCAGCTTTATATCCGTCGCGATCACCTACCGGAAGAAGGTTATCGGGAATTCAAACGTTGGGATATTGGGGATATTGTGGGAGCCGAAGGTGTGCTCATGAAGACCAATAGCGGTGAGCTTTCCGTCCGGGTCGATGGGTTGCGGTTGTTAACCAAATCCTTACGTCCTTTGCCTGAGAAATTTCATGGCTTGGCGGACCAAGAAACCCGTTATCGACAGCGTTATCTTGATCTCATCATGAATGAGGTGACCCGAGAAACTTTTCGTCGGCGTAGTTATATTATCGATCGGATTCGGCGTTATTTAGGGGATAGGGGGTTTCTCGAAGTGGAAACGCCTATGATGCAGGCTATTCCCGGTGGCGCTGTGGCTCGGCCTTTTATTACCTATCACAATACGCTGGATATGGAGCTGTTTTTACGGATCGCTCCAGAACTCTATCTTAAGCGCCTCGTGGTAGGGGGCTTTGAAAAGGTGTTTGAGATTAATCGTAATTTTCGGAACGAGGGGCTTTCCGCCCGCCATAATCCGGAATTTACGATGCTGGAGTTCTATCAGGCCTATGCCACCTATGAGGATCTGATGGATCTCACCGAGGCTATGATGAGGGATTTGGCGCAGACGGTACTCGGCTCGACCGAAATTACCTATCAGGGCGAAACCTATGATTTTGGCAGCCCTTTTACCCGGATGAGTCTCAAAGAGTCCATTCTCTATTTCAATCCCGATATTCCCCCCGCGGATTTGGAAACCCTTCCCCTGGCCCGTCGCATAGCCGAGCATCTTGACATTCCCCTTCGAGAAAGTTATGGCTTGGGCAAGATACAGCTTGAGATCTTTGAGAAGACCGTGGAGTCTAGACTTAAAAACCCAACTTTTATCACTGCTTATCCTACAGAGGTTTCGCCTTTGGCGCGGCGCAATGAAACGGATCCCTTGGTAGCCGATCGATTCGAATTTTTTGTTGGCGGGTGGGAAATCGCCAATGGCTTTTCTGAGTTGAATGATGCCGAAGACCAGGCCGAGCGTTTCCGGGCCCAATTACAAGACCGGGAGGCCGGCGACCAGGAGGCGATGCATTTTGATATGGATTATATTCAGGCCTTGGAATATGGTATGCCGCCCACGGCGGGAGAGGGTATTGGTATCGACCGCCTGGTGATGTTATTGACCGACTCTCCTTCTATCCGTGATGTCTTGTTATTTCCTCATATGCGGCCGCGGGAGAAGTTAGCAAAGTCCTAGATTGAGGATGAGGGTTGACCTTCAGCCTGCTTATGTTCTTCATCTACGTCCTTATCGGGAGACCAGCGCCTTAGTCGAAATTTTCACTCAGGATTATGGGCGGGTGGGCCTGGTTGCCAAGGGCGTGAGGCAACGGCGTTCCAAAGCCATTGGTTTATTACAACCATTTTGTCCTTTATTGCTTTCTTGGGTAGGTCGGAGTGACTTGGTGACTTTGACTGGCGCGGAAGCAATGGGGAGGGGATCCGCCTTGACGGGAGAAGGATTGGTCTGCGCCTTTTACCTTAACGAGCTGTTGTTGCGCCTGCTACCCTGCCATGATCCTATTGAAGCCCTATTCTCGGTGTATGCCCATTCACTACCGCCGTTGGCTAATCCCCAACAGCGGCAGCAATCTTTGCGCTTGTTTGAACGAGACTTGCTGGCCTACTTGGGATATGGGCTAACCTTAACACATGAAGCCGATACCTATCGGCCGATAGAAGCGGAGCAATGGTATAGTTATCAACAAGAGAAAGGCCCCCAGCGACTTCAATCGGAAGATGGGGGGGGAATGAAGGTCCGAGGACGTACTTTGCAAGCTTTGGCCCGGGGAGAGTTGGCAGATCCTGTGAGTCTACGTGAGGCTAAGCAGTTATTACGGTGGTTGCTAGCCTTTCAGCTTGGGGATAAGCCCCTCAAAAGCCGGGACCTGTTGGAGGAATTACGGCAATTAGGTAAAGCAAGCAGAAAGATGAAAGCCCATGAGTGCAAGTAACGCTATTTTGCTCGGGGTCAATATTGACCACGTGGCTACCCTGCGCCAGGCTCGGGGAACCCGTTATCCCGATCCGATCCAGGCCGCCATCGAAGCTGAACAGGCGGGGGCGGAGGGGATTACCCTCCACCTGCGGGAGGATCGCCGCCATATTCAGGAGCGAGATGTGGCCTTGTTAAGGGATATTTTGCTTAGCAAGATGAATCTAGAGATGGCGGTTACCGAAGAGATGTTGGCGATTGCTGAGAAATATGGCCCTAAAGACTGTTGTTTGGTCCCGGAACGGCGGGAGGAGTTGACCACGGAGGGGGGATTAGATGTGGCCGGCCAATTAGGGCGTATCGCCGAGGCCTGTGCCCGCTTGAAGGAGGCGGGAATCAGGGTCTCCTTGTTTATTGATGCCGATCCTCGTCAAGTGGAGGCTGCCGTCCAAGCTGCAGCGCCGGTCATTGAGATCCATACGGGGCATTTTGCTGATGCCGGGGATGAACGGAGTCGGCAAAAAGAATTTCAGCGGATTGCCGAGGTGGTGAGACAAGGGCAAGAAGCCGGTCTCCAGGTTAATGCGGGGCATGGACTGAACTACCAGAATGTGACTGCTATTGCGGCGATTCCGGAAATTGTCGAACTCAATATTGGTCATGCCATTATTGCTCGTGCTCTGTTTACAGGAATGCAGACGGCGGTCAGGGAGATGAAACACCTAATGAGAGAGGCCCGCGGGTGATTTTTGGGATTGGCACTGACATTGTGCAGGTTTCCCGGATAGTCGCCTTGCTTGAGCGCCATGGTGAGCGATTTCCCCAGCGTATCCTTACCGGGGATGAGTTTAAAGAATTTGGTATAAGTAAGCAGCCTGTATATTTTCTGGCCAAGCATTTTGCGGCTAAGGAAGCCGCGGCCAAAGCCCTAGGCATTGGTTTTGGGAGTGGTTTGCGGCCTTGCCATATTGGGGTGGGCCATACTGAGCGGGGACAGCCCTTTTTAATATGGCAGGGCCGAGCTCATGAGCTGATTCAGATCTTAGGCATCGGTCGTGCGCTGCTCAGCCTTGCCGATGAAAAGGATTATGCGGTGGCCTTTGTCACATTGCTGGTAGCGGGAGGCAATGTGGAGCCGATTCCAAATCCGGGCAAAGATTAAATCAAATGCTCGAGTAATCGTGATGTAGCTATGGGTGAGAGGAATAGGGATGAGCAATCCCCAGTCTCCCCTCTGGGCACCATTGGGGTTCGTCGCCAGCTTATATGGGAGTGCATATGGCGAGGATAAATTATCCTACTATTGAAGACTTTGTTGGGCGTACCCCCTTGGTAAGGTTGCAACGCCTACCAGGTAAGACAGGTAAGACCAGCAATACTCTTTTAGTGAAACTCGAAGGGAACAATCCTGCCGGCTCAGTGAAGGACCGACCAGCCCTGAGTATGATCCAGCATGCGGAAGAGCGGGGGGAAATTAAGCCAGGAGATACTCTGGTGGAAGCGACCAGCGGGAACACTGGTATTGCCCTTGCCATGATTGCTGCCACCAAGGACTACCGGATGCGCTTGATTATGCCAGAGAACATGAGTGTAGAGCGGCGAGCAGTGATGAAGGCCTTTGGGGCCGAGATCATCTTGGTGTCGTCACAGGAAGGGATGGAAGGAGCCCGGGACTTGGCTTTAGCTATGCAAGCTGAAGGGAAGGGCCGGGTGTTGGACCAATTTGCTAATCTCGATAATCCCCGCGCCCATTATGAGGGAACGGGTCCCGAGATTTGGGAAGAGACCGGCGGCACGGTCACCCACTTTGTCAGTTCCATGGGCACCACCGGCACCATTATGGGAGTTTCTAGTTATCTCAAGGGCCAAAATCCGGCAATCCAAATTATTGGTGTCCAGCCTATGGAAGGGGCGAGTATTCCCGGGATCCGTCGTTGGCCAGAGGCTTACTTGCCTAAGATCTACGATCCCAAGGCAGTAGACCGGATTATTGATGTTTCTCAGCAGGAGGCAGAAGAAACCACTCGGCGGTTGGCCGAGAAGGAAGGGATTTTTGCTGGCATTTCTTCCGGGGGAGCCGTGGCAGCAGCCCTTCGTCTGGACCAAGAAGTCAGCCATAGTACGATTGTGGTGATTATTTGTGATCGGGGCGATCGATATCTTTCTACCCCGGTGTTTCCTCACTAAAGAGAGAGGTTAGCACTTCTTCGTATTTCCTAGTGTGCTTTTCTCCGCTAGGCTTGTAGGCCTCCACACCCCTTGGCGGTGGACTCTATTAGGTCTTGGTTTATTCTTCGCCGTGGGTGCTGTGGCGGTTGATAAACTGACAATCCCGATTGGCCATCTTGGCGAGACCGGCTGGTGGGCAGAACAGGTTGGGGCTAATTTTCAGTTCCAAGCGGCTACTGGGCGCTCGCTTCAGCTTCATATCGACTACCTGTTAGTTCCATCTCCCCTAGATATTCTGGACCAAGTGGACATCCGCTGTGGACGTATTGAATGGACCTCTTCCCATTTTCAGTGCCAAGAGGGAGTTGTCAGTTTCGTTAGTGAACAATTCTCCGCTCGAAATAGCCCATTTAATTTGAGTTATTATTGGGGGACTGAGGCGCTTTCCTTTGAGTTGAAGGCACTGAGATTGGCCGGCGGATCTGCAGTTATCTCTGGACGCTTTAAGGAGGGACGGTGGCAGTTATCCCTTACTGGACAGTCTCTCAACCTAGCCCATGTGCTTGAGTTCATGGCTTCATTGGGATTGCAGCCTGGGGCCTGGCCCGCAGCATTCTCCCTAAGGGGGACATTGGGGTTAGAGATGAAACTAGCTGGGCAAGGCAAATTTCCACGGAGGGTCAATCTTGGAGTCCAATTTGATGGCTTTGGTTTTTCTGATGCAAAGGCCCTCCAGGTGGGGGAGGCGGTGGCCGGCGGAATCCAGCTTAGGGGGAAACATGCCGGAAGGGGTTGGGAGATTACCACCGAGGTGGTGCTCAATGGCGGTGAGGCCTATTTTCATCCCTTGTATTTCGCTTTTTCGGAAACCCCCCTCCATGTCGATATGGCACTAGGGCAGGGAGAGGTTGACGGACATTGGGATATTCCCCGATTCAGTCTGAAGCAAGCCGGGGTCATGGAGGCCAAAGGATCCCTCCAGTTTGTCCAGCAAAGAGTTACTAAAGCTCGGGTTCAGGTAGAGCAGGCCCCCATGTTCGCTTTATATCAGCACTGGTTGGAACCTTTTTTAGTGGGGACGGCCTTGGGGAATCTGGAAAGCGATGGCAGCTTGGCTTTTGCTTTGGAATATCGCTTACCTGATCAGTGGCTGCTGAAGGTCTTTTTTCATGGGGTAGATATGGCTGATCAACAGGGGCGGTTCAGCATTGAGGGCCTTGAAGGGCAATTTGGCTGGAGTACCCGCACCACTCCTTTAATGACAGAGCTGGGATGGCAGAAAGGTCATCTCTACGCTTTGAAGCTGGGTAAGGCGCAGCTAATTGCCGAAAGCAAAAAGAACGAGTTAGGGCTAAAACAGCCGTTGAGGTTACCCGTGCTTGATGGCTATTTGCTGATGGATGATTTTGTCCTAAAAAATCCGGGTACCTCCTTAGCCCATTGGGAGTTGGAGGGGGTTTTAAGCCCCCTCTCCATGAGAAAACTCAGCCAGGCCCTGGATTGGCCGGTCCTTGCCGGAAAATTATCTGGAGTCATTCCCCGAGTTCGTTACCGGAAGGGAGTCATCGAGGTGGAGGGTGCTTTGCTGGTGCGGCTATTTGACGGTACGGTTGTGGCTCAGAATCTGCGCTTAGAAGATCCCTTGGGAGTAGTGCCGCAGCTTGAAGCTGATATTGATATTAATCGCTTAGATTTGGAAACCATGACCCAAACTTTTGCCTTTGGTAAAATTGAAGGTCGGCTCAGCGGTCAGATACGAGGACTTCGCCTGGCGAACTGGCAGCCAGTCCAGTTCGACGCAAAATTTGCAACTCCGGAAAATGATCCCTCGCGACATCGTATCAGTCAGCAAGCGGTGGATAGCCTCTCGCGTCTAGGTGGAGGTGCCAGTGGTCTAGTTTCCCGAGGTTTTCTAAAGTTTTTTAAAGATTTTTCCTATGACAAGATTGGCCTGAGTTGCCGCCTGCTTCGCCAGATTTGTAGGATGGGAGGCCTGGGGCCTGCCAATGGGGGCTATTACATTGTACGCGGCGGCGGCCTTCCCCGTATTGATGTTATCGGTTATACCCGTCAGGTGGATTGGCCGGTGCTAGTCAAGCGGTTGAAAAGAGTGACTTCGGCAAGTGGTTCGGTTACGGAATAAAAAGTGAGAACGGAATGATTAAACTGCTACGTTGGTGGAGTTTGGTGATGGTCGTTGAACTGGCTGCCTGCGTCACTATTAATATTTATTTTCCTGCAGCCGCGGCAGAAAAGGCAGCGGATAAGATCATTGAGGATGTGTGGGAGCAGGATGCCACCACGCCAGCAGCACCGTCTCCCCCTGCTGAGCAAGAGAGCACGATGTTCCCCCCACCTTTTGCCTGGAGCCAGATACTTGATTTTTTGTTAACTCCGGCGGCGGCGGCTGAACTGAATCTGGATATTTCAAGTCCCGCCATTGAACGCCTGACTGTTTCTATGGAGCGGCGCCACCATCAGCTTAGGCCTTATTTCCAAAGTGGTGTTATTGGGCTGACCCATGATGGTTTGGTGGCGATACGGGAAGCTCAAGGGATCCCCCTTAAAGACCGAACGAGAGTCAACCAATTGATTGCCGCTGAAAACAACGATCGCAATGCCCTTTATCGAGAGATCGCCCGGGCTAATGGCCATCCTGAGTGGGAAGCCCAACTTCGAGGTACTTTTGCCCGTCGTTGGATTCAAAAAGCACCTCCAGGATGGTGGTATCAGAATGCCCAGGGACAATGGGTACAAAAGCGCTAGCAAGATAAGTGATGAATGTTTTTGTTTTTGATATTGAGACAGTCCCAGATGTGGAAGGTGCACGCCGCCTCTATGCTCTAGAGGATCTAGATGCGGCTGCTGTGGCTGAAATCATGTTTTCTAAGCGCCGTCAGGAGACGGGGGGCGTGGATTTTTTGCGTTTACATCTGCACCGCATTGTCGCTATTTCCGTAGCACTCCGCTCCCAGGACAGGTTTAAGGTTTGGTCATTGGGTGATCCTTCTTCCCCTGAGGAAGAACTGGTACAGCGCTTCTTTGATGGCGTTGAAAAATTTGTGCCCACCTTGGTGTCTTGGAATGGGAGCGCTTTTGATCTCCCCGTGATACATTATCGCGCCCTATTCCATGGCATTGCGGGGCCTCGCTATTGGCAAATTGGTGATGAGGACCAAAGTTTTCGTTGGAATAACTATCTCAGCCGTTACCACCAGCGTCACTTGGATCTGATGGATGTGCTATCTGGCTATCAAAGCCGGGCTGCAGCCCCTTTGGATGAAATTGCAACGTTGCTTGGTTTTTCCGGCAAAATGGGGATGAGTGGTACGAAGGTATGGGATTTGTTTCAAAGGGGGGAGCTGGAAGCTATTCGTAACTATTGCGAAACTGATGTCCTGAATACTTATCTTATTTTCTTGCGTTTTGAACTCATACGAGGACGCCTTGACCCAGTTGCCTATCAGCAGGAATGTCAATTGGTACGGGATGTGATCGGGGCTGAGAGCAAAGCTCATTTCTCGGAATTTTTGCGCCTCTGGAACTAAATCTCCTATAAACTGATAGGTGACCGGAAAACGGTTTCATCCCCTAGGTCTCTGGATTTTTTCTTTTTCCATCTCTGCAATGGTACAGCATCCTAAACGGAAAAGGCTCTCCCAAGAGCCCCAGGTTGGTTCCATCGAAGCTTTGACCCATGAAGGTCGCGGTGTCGCCCGCATCGGCGGTAAGACAGTTTTTATTGAGGGGGGGTTACCGGGTGAAGAAGTTCTGTTTCATTATGTGCGTCAGCGCAGTAAATTCGATGAAGGCCGCTTGCTAAAAGTATTGCAGCCGGCACCAACTCGGGCGGAACCGCGCTGTCGCCACTTTGGAGTTTGTGGTGGTTGTAGCTTGCAACATTTAAGCCCAGGGGCCCAGTTGCAGCTCAAGCAAGAGACCTTAAGAGCACAATTTCGCCACTTTGGGAGGGTTGAGCCCGAGCAGTGGCTAACTCCGTTGACGGGAACTGACTGGGGATATCGCCGGAAGGCACGGCTAGGGGTCAAGTTCGTCAAAAAGAAGGAGCGCGTGCTCGTTGGTTTTCGGGAAAAAGGGGGGCGTTTGATTGCCGCGCTTGAGTGTTGTGAAGTGTTGCACCCGTCGGTTGGATTGCTGTTGCCAGAATTGGGGGAACTCATCGCCTCTTTAAGTTGCTATGATCGTATTCCCCAGATCGAGGTAGCGGTGGGTGATAATGCTACAGCTTTGGTATTTCGCCATCTAGTGCCCCTGACAGCAGCGGATACGGAGCAACTCGTGGGCTTTGGCCGGGCCCATGGCTTGCAGATCTATCTCCAAGGAGGAGGGGTAGAGACGCTGTACCTGCTATGGCCTGAAAGTGCGGAGCTAAATTACTCCCAGTGCGGGAATCTAGAAATGGTATTTTTGCCCACTGATTTTATGCAAGTGAACAGGGAGGTAAATATCAAAATGGTTCAGCAGGCCCTGAAGCTACTGGAGCTGGAGTCCCATGATCGAGTGTTAGACCTATTCTGTGGAGTGGGTAACTTTACCCTGCCATTGGCAAGTTCAGGGGCTGAGGTGGTGGGGATAGAGGGCAGCGCGGGGCTAGTTGCTCGGGCAGTGGCCAATGCAAAACGTAATCGGTTGGGAAATGTCCATTTTGAAGTGGCTGATCTCAATGAACGGGATTGGCTTCATAATGTTTGGGCCCAAAACGGTTTTTCTAAAGCGGTGTTAGATCCGCCGCGAAGTGGAGCACTGACCGCAGTCCAGCAAATGTCGACCCTAAAGGTGCAACGAATTGTCTATGTTTCCTGCAATCCTGCTACGCTTGCCCGGGATGCGGGTGAGTTGGTGAACCGGCAAGGCTATCACTTGCGCTGTGCGGGGGTGATGGAGATGTTCCCTCATACTCCCCATGTGGAAACCATTGCTCTGTTTGAACAGGCAAGGAAGAACTGAGTAAATATGATGTCCTTAGAGAAAGTGACCAGTACAATAGTAGAGGGGAGCAGAGAACGGCATGAAGAGTAACATTAAAACCATTACTGGAGATTATGCTACCCAGAATCTGCGGGTCGGTATTGCTGCTGCCCGATTTAATGAATTTATCGTTGCCAGTTTGCTGGAGGGAACCATAGATACCCTACTGCGACACGGGGTGACCTCTAAAGATATTGAAATCGTTCGGGTTCCGGGAGCATTTGAGTTGCCGTTGGCCATACAGGCCATGGCCCAGCGAGGTGGATTTGATGCTTTAGTGGCTTTGGGGACAGTCATCCGAGGGGCGACCCCCCATTTTGACTATGTTGCGGGGGAGTGCAGCAAGGGGCTGGGATCGGTTTCACTGCAACATGGCTTACCTGTCGGCTTTGGCGTGTTAACTGTCGACACCATTGAGCAGGCCATCGAACGGGCAGGCACTAAAGCGGGGAACAAGGGGGTAGAGGCCGCACTTTCGGTGATTGAGATGGTCAATGTATTGCGGCAAATTCATAGCTCGAAGGGCGAAATAGTGTGAGTAATAATCGTTCTAAGGCTCGGGCAGCGGCACTGCAGGGTCTTTATCAATGGCAGCTGACGGGACAGGATGTGGACACGATCGATACTGAATTCATTATCCAGGGCATGCGGAGTATTGATCAAGTCTATTTCCAAGAGTTGCTCCAAGGAGTGCCCCAACAGCAACAGGCGCTAGATGAGTGTCTCGGACCGTTTCTGGATCGACCTATTAACGAAGTGGATCCAGTAGAATGCGCTATTTTGAGAATAGGGGCTTTTGAATTACTTTTTCGCTCTGATATTCCCTATCGGGTTGTGTTAAATGAAGCTATTGAACTGGCTAAGCGCTTTGGGGCTGAGCATGGCCATCGTTATGTCAACGGCATTCTTGATAAAGTAGCCCGCAAAGTCCGTGTGATTGAGTTTCAAACTCAAGCGTCTAGGCGACGGCTACAAACCCACCGATAATTTGGATTGTGCCGATGCGCGCATTTAGATTTCCTGATAACCTCAGGCTGTGAATGAGTTTTCCCTAATCAAGGAATTCTTCGCCGATTGTACTCGGCAACGGGCGGATGTCATTCTGGCGGTGGGTGACGATTGTGCCCTGTTGACTGTTCCGCCAGGCTATGAACTTGCGGTTTCTATAGATACTTTGGTGGCCGGGGTGCATTTTGCTGCTGAAGTGGATCCAGCGGCCCTGGGGCATAAGGCTCTGGCGGTGGGATTAAGCGATCTAGCGGCTATGGGGGCAGAGCCGGCCTGGGCAACTTTGGCGCTGACTCTCCCGGAGGTCGACAGAACCTGGCTGGCACGGTTTGTTCAGGGGTTAAGCGGACTTGCTGGAAGCTATGGAGTGCAATTGGTGGGGGGGGATACCACTCGGGGACCGCTAACAGTCACTCTGCAGCTGCATGGTTTTGTTTCTCAAGGCAAAGCCTTAAGGCGTGATGGGGCACGTCCAGGAGATAGGATTTATGTGACTGGGACTTTGGGCGATTCTGGGCTTGCTCTTCAGGCACGATCGGGTGAGATCCGGTTAGCACAGGAGGCTTTGCGCTACGCCGAGCATCGATTGGATTGGCCACAACCTCGGGTACGGGAAGCCTTGGCTTTGCGCCCTTTAGCCCGGGCGGCCATTGATATTTCAGATGGTCTCGCAGCGGATCTGGGGCATATCCTAGAACGCAGTGGTGTCGGCGCAGTGCTTGAAATGGAGTCTTTACCGCTTTCAGAATCTCTTCAATCCTCTCTTGAGCCAACTCAAGCCTGGAACTTAGCCCTTGGAGCAGGGGATGACTACGAGTTGTGTGTGACCGCACCTGCCGAATCCCATGGCCCGCTCCAAGCAGCATTGTCTGTCCTAGGTTGCCCTTGTACCTTGATTGGGACTATTGAGGAGAAGCTGGGGTTACGCTGCCGTCTCCAGGATGGCGCTCCATTTATTCCCAAACATCAAGGGTATCGTCACTTTTGATTATGGCTCAAAATATTTCAAAAATTGACTTACGTCACTTATTGGCCAATCCTGTCCATTTTCTTGCTTTTGGCTTTGGTTTTGGCCTTGCTCCCCGTGCTCCTGGCACTCTAGGGACTTTACCGGCGTTACCTCTTTATTGGTGGATTCAAGATTGGCCCCTGATGGAGTATCTGTTATTGGTGCTGGCTTTGTTTCTAGTGGGGGTTTGGATCTGCCAGGTGACGGCGAGGGATTTGGGGATTAAAGACCCCTCAGGTGTTGTTTGGGATGAATTCGTGGGCTTCTTGGTCACCATGACGGCAGCCCCTAGCGGCTGGGGCTGGGTGCTCGGGGGATTTATCTTGTTTCGTTTGTTTGACATTTGGAAGCCTTGGCCGATTCGAGTACTTGACCGTCGACTTTCAGGGGGGTTAGGGATCATGTTGGATGACGTAGTGGCGGGTATCTTCGCTGCCCTGGTGCTGGCGGGTTTCAAGGTTTGGATGGGCTAGCTCCCTATGCTGTATAGGCCCTCTCCATTCTCTCCTTCCTTCCTATCCTAAGGGGGTGGTCGTTTGAAGCTAGCGCTCTAGATAGGTGTGTATGGTGTTCTCTAGCTGTTGTTGCTGTTGCGGGGTTAAAGGTTGATCTTGCTGGTTGCAAATAAAAAAGACATCAACGACTTGGGTTCCTAGGGTAGTGATTTTGGCGTTCACCAGTTGCACCTGGCAGTTAGCTAGGGCTTGGCTAATCCGGGAAAGTAGCCCGGGCCAATTATTGGTGGTCAACTCCATTACAGTGCAGCAATTACGGCAATCCTCGGTAAAAGTTATCCGGGTGGGAAATTTAAATACCTTTAATCTTCGCGGTATAAATCTAGAGCGATGGGAAGGCACCTGATCAGGCTGAGTTAGCCGCTGGGTGAGAGTCTCTTGGATTTCCCGTAAACGAAATTCCAGATCGATTTTGGTATTAGCGGCGGTTGCTTCGCGGACAATAAAGCTTTCCAAGACGAAACCATGACAGGTGGTAATGATCCGGGCATCCAAAACATCCAGGTCCAGTTGGGCCATAGTTCCCGTAGTGACAGTAAAGGTAAGCGCATGGGCTCTGGCGTAGATAAACACTTCCATGGTATCAGCCGTATCAGCCTTGCGATTATGGGGGCGCACTAAAACGCGCGGTGCCCCGTTGGAGGGTTCTTCCTGGTCCAGAGCCTCAATGTGCCAGCAGATTTCATTGGGCGTGTGTCGCAGAAAATAGTCTGCATCAATCTGTCTCCAGAGGGCATCAAGCTTTTGTTCAGTCCAACCATTTTTTAATAATGCTTGCCGTGCCTCGTCTTGAACATCGCGGATCCGCTCGGCTTTGTCGATGGGATGTTCCAACCCCCGCCGCAATGCTTGGTGAGTGGCCGTGTAAAGTTTGCTCAGAAGGGCGTCTTTCCAGCTGTTCCAAAGATTGGGGTTGGTCGCCCGGATATCCGCCACCGTCAGCAAATAAAGGTGGTTCAAGTGCATCTCATCGCTGACTTTAATAGCGAATTCGCGTACCACTTCCGGATCGTTAATATCCTGCCGTTGGGCTGTCATGGACATCAGCAGGTGATGGCTCACTAGCCAGGCGACGAAGCGGGAATCGTAGTGGCTGAGGCCGTGGTGGAGGCAAAATTCCAAGGCATCCTGGGCTCCAAGCTCGCTGTGATCGCCACCCCGCCCCTTGGCAATGTCATGGAAGAGACCAGCTAAATAGAGCAACTCAGGTTTAGGAATCCGTTGAAATACCTCTGAACACAGGGGAAACTCATGGGCATATTGGGGAAGGGCAAAGCGCCGCAAATTGCGGATGAGAAATAAAGTGTGCTCATCAACCGTATATGCATGAAACATATCATATTGCATTTGCCCAACAATTTTGCCGAAGGCGGGGAGATAGGCTCCGAGTACGCCATATTTGTTCATGCGCCGGAATTCATGAGTGATGCCCCGGGGTTGGCGAATGATCTCCATAAACAGGTCGCGGTTAGACTGCTCTGCCCGAAAGTTTTCGTCAATCAGATAGCAATGCTCTCGGATAAGACGAATGGTGGAAGCCCGAACCCCTTTAAGTTCCGGGTGTCGTTGAAGCAAGAGGAAAACTTCCAACAGAGCAGAAGGGGTGTGTTTGAATACTCTCGAGTCAGTGATCTCTAGGAATTTATTGCGAGTCTGAAAGCGCTTGTTAATAGGGCGAATATCCACTTTTTCATCCACCAGCAGAATCTCTTCTTCGAACAGTTGCAACAGCATTTCGTTGAGACGCCCTATGTTCCCAACGGTTCGGTAGTAATCTTTCATGAGCTGCTCGACAGCCAAGTGTGGTCCTTGAGCGCGGTAACCAAGTTGTTTAGCAAGCGCAATTTGATGGTCGAACAAGAGGCGATCTTCCTTGCGACCCGTCAAAGTGTGCAGACCGTAGCGAAGTTGCCAAAAAAAATCTTGGCTTTCTAACAGGTCTTTTCGTTCTGATGGAGTCAAAAAGCCATGTTGGAGGAGACTATCGAAGGACCAAGTATTGAAATAGCGTTTTGATACCCACTGGATCATCTGAATATCGCGCAATCCACCAGGACCTTCCTTGATATTGGGCTCAAGGTTATAGGCGGTATCATGGTATCTATGATGGCGGGTGGCCTGCTCGGTCCGTTTGGCAAGGAAAAATTGGCGACTACCCCACATTTGCTCTGGAGCAATGGCCGCCTGCAAGGTCTTAAATAAGTGCTCGGGTCCAAAGAGTAAGCGGGCTTCCATCAAGCTAGTAATAAATACAAGATCCTTGCGAGCAGCTTCCTGGCATTCTTCTACCGTGCGCACGCTATGTCCCACCTCTAAGCCGATATCCCATAAGAAAGAAATAAAGTGGCCGATGGTTTCTTGTAAAGCAGAGTCGGTTTCATCCGCCAGTAGGAGGAGGATATCAATATCAGAATAGGGATGCAGCGTACCTCTTCCATAGCCCCCGACAGCAACCAATGCGACCTGTTCGGCGCATTCTTTGGTATGAAGTCGGCAAGCTTGGACAAGGATCTGATCCACCAGCCAGGCGTGCAGGGGAAGCAGCTCAGTAGCGGGGATCCCCACAAGAAAGCGCTGTTTAAGCGTTTCAATGCCGTCCTTAAAGAAAGAACGAAGTAGGGGTAAGGGATTTTCGCTGGTACCAACCCAATCAGCAAAAGCTGCAGGATCGAATAAGACGTGAGATTGGCTGCGATTTCCCGTGAGATTTGGCACGCTGAGAAGTGAAGGGGCTGGTCTAGAGGTTGTCTCCGGGTCGGACGGTAAGTACCTCAAAGCCATCATCAGTAACCAGTATGGTGTGTTCCCATTGGGCCGAGGGACTGTGATCTTTAGTGACGACCGTCCACTTATCTGGGAGGAGTTTTACATGGCGCTTGCCCGCATTGACCATCGGTTCGATGGTAAAGGTCATGCCAGGTTCCAATCTAAGCTTGGTGCCAGGGGTGCCATAGTGGAGTACTTGGGGATCTTCATGGAAAGCACGGCCGATACCATGTCCGCAAAATTCCCGCACAATAGAAAAATTATTAGCCTCGGCATGGGCTTGGATAGCATGGCCAATATCTCCTAAATGGATGCCCGGCTTTATCATCTCAATGCCAATGCACATACACTCATAACTGACTTGGGATACTCGCTTGCCAATGACGCTAGGTTCCCCCACAAAGAACATTTTGCTAGTGTCGCCATGATAGCCATCCTTGATGACAGTAATGTCGATATTAATGATATCCCCTTTTTTTAGCCGCTTTTTGTTGGGAATGCCGTGACAGACGACATGATTGACTGAAGTGCAAATGGATTTTGGGAAGCCATGATAGTTAAGAGGAGCAGGAATAGCTTTTTGTTCGTTAACAATATAGTCATGACAGAGGGCATCCAACTCCTCGGTGGTGACTCCAGGCTTCACGTGAGGGCGGATCATGTGGAGGACCTCGGCGGCAAGGCGGCCGGCGATCCGCATTTTTTCAATTTCTTCTGGAGTTTTGATAGTAACTGACATAGGGTTTAATATGATGTAATTTTTAAGAAAATTTAGCTCCCTAAATCTTAGACAGAGGCTAAAGGATAGGGTTCGGCCATTGTCCCAGTCGGGTACTTTATGGTATAAAGCCGGCGCTTTTAAAGCAAACGAAATCACACGCATATCGGCACATATACCGGGGTGCCTCTGGTTAGGTCGGTATATGGGATATGCGGAGGAATAACCCCAACACAATCGAGGTAAAAGTCATGGCGAATGTGACTATGCGCCAGATGCTAGAGGCCGGGGTCCATTTTGGTCACCAGGCCCGCTACTGGAATCCGAAGATGGCACCCTATATCTTCGGCAAGCGCAATAACATCCACATTATCAACTTAGAAGAGACCCTTCCATTATATAATGAAGCGACCAACTTCCTTGGTCGATTAGCTGCAAATAAAGGCACAGTTTTATTTGTGGGTACCAAGCGGGCGGCTCAGGAAGCCGTTCATGAGGAAGCAGAGCGTTGTGGCATGCCCTATGTTAACCGCCGCTGGTTGGGAGGTATGCTGACCAATTTTCAGACTGTGCGGCAATCCATCAAACGCCTCCATGATTTAGAGGCCATGATCCAGGATGGTAGCTTGGATCGCCTTAAAAAGCGGGAAGCATTGACGGTGCGGCGAGAGCGGGACAAGCTTGAGAATAGCCTTGGCGGCATTAAAAATATGACTCATCTTCCTGATGCACTATTTATTATTGATGTAGAGCATGAGCGAATCGCGGTGGATGAGGCAGCCAAACTCGGCATCCCGGTAGTGGCGGTAGTGGATACCAATAGTAATCCAAGAAAGGTGGACTACATCATTCCTGGCAATGATGATTCAATCCGTGCTCTCCGCCTTTATGCCCGGGGGGTTGCCGATGCGATTGTTGATGGGCGAGCCACCGCTGCTGCGGCTAGTGCAAAAGCAGGCAAAGATGAGTTCGTGGAGATGGAAGAGGCCAGCGAGGGAGAAACAGTTCCCGAATCATTAGAGGGGAAAGCTGCCACAGCAGATACTAGTGGTACCTAATCACAAATAACTAACGTTAAGTTGGTTAAGGGGGGCAAGGTCTTGGCTTTATGATTACCCTTGCGCCCGATTCAGCCCCGATTACCGCAGAGGAATGGAATAATGGCAATCACAGCGGCACAGGTCAAGGAACTGCGTGAGCGTACTGGTTCCGGAATGATGGAATGCAAAAAGGCCCTGGTGGAAACGGGTGGCGATATTGAAGCGGCCATAGAATGGATGCGTAAGCAGGGACTGGCTAAAGCTGATAAGAAGGCAGGGCGAGTAGCCGCCGAAGGTATTATTGCCACTGCCGTAGACGATGACGCCTGCAAGGCAGCGATGGTAGAAGTTAATTCGGAAACGGATTTTGTGGCTAAGAACGAGGATTTTTGCCAATTTGCTGCGGATGTGGCACAAAAAGTATTAATTTCTAATCCTGCAACCTTGGACGATCTCCTTGCCATGGCCATGGATGAGAGTGGTGAGAGCATCAATGAGAGGCGCCAAGCCCTAATAGCCAAGATTGGTGAAAATATCAATGTGCGCCGCTTCACTTTTATGGAAGCAGAAAACGGGCGCATTGGTCGTTATGTCCATGGTGCTCGGATTGGCGTATTGGTCGCTGTGGAGGGAGGAGATGAGGCGTTGGCCAAAGATCTTGCCATGCATGTTGCAGCAAGTAAGCCTCAGGCCATTACGCCGAAAGACATTTCAGCAGAGGCGTTGAATAAAGAGCGTGACATTCTGATCGCCCAAGCTAGGGATAGCGGCAAGCCGCCTGAGATCATAGAGAAAATGGTTGAAGGGCGTTTGCAAAAGTTTTTAAGCGAGATTACCTTACTGGGTCAGCCCTTTGTCAAGGATCCGGATATTAAGGTAGAGAAGCTGCTTAAAAACGCTGGGGCTAGTGTTCGCCGTTTCGCTCGCTTTGAAGTAGGTGAGGGGATTGAGAAAAAGGTAGAGAATTTTGCTGAAGAGGTAAGATCACAGGCCCGGGGGGATTGAGCAGGTGCCATTGGAGGGTATGGAGCCCAAGTATCGGCGCATCTTACTAAAGTTTAGCGGAGAAGCGCTAATCGGTGAGGCCAACTACGGTATCGATCCCAAGCTGGTTCAGCAAATTGCTCAAGAACTGCAGGAATTAAACCGCATCGGCATCGAAATCGGTTTGGTTATTGGCGGCGGTAATATTTTCCGAGGTGCTGGATTGGCTGCTGCGGGTATGGATCGGGTCACTGCGGATCATATGGGGATGTTGGCGACGGTGATGAATGCCCTCGCCTTACAGGATGCCTTGGAAAGGCTAGGCGTCTTCTGTCGGGTGATGTCCGCTATTCGGATCAATGAGGTCTGTGAGGATTATCTACGTCGCCGTGCTATCCGCCATCTCGAAAAAGGACGTTTAGTCATTTTCGCTGCGGGGACGGGCAATCCCTTTTTTACTACTGATACCGCTGCTAGCCTTCGTGCTATCGAGATTGGAGCTGATCTGCTCATTAAAGCAACCAAAGTGGATGGCGTATATTCCGCTGATCCCATGGTGGACCCTAACGCACAGTTTTTCCCCCGCTTAAGCTATGACCAGGTCATAGCACGCAACCTTGCAGTCATGGATGCGACCGCTATTATAATGTGCCGAGATCATTCTTTGCCATTGCGTGTCTTCGACATGCATAAGGTGGGAGCCCTAACGCATATCATCAAGGGCGAAGACGTGGGGACACTGGTTTCCAGAGAGTGTAACAGCAATGATTGATGAGATCTGTGAAGATGCTGCCCAACGCATGCAGAAAAGTCTTGAGGCTTTGAAACAAGCTTTCGCTAAATTACGGGCAAATCGGGCTCATACGAGCCTTCTTGATCACATTACCGTCTCCTATTACGGGACGAATGTTCCCTTAAATCAGGTTGCCAATGTCGCTGTGGAGGATGCTCGAACTTTGACGGTGACGCCTTGGGAAAAGCAAATGGTTCCAGCCATTGAAAAAGCCATCATGAATTCTGAGTTAGGCCTTAATCCGGTCACGGCGGGGATGGTTATTCGGATACCACTACCCTCTCTGACCGAAGAGCGACGGCGGGAAATGGTCCGGATTGTCAGGCAAGAGGCGGAAGCCGCGCGGGTGGCTGTACGCAATATCCGGCGTGACAGCAATCATACCCTCAAGGGATTGGTTAAGGAGAAAGAAATTAGCGAGGATGATCAACACCGTGCTGAGGAAGCTATTCAAAAAATCACTGACAGCAATGTTGCCAAAGTTGATGAAATCTTAGCAGCCAAAGAGCGAGATCTCATGGAAGTTTGATACTCTTTAATCAGCCCCCTCTTGTGGGCAGAACGCTAGGCAGTATTTATGGATAGCGGGCAGATTGAGGTCCAGTCATCAAAAATACCCCGCCATGTTGCGATTATCATGGATGGTAACGGACGCTGGGCTAAGCAGAGAAATCGACCGCGTTTTTATGGGCATAGAGCAGGTGTTGAGGCAGTAGAAGAGATCCTGCATGCATGTACCAATGCCGGTGTGCAGGTATTAACTCTCTTTGCTTTTAGTAGTGAAAACTGGCACCGTCCGTCCCAGGAAGTTCAGCTCTTAATGGACTTATTCAAGTCTGCTCTCTCGAGTCGATTAGATCGGCTCCAAGAATGGAATGTGCGTCTTCGTATCATCGGTGATCGAAATGGCCTCTCGGAAGAACTCCGGTCGGAAATAGCCAAAGCCGAGGCCCTGACGGCAACAAATAGGGGCATTACTCTAGTGGTGGCTGCCAATTATGGTGGGCGCTGGGATATTACTCAAGCTGCAAAACAAGTTGCCGTCAAGGTGGAAAATGGACAAATGACAAGCGACTCTATTACCCCTGAAGTTTTTGCAGCGCACCTCTCTATCGCTGATTTGCCTGAACCTGACTTGTTTATTCGTACGGGGGGGGAGCAGCGGGTTAGTAATTTTTTATTGTGGCAATTAGCTTATACTGAGTTTTACTTTACGGATACCCTGTGGCCTGATTTTGACAAAACAGCTTTTGCTGTAGCCATCGAAACCTTTTTTCAGCGGGAACGCCGTTTCGGTCGGACCTCGGAGCAAGTGGAGTCCTTACGCCGTGTTTAGGCAGCGGCTAATTACGGCTGCTATCTTAGTACCCCTCACTGTATGGGCTGTACTTTTTCTTCCCACCGGAATCATTGCTTGGCCATTGGCATTGATCATTGCCATTGGGGCTTGGGAGTGGGCAGGCCTGGTTCGGTTGCAGGCGAGGGGAGCGCGGTTACTTTATGCCTTTGTGGTGTTATTGTTGCTTTGGGGAAGCCGTTTCCTACCTTTAGCTGGGATAGCAATAGTCGGCGCGGTTTGGTGGGGTATTTGTACGATTTTACTAATGCGGTGGGCACAACACAGACCTGCTAGTCCCTCCTTACTGGGCATGCCTGCGCTAGGGTTAATCGCGGGAATTTTGGTCCTGGTACCTGCTTGGCGGGCCACTATAGGCCTTCATGCATTACCCACCGTTGGTCCGAAAATGGTATTGTTTCTCTTCCTCTTGGTTTGGCTAGCAGATAGTGCAGCTTATGCGGTCGGACGGCGTTTTGGGCATACCCGCCTGGCGCCAGCGCTGAGTCCTGGAAAAACAAGGGAGGGTGTTTATGGTGCCCTTGCCGCGGGTTTGCTGCTTTCATTAATAGGGGGGGAAGTGTTTTCATTTTCTGGGCCAGCTTGGTGGGGGTTTGTGGGTCTTGGCCTGTTAACCCTTCTTGCTTCTGTGGTGGGGGATTTACTAGAAAGCTTATTTAAGCGCATGGGTGCGGTTAAGGATAGTGGGCGCTTACTGCCAGGTCATGGTGGCGCTTTAGATCGGGTTGATAGCTTAACAGCGGCAGCGCCAGTGTTTGCACTAGGTATCTGGATATTGGGACAGCTGCAATGATAGGAGTCACCATACTGGGGTCCACTGGATCCATTGGCATGAGCACCCTTGATGTTTTGGCGCGTTATCCAGATCGCTACCGGGTCCAAGCCCTGTCTGCGAATAGTTCTGTAGAACAACTTTACCAGCAGTGCTTTAAATTCCGACCTTCTCAGGCAGTTATGGCTGATCCTGATGCCGCCGAACAGCTCCGCCAGCGGTTGCGTCCAGTGGCACCAGAGATTGAAGTCAGTAGTGGTAGCGAAGCCTTAGAAGCCATCGCCATTTCCCCGGATACGGATTATGTTATGGCAGCCATTGTCGGTGCTGCGGGCTTACTTCCTACCTTAGCCGCAGCTCGAGCAGGGAAGCGGGTTTTACTCGCCAATAAAGAATCGCTGGTGATGAGCGGTGAGCTATTTATGAATGCGGTTAATGAGAACGAAGCTGAGCTGCTTCCCATTGACAGCGAGCATAATGCGATTTGGCAATGCATGCCAGCGGGGAGGCGCGAGCTTCCCCTGCACCGCAAAGGAATACGACGCATTTTGTTGACTGCCTCAGGGGGGCCTTTTAGAGATCGGGAACTTTCCGAGCTGGACAGCGTCACTCCAGATGAAGCCTGTGCTCACCCTAACTGGGATATGGGACGTAAGATATCGGTTGATTCAGCTTCTATGATGAACAAGGGACTCGAGGTTATTGAGGCCCGCTGGTTATTTGATGCTTCAGCCCACCAGATTGAAGTGGTGTTGCATCCCCAGAGCGTTATTCACTCTATGGTCGATTATGTGGATGGCTCTGTCTTAGCGCAGCTAGGCAATCCTGATATGCGAACACCTATTGCTTATGGACTGGCTTGGCCGGAGCGGATAGAACCGGGGGTTACCCCTCTAGATCTATTTGCAATAGGCCAGCTAACCTTTAGCCGACCTGATTTGCAACGTTTCCCCTGTCTGGGGCTTGCCTATGCTGCATTGGAACAGGGGGGGACGTGTAGCACTATTTTGAATGCAGCCAATGAAGTGGCCGTCCAAGCCTTCCTGGAGCAGCGTATCCGATTTACCCAGATCCCAGAGCTTATTGAGTGGACGTTAGGTAGGGTGACGCCCGCTGCAGCCCATTCCCTTGCTGCCGTGCTAGAAAGTGATACAGAGGCACGGCAAGTCGCTGAAGAACAAGTCCAGCGGTGGTGCCCATGTCCATTGCATTAATGATACTCGCTTTTCTTGTCGCGATTGGAGTGCTAGTCACTGTGCACGAATACGGGCACTTTTGGATAGCGCGGCGGTCGGGAGTTAAAGTCCTTCGATTTTCCATTGGTTTTGGCCGGCCCTTATGGCGTTGGCAAGGAAAGGACCACACTGAGTATGTGCTCGGCTCGCTTCCTTTGGGTGGCTATGTGAAGATGCTTGATGAGCGGGAAGGAAAAGTTGCCGAGGAGGATCTTCCGCGCGCCTTTAATCGCCAGTCCCTCGGTGTGAGGAGTGCTGTGGTCGTGGCTGGGCCTATGGCAAATATTCTGTTTGCTATCGTTGTCTACTGGTTGGCGTTTGTTCTCGGCATTGCCGGAATCAAACCCCTGGTGGGTGAAGTTACTGCCAACACGCCGGCAGAAAAGGCCGGTTTCCGAGCTGGCGAAGAAATTATTGCTGTCGGGGAGCAAGCTACGCCTACTTGGGCCGCGGTACGCCATGCCCTATTTGTGGCTTCCCAAAATGGGTCTCGCGTTTCCGTGACTGTTTCTGGTCCTGAGGGAGAAGAGGTTTTGAGCCTGGACCTGAGCCAGGTAGGGACTGATCCGGAAAAAATTAGGGATATATTGCAACAGCTAGGTGTGCAGCCAGTACGACCGTTATTGGCGCCAGTCATTGGAAAGGTGCTGCCTGATGAACCTGCAGCACAGGCAGGTTTTCAACCGGGGGATCGAATTCTTTCGGCTGCAGGCCAGCCCATTGATAGCTGGGACGAATGGGTGGAGTTTGTGCGAGATCGCCCAGGCGAATCCTTTAATGTTGAGATTGAGCGGGGAAAGGAACGTCTCGTTCTAACCTTGCAGCCGGTAGCAGTAGAGGGGGAGGAAGGTTCCGTTGGTCGTATTGGTGCGGCACCACAACCACCAGGTGAATTACCGGAGGAACTCCAAGCTACTTTAAAATATTCCCCCTTAGCGGCGATATCCCAGGCGGTTGAGAAGACCTGGGAAATTGGATCGCTGACCGTGATAATGTTAGGAAAAATGCTGTCAGGGGAGGTATCAACTAAATCTATTAGTGGTCCTATTACAATTGCCCAATATGCAGGATATAGTGTTCAAATCGGCTTTGTGCCTTTCCTAAACTTCCTTGCTGTGGTCAGTATTAGCCTAGCAATTCTAAACCTTTTGCCTGTTCCCGTATTGGACGGGGGGCATTTATTATATTATTTCATTGAATGGATACGCGGCCGGCCTTTATCAGAGGAGGCCCAAGCGCTGGGACAACAAATCGGTATTTTGGCGCTAATTGGGTTGATGTGCCTAGCTTTTTACAATGACCTGACCCGTTTGTTTGGATAGTAAAGCGGGTACCGGCTTTTTTTTTTGGAGTAGCTCCCCTGTTTTCTAGGGAGAACTCATTCAAATTTTTAGTGGAAGGGAATTAAAAAAATCTTACTTAAAGATTAAAACTATTTTAAATAAGCGTATAGCTTTTCCTGTTTTTTCTTTCCAGGCACATAAGCTACGAGCCCAAGAAGTAAACCCCAAAAGTAGAGCCTTAGTAAAAGGCTTTTTAGCAATCAAAAAAACAAATGGGGGCGCCTTTGAACTTTGTAAAAAAGCGGATCATAATTGCTATTGTGGGGGTGGCTTTAATTAGCCGGGCACTGGCAGCACAATTTGAAGAGTTTGTAGTTAAGGACATACGGGTTGAGGGGCTACAGCGGATTTCGGCTGGCACCGTCTTTAATTATCTTCCTGTTAAAGTAGGCGATACAGTTGATAGCCAGCGGGTTAAGGATATCATTCGGGAATTATTCCAGACCCGATTTTTCAAGGATGTGCGGGTGGAGCATGAAGGCAGTGTTCTGGTTGTGGTTGTGGTAGAACGGCCTACGATTACGAGCATTCAATTTGTAGGTAATAAAGATATTAAAGGTGATCAGCTCTCACAAGCACTTAAACAGGTAGGGTTTGCAGAGGGTCGTGTTTTTGACCGATCGCTGCTGGAAAAAGTAGAACTAGAACTGCAGCGTCAGTATTTTAGTCGTGGTAAATATGGTGTCAAAATTGATACGACGGTGACTCCTCTAGCACGTAATCGGGTGGCTATTAAAGTAAATATTAAGGAGGGCGCAGTTGCCAAGATCGGTGGCATTAATATTGTAGGTAATCAGGCTCTTAGCGAGGAAGAACTTCAAGACGCATTTCAACTAAGTACCACCAATTGGTTATCGTTTTTTACGCATGATGATCAATATTCTCGACAGAAATTGGCGGCGGATCTTGAGGCTCTGCGTTCTTATTATTTAGATCGTGGCTATATCAATTTTAACATTGATTCTACCCAGGTTTCTATTACCCCTGATAAAAAGCGGGTATTTATTACAGTCAATATTAGCGAAGGGGATCGTTATCAAATTGGAGAAATTAAGTTAGCTGGGGATTTAGTCTTACCCCGTGAGAAGCTGTTTGATGCTTTAACGATAACCTCAAGCGAAGTTTTTTCACGCAAAGCTGTAGCAGAAAGTACAACAAATATTACCGATCTGTTAGGGAATAAGGGATATGCGTTTGCCAATGTAAATGCTGTGCCGGAAGTAGATGAGGAAGGGAAAAAGGTAAATTTGACCTTTTTTGTTGATCCAGGGAAGCGTGCTTATGTTCGGCGAGTCAATATTTCTGGGAATACTAAAACCCGGGATCAGGTGATTCGTCGAGAAATACGCCAGCAGGAAGGAGGTTGGGTAGCGACTGAACTCATTAACCGTTCCCGCTTGCGTATCCAGCGCTTAGGTTATTTTGAAGATGTTAATGTGGAGACGGTGCCTGTTCCAGGAACGACCGATCAAGTCGATGTGAATTTTAGTGTTGTGGAACGTCCCTCTGGATCCTTATCGGCAGGTTTAGGTTTCTCTCAGTCTCAAGGCTTTATTTTCAACACCAGCGTTACCCAGCGAAATTTTCTAGGGAGTGGGAAACATGTAAGCCTTAGCTTCAATAATAGTGAGGTTAATACTATCTATAGCTTTGGATATACCAATCCCTACTATACTATTGATGGTATCAGCCGTGGGTTTAATATTTTCTACCGGGAGACTGATCCGAGTAACGCCAACATTGCCCGTTTTAGCACTGATTCCTTCGGCGGTGATATGCATTTTGGTATTCCGGTCACCGAAAATGATACGCTACGCCTCGGTTTTGGCTATCAGAATTCGGAGATTAATTTGACGGAACGCTCCCCCCAGGAATATCAAGATTTTGTGAATAGTGAAGGAAGTAGCTTTGATATCTTTAATATTGATCTAGGTTGGTCACGTGACCGCCGAGATAATGCTCTTTTACCCACCCGCGGTAGCTTCCAAAGCCTCTTTGGTGAGATCTCTGTGCCGGTAGGCAGCCTGCAATTTTTTAAGGTGGGTTATCGTCACCGTTGGTTCTATCCCCTCACTAAATCCCTGACTTTGATGCTAAATGGTGATGTCGCCTACGGAGATGCCTATGGAGGCACCGAAGAATTCCCCTTCTTCGAGAATTTTTTTGCCGGTGGTATACATAGCGTGCGCGGCTTTAAGGATAATACGCTGGGTCCAAAAGATACTGATAATAGAGCGCTGGGAGGAAACCTCAAGGTGGTGGGTAATATCGAGTTATTCTTTCCTATTCCCTTCGCTGAGGAGCTCAAATCCGTGCGCTTGAGTACTTTTATTGATGCCGGTAATGTCTACGGTATAGACGAAGACATTACGCTCGGAGAACTCCGTTATTCGGCTGGAGTTTCAGCCATTTGGCTATCGCCTTTTGGCACTATGCAATTTAGTTTGGCAAAGGGATTTAATGACCAGCCAAACGATGAGCCTCAAGTGTTCCAGTTCTCCCTTGGGACTTCATTCTAATATTATCTCCTGAAAAAAGTGCCTTTGATATATGTTTACAGTTGATATTTATTTCAGAACCAGAATAGTAAGTCAGCCCCTGATTGACCCCATTAGTCACATTAAATATTAGAGGTAGCCTCATGGTAAGGTTGAGTAAATTGTATAAATTGATCGCGCTAGGAGGTGTTTTCCTGCTGGGTTGTGTAATGGTTATTGCGCCAGCAGAAGCTGTCGATTTGAAAATCGGTGCGGTAAATGCAGTTAAATTATTAGATGAGGCACCGCAAAAAGGTGCGGCGCTGGAGAGATTAAAAAAGGAGTTTGAATTACGCAACAGAGAACTGGTTGCAAAACAAAAAGAACTGCGTGAGTTGGAGGATAGATTCAACCGAGATGCGGCCATTATGAGTGAGGCCGATCGTCAAGCATTAGAACGGGATATCCTGAATCAAAACCGGGATCTTAAGCGTGATCAAGAAATATTTCGAGAAGACTACAATATTCGTCGGAATGAAGAATTTCGAAAGCTGCAGGAAGAAATTGCTAAGGCAATTGTGAGTTTAGCGGAGAGGAAGAAATATGATCTGGTGGTCTATGAGGGAGTGATTTACGCCAGTGATAAAGTTGATATTACCGCTGATGTACTTAAGTTATTAAAATCTCAATATAAACCTTAATTATCATATAATTAGTTGGAAACAGGCAGTTAGGTTATGGGATGGAATTTTAGTACTTTCGTGCCAAGAACTAGCGGCAAGGTCAGCAGCAATGATCCCGACCCAGCTCAATTACAGCATCAAATATCCGCCTAACTGCCTTAATAAATCTGAAAGTATTCCTATCTCAGCTGGTGAATATTGGTTTTTAATGTGTCATTGGAGCTAGAGATTATTCTTTGAGCATTATTAGGGGTAAGAAGCTAGCTTAAGAGCACACTATGGTGAATACATAAAATTCAGTATATTATCTAAGTTTTTTCTAAACTCAAGGTTTTTTCATTGGACACACTGGATATACACGAGATACTTAAGCATCTTCCCCATCGTTATCCCTTTCTCCTGATCGACAGAATTATAGAATGTACACCGGGGAAGTCGCTCGTGGCCATCAAGAATGTAAGCTATAACGAGCCTTACTTTCAGGGCCATTTTCCGGAGATGCCAGTTATGCCGGGGGTATTAATTCTTGAATCCTTGGCTCAAGCCACCGGAATATTGGCTTTTAAAACACAAGCAACATTACCTTCACAGGAGGCGATCTATTATTTTGCAGGCATCGATCGGGCACGGTTCAAACGTCCGGTTGAGCCCGGCGATCAAATGCGTCTAGAGGTTGAGCTGGTACGTAGCTTGCGTCGTCTATGGAAATTTACAGGGAAAGTGACAGTGGATGGGAGCCTTGTAGCTTCGGCTGATGTGATGTGTTCCTACAAGGAAATCCATAAGTGATTGATCCTAGAGCGGTTATTGACCCTGGCGCTGAACTTCACGAAACTGTTACTGTAGGGCCTTATTCAATTATTGGGGCGAATGTGCAGATCGGGGCTGAAACTTGGATTGGTCCACATGTGGTTGTTCGAGGGCCTACCCGTATCGGGAAAAAGAACAAAATATATCAGTTTGCCTCTATCGGCGATATTCCCCAAGATAAGAAATATGGTGGAGAAGATACGCTCCTTGAAATTGGCAATGAAAATGTCATAAGAGAGTATACGACGATTAACCGAGGCACTGTTCAGGGTGGCGGTGTCACCCGTGTGGGGCATCACAATTGGATAATGGCTTATGTTCATATTGCCCACGATTGCATCGTAGGTCACCATACAACTTTTGCCAATAATGCATCTCTGGCAGGGCATGTTGCTATCGAAGATTATGTGACGCTTGGGGGATATGCCCTGGTTGCTCAGTACTGTAGTATAGGCACCTATGGTTTCTGTTCTGTTGCTAGTGTCGTTCACAAGGATGTTCCTCCCTATGTGTTGGTGGCAGGGCATATGGCGAAGCCGGTGGGAATTAACCATATAGGTCTAAAACGTGCTAATTTTAGCGAAGAAGTAATACGTGACCTGCGCCATGCGTATAAGTTACTTTATCGGCAGGGGTTGCGCTTTGAGGATTCTGTTAAGGAGTTGAAACGATTAGCAGAGAAAAGTTCTGAGGTCCAAATTTTTCTGAATTTTCTTGAAAATTCCACCCGGGGTATCATTCGGTAAGCAAATACTTAAACGCTTTCGGTTTTTAAAATGGCATTGGATATTTACGCATCAGATCAGGAAAAAAGTGAAGCTATCAAGCAATGGTGGCGAGAAAATGCTCGTGCCTTACTAGTAGGAATCATTATCGGTCTTCTCGCACTGTTTGGTCTACGGGGGTGGATGGAATATAAGCAGAACCGCGTTAGGGAAGCCTCGTCTCTCTATCAGCAGATACTGGTGGCAAAAGCGCAGGAAGAAGCCAATACTGAAATCTACAATAGTGCAGAGCATCTTATTCAAGATTACAGCGATACTCCCTATGGATTGTTTAGTGTGCTGATGTTAGCCAAGGAAGATCAAGGGCGAGGTGATGTTAAAGCCGCCATGGAACGCTTTAAGAGGGCCTTGGAATACACGCAAAACTCTGGGCTTCGACGAGTGATATATTTGCGTTTGGCCCGTTTATTGTTGGCGGTAGGCAATCCTGAAGAGGCGCTAACAACGCTGGCTGAAGTGAAGCCAGGCAGTTTTGCTTCCGCTTACGCGGAATTGCGGGGGGATGCTCATGTAGAGTTAGGCCAACTACCAGAGGCGCGGCAGGCTTATCAAGAGGCGTTATTGGATTTGGGACCGGGTGAACCGCGTCGACAGATACTGAGCATGAAGCTTGATAATATCGCTCAACCTTAATGGCAAGCACAACTCTTCCGTGTTTAGGCTGGGTGCGGGGGAATATTCGGGCAGTTGTTGCTTGGATTAGCCGGTTTTTTTTCGCTTTATTGCTCCTTTCCTTGGCGGGATGCACGGTTCTGCAGGAATACCTTCCGGAGTCTGATACCAGCGAACCTCCCATGGAATTGGTAGAGTTTGTGCCTGAAATCGGGATTGAAGTCTTATGGTCTGCTAAGGCAGGGAAGGGTATGCAAGATCGCTATCTTCGGCTTCCCCTTTCTTTCGTCGATGGCAAGGTGATTGCCGCAGATTATAAAGGTCAGGTAAGCGCTTTTGATGCTCTCACGGGGGAACCGCTTTGGGAGACAAAGCTGGATTTGCCTATTACCGGTGGACCTGGCGTAGGCGATGGCCTTGTGGTTGTAGGCACAGAGGATGCGTTAGTTGTCGCTTTGGATGTTGTTGATGGTTCCCCCATTTGGCAAGCGGCTGTTTCTAGTGAAATATTATCGGCGCCTGGAGTGGGTGGCGGCGTTGTGGTGGTCCGTTCCGGGGATGGTCAAATTTATGGCCTGGATGCCAGTAGCGGTTCCCGGTTATGGGTTTATCAACGCAACGTTCCGGTTTTAACACTCCGCGGAGCCGCAGCCCCCGTAATTGCCGACCGTAAAGTCATTATGGGGTTAGCCGGGGGCAAGCTGGTGGCGTTATCTTTAGAAGGTGGCCAGTTGCTATGGGAGCGGACTATTGTTGTCCCCCGGGGCCGAACTGAACTAGACCGACTGGTGGATATCGATTCTGAACCTAAGGTACAGGGGAGATATCTTTATATCGTCACTTATAATGGTCGAGTTGCCTCGGTGTGGCTAGCGGATGGTGAAGTTCTTTGGACTCGGGAAATGTCCTCCTATGCAGGTATTGGTGTGGATGGAGAGACTGTCTATATCACCGACACGGAAGGCCATATTTGGGCGTTGGATAGCCGTACCGGCGCTTCTCTTTGGCGCCAATCTAAGTTGCTCAGGCGGCAGCCGACAGCGCCCGTTTCCTATCAAGACTACATTGTCGTGGGTGATTTGGCGGGTTATATTCATTGGCTGGCCAAGGATGACGGCCGTTTTGTTGCCCGCACTAAAGTAGAAGAAGAAAAAGGGATTGTCAATGCGCCCTTGGTGGTAGATGACATCCTTTACGTAAGGACCCAAGGAGGAGTCTTGAAAGCCATTAAGGTCGCCGACTAGGATGGTCCATGGACTTCTTTTTTGCTATCCTTGATGGGCTGGGTGGTTTAGAGTTTCCTGGTTCTGCTTAAAAGCTGTTTTAAAAATGCCCTTCATCCCCGTGCGGCGTTGCACGTTTGTTTGGTAATGTCCGTACCTATAATTGGTACTTCTCCCGCCTCATTTAATCTACCAATATGAAAGCTCTTGTTGCCTTGGTTGGACGCCCAAACGTCGGTAAATCCACTCTCTTTAATCGTCTTACCCGGAGCCGCGATGCTCTTGTGGCCGATCAGCCCGGTGTAACCCGTGACCGAAAATATGGTATTGCTCGCTATGGTGAGCACTCATTTCTGGTCGTTGATACAGGGGGGATTACAGAGCAAGAGTCTGGTGTCGGAGAGCTAATGCGGACACAGGCACAATTGGCTATAGAAGAGGCAGACGCTATTTTATTCCTTGTTGATGGTCGTGAGGGATTATCCGCCTTGGATGAGACCATTGCCGAGCAGTTACGCCGTGCTCAGAAACCACTCAAGCTGGTCATTAATAAAGCTGAGGGGCAAGATCAGGAACTCGTGGCTTCTGAATTTTATCGCTTGGGATTGGGGGAACCGGCCACTATTTCAGCCCAGCAAAATCAGGGAGTCGGGGGGCTGCTGCAAAATTTGCTGACCCTTTTACCCGGGGGGGAAAAGGAAGAGCCTGAAATTCAGGCTAAAGGGCTCCAGTTTGCCATTGTCGGCCGCCCCAATGTGGGAAAATCCACTCTTGTCAATCGCATCCTCGGCGAGGAGCGAGTCCTCTCTTTCGAGGCCCCGGGAACGACGAGGGACAGTATTGCCATCCCTTTTTGCCACCAAGGTCGGGATTACACGCTGGTGGATACGGCTGGAATACGGCGACGTTCCAAGATCTTGGATATGCTAGAGAAATTTAGTATTGCTAAAACCCTAGAAGCAATTGGGGCCGCTCATGTCGTGATCCTCGTGATGGATGCCCGTGATGGCGTGGTGGAGCAAGACTTGCACTTGGCAGGTTTGATACTGGAAAGCGGAAAAGCAGTCGTAATTGCAGTGAACAAGTGGGATGGCTTACCCTTGGAGCAGCGGCGAAGAGTCAAAGCAGATTTGGATAGACGTTTGCCGTTTCTTGATTTCGCAAGGGTACACTTTATTTCCGCTCTGCATGGCAGTGGGGTGGGAGGCCTTTTTACATCTATTGATGAAGCTTACCAATCGGCCAATTGTCACCTTCCTACGGCTGAGCTTAACCAGGTTTTAGCGGCTGCGGTTGAGAAGCATCCACCGCCGGTTGTGAAAGGACGGAGGATTAAGCTTCGTTATGCCCACCAAGGGGGACACAATCCTCCTAAAATTATTATCCATGGCAATCAAGCAGAAGCGGTACCCGTGAATTATCGGCGCTATCTTATGAATCACTTTCGGCTCGCTTTCGCCTTGGTGGGAACCCGTATAGAGCTGGAATTCAGAACGGTAAAAAATCCTTTTAAAGGACGAATCAATGCCTTAACTCAACGCCAGCGGCAAAAGCGTAAACGAATCATCCGTTTTCGCAAAGGGCACAAATAGAACTAGGCAAATCAGGGTTGATTAAGTCCTATACCAGGTGGGCAAAGGGCTGTACCTCAACCCAAGTGCCTGGTTCAATATCACCGGATTCGCTTGGAAGGATAATAAAGCAATTGGCGGCGCTCATGGAGGTCAGGAGACCAGAGCCCTGCCGGCCTGTTGTTTTGACCCCTAGCTGTCCCTGCTCATTCCGTTCGAGGATTCCCCGCTGGTATTCTGTTCGTCCCGGTTTTTTGCGGAATCTTGAATGGCAGGGGACCTTGAGCGTGAGAGGCGTAGAAGGGGATTCCCCCATGAGTTGGAGCAAGGCCGGTTGCACGCATTGGTAGAAGGTGACCATTACCGAAACTGGATTGCCTGGTAAACCAAAGAAGACCGCCTCCTTGATGTGGCCGAAGGCGAGGGGCCGCCCGGGTTTTATGGCAATTTTCCAGAAATGGATTTGACCTAAGCTTTCCAAGGCTTCTTTTACATAATCTGCTTCTCCCACTGAGACGCCCCCCGAGGAAATAATAACATCAGCATTATCCGCTGCTGTGGTCAAGGTTTCTTGCAGCGCTTCAGGTTGGTCGGGGACTACGCCCATATCGATCATATCGATATTAAGGCGTTGGAGCATGGCATAAAGGGTATAGCGGTTACTATCGTATATTTGTCCTGGGGCCAGTGGTTCACCTATAGAACGGAGTTCATCTCCAGTTGAAAAGAAAGCTACTCGGAGGCGTCGCCAGACTTTGACCTCCACGAATCCTAGGGAGGCAAGCAGGCCAATATCGGCAGGTGTTAAACGCCGCCCTGGTTTCAAAACCTGCTGTCCAAGGGCAATATCTTCTCCCGCCTGGCGAACATTCTGCCCTGGTTTTTGGCCTGGAAAGACCTGGATGTGATCAGTAGACCGCTCCACCTGTTCCTGCATTACGATCGTATCTGCGCCAGCAGGAATAACGGCTCCCGTCATGACCCGAACACATTCACCTGCCCGGAGTTCATTTTCATAGGACTGGCCTGCAAGGGCAGTGCCAACAATTTTTAACATCCGCGGTTCACTTTGTGGAAGATCCTGGCTTTGGAGAGCATAACCATCCATGGCGGCATTGGTATGGGCAGGAACTTCCCTGGGGGAGATCACTTCCTGGGCCAATACCCGATCCAAAGCCCTGCGGATAGCGATATTCTCCCAGCCGCAAACGGGCTTTAAAGCTTGGGTGATAAGCTGGAGTGCCCTGGCTATGGGCAGTGCAGCGCTGTCGTGGCTGTCAGCGCAGCTAACGGCAGGGGTAAATAGCTTCTTTTCCATGGTATTATTCCCAATCGGGGGGGGGATTCAAGGGGGCATGTCCTTCAAGGCGGGACTCCAGTTCGTCGATGTCCCTAGGTGTGTTGACATTAAGAAAGGCGTCAGGTTGTTCTGAAAAATCAGCTTCCGCCAAGGGATGTTGTCCTAGCCAGGTATCAATTTTTCTGCCGCCTTCGTTAAGATAATCGGCAAGATCTTGCTTTAAACGGCGATGGAACAGGAGAAAAACCGGTTGCCGCCGAATGCCATTGGAAGCCACACTTATTTCAGCACTGGTTTTCCCCAACGCGATAGAGAGGCGGGAGACCAGGTTTTGAGGTAATAGAGGGCAGTCACAGGGGACCGTTAACAAATATTCGGTTTCAATTACTGCTAAAGCGCTTAACATACCGGCTAAGGGACCGGGCATAACCGCTGATTTTATCCGTGATCACTGGATAGCCATAAGTCTGGTACCGCTCAATATTGCGATTAGCGTTGATCACCAACTTGGCGACTTGGGGTTTTAGACGGGTAAGCGAGTATTCTATCAAGGGTTTTCCCCTCAAGGTGATTAACCCTTTATCCTGTTCTCCCATGCGGCGGGCCCGCCCGCCAGCTAAGATGACGCCGGTGATTAAGTCTCTTGATGGGGTCATGGTGAAAACACTTTAATGTAAACTTAATTTGTACCCCGACCTTATCGCCAGAGTGTAAGCCCCATAAGCGCCAGGACTCGCCGGTGACAACCGCTTTTAAGGCATCTGGAGTAGGCCCTTCCATGGGCCCCCTTGATTATAACGCTTCTAAAGCCAACAGCTTTTTGGATCCTCTCCCTCATCTCTCCATGGGAGTAGGGAGGGCCATCAAGCAAAATAAGCGCTACAGGGCGTCTTCAAATACTGTTCTCAATATAAGTTACTGAGCCGATTTGCACCATGTAAGCCCGTCAGAGGTGGGGAGATCAGCAATCGTGCTCTTGCTGGCACCTTCAGTCCCATCGGTGAGTTCGCTCATGGGAAAAAAGGCAAGGCTATCTACGCCGTTGGTGGAGATATACGCCGTCTGTCCATCTGGTGCAATAAGCGCTCCCCAAGGCTCGCTGCCTTCACCGGTACTTACCGTTTCGATGATCCTCTGGGTTTCCAGGTTAATGACCGTGATGGAGTCAAGGTCATGGTTGACGGCAATGAGGGTGTTGCCATCGGGACTGATGGCAAGATCAGTGGGGAAGCCTGGGTTAAGTGGTGTTCCGCTGGGATTAGGGTCTGGGATTTTAGCGACTCGTTCTACGCGGTTGTCATCCACGTTGATTTTCCACACTTCGTGGCTTGCCTGGGCAGCGATATAAACTGCCGAACCATCCGGCGCCGATACGATCCCGTGAGGCCCATTGGCGGTATCCGCCGCCAGGGTCAGATACTCTGCCGTCGGCGAAGCTTCCGTCGGGTCGAAGACCGCAATGTCTTCGCTGCGTGCCCTATTCGCCGTGCCTTTGCTGACACTGCCGTTGAGCGTGGCGTAAACGATATCATTTCTAGGGGCGGCAATTGCCCAGGGGCCGCTTGTGACAGAAACTTTTGACGCTATGCGGTTCTGCGCGGTATCGAGGATTATCACCGCTGACTGGTCCTGGAGTGCAGCAAATACTTGGGAGCCATCGGGTGAGATTTCCACATGCCATGGGGTGGCCTCCTCACCAAATTTCACGGTTTTCTTCACTTTGTCTGTTGACGTATCCACGATGCTCAGGTCGTTGGTTTTGGGATTAGTGATGTACGCTGTCGAGCCGTCTGGCGCACAGATGACATCATGGGGTTTTCCTCCGACCGAAATAGCTCTCAGCCGGCGCTTCGACTCTGGATCAACTACCCCTAGAGCATCTGGAGCCTCCAGCGTTACGTAGAGCTTAAGTGCATTACTATCATGGTTTGAACTGC
This sequence comes from Nitrosococcus wardiae, assembly GCF_004421105.1. NCBI lineage: Bacteria > Pseudomonadati > Pseudomonadota > Gammaproteobacteria > Chromatiales > Chromatiaceae > Nitrosococcus > Nitrosococcus wardiae. The sequence goes on from NZ_CP038033.1 coordinate 1,967,398, forward strand.
CGCTTTCTGGATCCAGGTTACCGGCTTGGGTACTGGGTACCTGCCATACTCCACCTAACCACAAAGCTGCGAGAAAACCATAAATTTTTTTCATCGTTCACCTCCTTATTTACTATTGCCTCGCTACTGCGCTGTAGTCGAGATCGTCATTGGAAAGCTTGATCCTAAAGTAGCCGAGTTACAGTCATTTTCCAGGAGTGCAAGACATCTACCGGTCCTATTTCCCGCTACTTAGAGAAGAGGAGCAGAGGATGTGTCTTGGGGAGACTCCCAAAAATAATAAGGATAGTGGAAGGTAAGAAAATGATCTGAGCCAATTCAGAGGAGAACTTAAGGCTCCCGTGCGGCGCTGTAGGAATTCTGGAATTTTGGCTATTCCCTCTTTTTTTTGAGGGATAGATTACGGTTTAATCTTGTTCCTTCCCGCTTCAGAGAGAATCGCCTGCAGTAGCTGAGGGATTTACAATTTGATTTAATTTAAATAAACGGTGAGGTCCGTACCGGATCTGTAAAGTTTTATATACGAAACTTATCCAAGCCCCAGACAGGGTTCTGTTATATCATCCCCATAATACATAATAGAGGAGGGATAAATGTGATGAATGAAGGTATAACTCATAAACCATTATGGTTTATTTTAGCCGTTAGCATGGGAGTGGTGGCTTGTGCCGTCGATAGTCGGTATAGCAATACGCAGAAAGGAGCTGCGGTGGGAACGGCGGGTGGTGCAGCTGCCGGTGCTGCTATTGGCGCGGCTATTGATGGGGGCAGCGGTGCCGGCTGGGGAGCTTTAGCAGGTGCGGTGGCTGGTGGATTAACAGGATCGGCTGTGGGCTATATGGATGATCAGCAACGGGAGATGGAAGCCGCATTAGCTGAAGAGAGGCGTCGCCATCAGTTAGAGATTCAGCGGCTGCAGGACGAGAGCTTGAAGCTCGATATTCCTAGCGAAGTTTCCTTTGATTATGATAGCGCCTCTTTAAAACCGGCTTTCCTGCCTACTTTGGATAAAATCGCCAATGTCTTGCAAAAATATAATAAAACAGTGGTCCATGTGATCGGGCATACGGACAGCACTGGATCGGAGGAATACAATTTGGATTTGTCGGTACGACGTGCCGGAAATGTGGCTGTCTATTTAGAGCGGAAGGGGGTTCCATCGCCGCGCTTGAGTATCTATGGGGAAGGTGAAAGTCAGCCCCGCGCAAGCAATGCCACCGCGGCAGGACGGCAACTTAATCGCCGAGTTGAGATTATTTTGAAGCCCATTATGGAAGGTCAGGAGCATAAAGCCTTTGAGGCTCCCACAACCTCTCGCAGCCCCTAATTGCAGGACATAGGTTTCCTTCTAATTATCGATAGTGGGCACGGGTCTTGGATGGCGGTTCTCATCAAGGGCGACATAAACAAGGTGGGCTGAGGCAACCTGCTCGCACGTATCCTCCGCCCGATTCCTTTCGGCATAGACAATGACCTCTACGGTGAGAGACGTATGGCCCACCTTAATCACTTCTGCATAAAAGCTCACCAGGTCATCCACGTAAACAGGTTGGATAAAGTTAAAATCCTTCACTGCCACGGTCACTATCCGGCCTCGGGCGCGGCGGAAAGCGACGATACTACCTGCAATATCCGTCCAGGACATCAGCCAGCCGCCGAAGATATCCCCCGAGGCGTTGGTGTCCGTAGGTCGGGCTAGAATGCGGAGCGACGGTTCACGATCCTGTGGTAATGTCATTTAATTAATGTCCCTCATATAAGGCGCTGATTTGGTTGCGATAATGCTGGACTACCTGCTTGCGGCGGGCTTTGAGGGTCGCCGTAGCAAGGCCATTTTCTACGGTCCAGTGTTCCAGTGTCAAAGCGACCTGGCGGATGCGGGCATAGCCGGGAAATTGGTGGGTATGTTGTTCAATTCGCCTCAGTACCGCCTCGATTACAGCAGGATGTTTGAGGGATTCCTTTTGCTGGGGATTAAGATTTAAATCATGGGCAAGCTTGGCCCAGCGTTCTGGATTTAATACGATCAGGGCACTTAGGTAGGGTTTCCCTTCGCCAATGACCATGACTTGATCGAACAAGTGATCAGCGCCAATGGCCGCTTCCATTTCTCCAGGAGGGACTTTTTCGCCGTTAGCCAGGACGATAATCTCCTTAATGCGCCCGGTAATATAGATACGCCCCTGCTCAATACGGGCCTGGTCACCGGTATGTAGCCAACCCTCCTTGTCAATGGCTGCGGCCGTGGCTTTAGGGTTATCCCAATAACCTAGCATGACCCCGGGGCTACGCGCTAATAATTCATTATGTTCCCCGATACGGGCCTCTACATCTTGCAGCGGGGTGCCGACGCTTTTGGGATCATTGTCGCCCAAGGAATTTCCGCTGATCACGGGACTGGCCTCGGTAAGCCCATATCCTTGGATAAGCGGTAGTCCCAGGGCAAGTAATTCCCGGGAGACACCGAAGGCCAGGGGGGCTCCTCCACAAACGACGATCCGGAGGTGCCCCCCGAGTTGGGCTAAAACTCGACGGCCTACGAGTGGCTGTAGGAGGGGAGCCAAAAGGCAGAGGGGGTGCCAATGGGCCTGTCCTTGTTGGTAATTAAACTGGCGCCACCCGGCAGCGACAGTGAGCCTAAACAGGGCTCGTTCCAATGGGGTTCTTTCTTGGAGCTCATGGTGGAGTTTGTTACGGATGCGCTCGAAGATGCGGGGAACACTCACCAGGGCTGTAGGCTTGATGGTGACCAGATCTTCAGCCAATTTGGTGATGGAACGGGCATAGGTCACGCAGGCCCCTGCCATCATGGGCAGATAATAACCCAGGGTACGCTCTAGGGCATGGGAGAGGGGCAAAAAAGAGAGAAATAGGTCATCGGGATATACGGGCGATCTCTGCAAGCTACTGTAGGCATTCCAGAGGATATTACGGTGGCTCAGCATAACGCCTTTGGGCACCCCGGTAGTTCCGGAAGTATAAACCACAGTGGCTAGGGCGTCAGGGTTGGCGGGCTCAGTGTAGAATTTATCTGCCGTTTCGGGCAGCCAATCTTTTAAGTCGCAGAGGCGTTTTTGTCCGCGGGCTTCATCAAGGGGATTCAAGGAGACGACCCGTACTAGTTTGCGTAATGCCCACCATTGCTTTATTTCCTGCCATTGATGGTGACCTTCGATCAAAAGCAGTTTGACTCCGGAATTTTTCAAAATATAGCGGACATTGTCAGGGCGATCATTGATGTAGAGGGGTACCACCACCAGTTCTAAACCCAGGGCGGCCTGATCAAAGCACACCCATTCCTGGCAGTTGCGGAGCATCAGTGCGACCCGGTCCCCCGGGCTTAATTCCTCCTTGGATAATGCCGCCTGCCAGCGGGCCACTTCGGTGGCCATTTCAGCCCAGGTAGTCTCTCGCCATGCCTCCTCGGCGGGATCGAAATGTCGATAGGCGACAGCCTCGGGGGTTCGCTGTATCCGTTCTCGAAACAGCCCTGCTAGAGTACCTGCAGTTTCTAGGGAGATCAGGTGATTGAGATTGTTCCCCATAGCCTACAACGCCTTCCATCCTGAGCTGGGAGCAAACCGGGTACCGTGTTGAGTGGCTAGTTCCTGGAGGCGTTGCTGGATTGTTGCTACCCCCTGGGCGCGCACATAGTGGAGGGGTCCCCCCCGGAAAGGGGCAAAGCCAATGCCAAAGATCATGCCGGCGTCGAGTAGATCGGCGTCTTCTACGACCTGATCATGGAGGCAGGAGACGGCTTCGTTAATCATGGAGAGAATTAATCGATCAGTCAGTTCCCCAGGAACCTGGTATTCCCGTGGAGGTTGGGGTTTTACCGGTTTTCCCCCTTTATAGCGATAAAATCCATTCCCGCTCTTTTTGCCCAGCTGTCCTTGTTGAACCTTAAGGCTTAGTTCTTGGGGGATTTGCTCGGCGGGCCTCAGCCTTTCAGCCACCGAGAGGCAGATATCGAGTCCCACTGTATCCGCAAGCTCAATGGGGCCCATGGGCATGCCGAAATCGACGGCAGCCTGATCGATAACTAGCCCAGGCACGCCTTCACTAAGCAGGCGCACGCCTTCCAGGAGATAAGGGGTGAGCACCCGGTTAACCAAAAACCCCGGTAAGCTTTTCACGGGCAAGGGGAGGCGGCCAATCTGGCGGGCAAAGGCCGCAGCCCGTTCCATCTCTTCGGTCTCCGTGGTCTCTCCCCGCACCACTTCGATCAATTGCATTTTGGCGACGGGATTAAAGAAATGGAGCCCTACCAGGCGTTCCGGTTGGGGCAAGCTCTCAGCCAGGGTGTCCAGGGGAATACTAGAAGTATTGGTAGCCACTAAGGCCCCTGCTTTTAGCTTAGGCTCAATAGCTTGAAACAAGGATTGTTTGGCCTCTACATTCTCAAAGATGGCTTCAATGACCACATCGGCTTTGGCGAGTCCTTCCCCCCTCGGGTCAGGCATCAGCCGATCCATGGCGGCCTGGATCGGGCGCTGACTTTTGAGGCGTTTCTCAAATAATCCCTGGGCGCGCTTAATGGCGGGAGCAATACGTTCGGGAGATTGGTCCTGGAGGCTGACGTGAAGCTTTTGCAGGGCACACCAGGCTGCGATATCCCCCCCCATGGTCCCAGCGCCCACTACATGAACCCGCTGAGGCTTAAAAATACCCTGTTTTCCTAGGGATTTGAGTCGCTGTTGGAGGAGGAAAACCCGGATAAGGTTATTTGCCGTCTCGCTGGTCAGGAGGGAGGCAAGGGATTCGGCTTCAGCGGCGAGGCGCTGCTCGGTGGTGCCTCCCTGTCTTTCCCATAGTTCTAATAAGGTGAAAGGGGCGGGGTAGTGAGTGGGGTTGACCCGTTTTTCCAGGCGAGAGCATAATGTTTTGGTAACGAGCCGTCGCAGTGGCGGCTGCCCTATCAGTCGTTGCCAAAAAGGGGGGCGATGGGGAGGAGGTGATTTTTCTATGAGGGCGCGGGCAGCTCGCTGAAGATGACGAGAGGGGACGGCTTGATCAACCAGCCCTAGGCGCGTTGCAGCACGAGCACTGAGGCTGCGCCCACTTAACATCATCTCCAGGGCGGGAAGGGTCCCGATAAGGGGGGGGAGGCGCACGGTGCCGCCATAACCGGGATGGATTCCAAGCTTAACCTCAGGTAATCCGAGTTGAGTTTCTGGGTTATCTGCCGCCACCCGGTAGCGGCAGGCAAGGGCCAGTTCTAACCCCCCTCCGAGACAATAGCCATGGATAAGGGCGACAGTAGGAAAAGGAAGATTGGCCAAGCGGTTAAAGATTTCATGGGTCCGCTGCACCCAGGTTCGGGCTTCGGCTACCTCACGAAGTGCGGTAAATTCGGTGATATCCGCCCCGGCAATAAAGCCTTGCTGCTTGTCAGAAAGGATGATTAAGCCTTTGGGATTTTCCGTGGCTAATTGGGCTAATTGCTGATCTAGGGCTTCTAATACGAACTTGGATAGTACATTAGTTTTCGTTTCGCTTTGATCAAGGTGTAGCCAGACGATGCCATCGGTATCTTTTTCCGCATACCAATCTTTATTGTTATTCATTCACTTACCCCCTCTCTAATAGCATAGCACCGCCTTGGCCTCCACCAATGCAAATGGTGGCGATACCGCGCTGGCCATTGAGACGCTCCAAGAGATGCAGCAAATGCAGTACAATGCGAGCACCACTAGCACCGACCGGGTGACCCAAGGCGACGGCTCCCCCATCCACATTGAGCCGATTTCGATCCAATTCGCCCAGGGCTTCTGCCAAGCCGAGTTCACTGCGGCAGTAGTCTGGATCCTGCCAGGCCCTCAAACAGGCCAGGACTTGGGCGGCAAAGGCTTCGTTCAACTCCCACACATCCAGGTCATTAAGACTGAGTTGATGGCGTTGCAGCAACGGGGTTGTGGCGTGTACAGGCCCCAGTCCCATCTGGGCTGGATCTAGCGCTGCCCACTGGCTGTCTATAATGCGCCCCATGACTGGAAGTTGATATTGGTGAACGGCCTGCTCTGAAGCTAGTAGTAGCCAACAAGCCCCATCCGTGACCTGGGCGCTATTGCCTGCGGTGACCAGGCCATAGGGGCGGTCAAAAACGGGTTTGAGCTTGCTAAGTTGGGCCATTGAAGTGTCGCGGCGTAGCCCATCATCGTGTTCAAATAGCTGACCATTGGAGGCGAACAGGGGGCTCACCTCGCTTAACCAGCCACTCTCTTGAGCATGGGCCAAGCGCTGATGACTCTCAAGGGCGTAAGCATCCATGGTCGGGCGGTCGATGGCGAAGCGGTGGGCGAGGACCTCCGCTGTTTGTCCCATGGAAAGCCCCACCACGGGATCGGTGAGTCCCCGCAATAGACCGATAATAGGGCGTAGATGGTAGGGACGTAAACGCCCCAGTAGGCGTAAACGAGCACTGAAATTCCGGGCCCGATTCCAGTCTCCTAACCAATCCACCAGGGGCCGACTCAGCAATACCGGCGCATGGCTCATGGCTTCCACACCGCCAGCCAATACCAGGTCCGCACGGCCATTGGCGATATCAAGAGCAGCACAATCAAGGGCTTGCATGCCGGAGGCACAATTGCGTTGTACGGTCCAGGCAGGGACCCGTTCATTAATCCCTAAGCGTAAGGCAGTAACCCGGGCAATATTGGCCTCATCCGGGCCGGGCATGACGCAGCCCAGAAGGATCTCGCTCAGCACCTCGGGTTCAAAGGATTGGCGGGCCAGTAGCGGGCGACCTGCGGCGACCGCTAGGTCCGCCGCCGTGAAGGGACCAGGTTTGCCCCGAGCCTTGAGGAATGGAGTCCGATTGCCATCAATGACGTAAACTGGTCGGGGCAGGGAGCGTTGTCCACCTTGTTCCATGTTTGTCTCCATATTTTTATTAATTTTATCGGACGGTTATTCTCTACGATGACTTCCCTTCAGGTTTCGTGCTTCCTCCGTGACAACCAGATTTTTTTTGGATAAAAAACACAATGTGTTATCCGTCCGTTTTACTGTTTAAGCGGAAGACTCCCGCCAACCAATTCAAAGCACTAGAGCGGGTAGTACGTGCTGGGGTTTGTGGCGTGGTTGGCTGGGGCTGAGAGCCGACGTCATATTCAGTATGAACCATGGTCCCATGCACCCAAGGCAAATTGCGATAGGCAGCAAGTTCTTCAAGGCCAAACAAGGGATGTTTGATCACATCAAAATAAGGTGAAAAATCAAAATCTTGTGGCGTGTACAGGCGGGTATTGCGCTTATAGAAACGCAGCTTACCATTATCAAGCCTTTGCACAATAGGCAGGACAGGGAAATGAACTGCATCAAAGGCCTCGGCTAGCATGGATGAACAAATAGTGCGCTTGGCGTGGCCCGGCGCCAATACGAATAGCGTTGAACGCCAGCGTCGTGGCAAGATACTGTAAGGAAATAGAAAGCGAGCTAGGTCTAGGAGGTGACGCACATCATAATCATGGCCCAGGCGGTTTGCGGCATGCCTAATGACCCGCCAAGCATCCATACGAGAAAGCCCCCTAGGGCGGCAGATTCGAAGGTGCTCGTGGCGGTATTCGGTGAGCGGATTGATAACCGTACCTTGACCAATCAGAGCCTCAATCAGGAGAGGTTCATGGGCTTCCACTTCACAATGGCGTGCAATATGGGCACGTAGTTCGGAATCATTAATATCCCATAGGCGGCCCACATAAAGGGCTGAATGGGTCCAAGGACTCTGGGTGATAAGCTTGATAATATCACTAATCCGAGTATGACCTTCGACCAATAAGACGTCGCCAGGTCGTAATTCTTCGACTAGCCGTTCGAAGTGCACCAGCGGAGCACGTTCAGATTGTGGCTTGATTTCTTTGACCAGCCAGCCGGTGACCTTGTCGATTAACCACTGTTTCAGGTTTCCCATAAGGTTCACCCTTAAATCAGATATGAATAGAAGAATAGACTATATCAATATCAGATTTGACGGTAATTTGACGGAAAAGTTACAAGGCAGGGGGAAAATAGCGCAGAATGCAGGCCGGAATATCTATCTGCTAAGGCTAAATACATTAGCCATTAAGAATGGGGGGGGTACATGACGCTGGTAAAAATTGCTGAGAATTTTTTGAAGGCAGTACGTTTTTCTGACCAGTTGCGATGCGCTTCCTGAAGCGAGGGAGTAAAGAAAATGCCTATCCAGTTTAGGTGGATATACTATTTGCCTTGAACTTTACTATAGCCTCACTCATTGCGGTTTTGGGCAGATCAAGGCAGGATTAGTCCCTCTAAAACCTGGGCTCTTGTTGTTAAAAAGTCGATACATTTTATATCTATCCGTTTTTATCTCCATTTATTAATGCTTTCCTGATATTCACCATCTCCTTGGTTGTAATTATGTTAACTAGATGATACAAAAATTATATGAAATTTTTGATTTATTATCTTTATTTTGAAATAAGTGTATTAGATAACAATAACATAAGTTTTGGCACCATCTTTGATATAATTCTATTAAAGTTTTAGTGAATAGCAAAGGCTCGCACCTATCATCTTTATTATGCTAGCTAATAGGGCGGCATGATTCATCTAGTTAAGTTATCGTCACCCATGGATGATTTGGTTCTAATCTCAATGATAAAAAGGGCATGCCTACTGGCCCCTCATAAGCCTAAAATGTGGGTAGTCTTATGGGATGAAGTCGATGCTAGCTATTATCGGAGACAGAGCTATAAAAAAGAAAACATAAAAGATAAAACGATTCGTATTAAAGGACCTCAGTCAGTTAGAGAATGATTTTATCAGATTAATTTTAAGCCAGCTTGTAATGTAATTTAAATGAATTCTGTTCTTAGATGGCCTACCTTTTTGATTTTGTGGCTGGCAGTGATAGGTCTCTTTGAACGCACTCAGGCTGAAGTATCTGTGACTCGGAGTGCTCATTCTTTAGATTGGATTAGAACCAAAGTTCCCCTAAACTCCGCTTCTCCTGTCTATAGCTACCAAATCATTAATAGCTATCCCCATGATCCCCATGCTTTCACGCAAGGATTAATCTTTAATAGGGGGGTTCTATATGAAAGTACGGGGAAACGGGGTAAATCCACCTTAAGAAAAGTAGAGTTAGAGACGGGAAAGATATTGCAAGAATATCTTTTGCCAAGTCGTTTTTTTGGGGAAGGGTTGACCCTTTGGCAAGACAAGTTAATCCAATTAACTTGGCAAGGGAGAGTTGGATTTGTCTATGATAAGAAGACTTTTAATCCCCTTTATGGATTTCTTTATGCTATGGAAGGTTGGGGTATCACCCATGATAATCGACATCTTATTATGAGTGATGGAACTTCGACTCTTTATTTCTTGAATCCAGAAAATTTCCAACTGATAAAGAGCGTTAAGGTTTATGACAACGATATCCCCATTGCCAACCTTAATGAGCTCGAGTATGTGAAAGGGGAAATTTATGCCAATATTTGGTTGACCGATTATATTGCAAGGATTTCACCTAAAACAGGTCAGGTGTTGGGGTGGATAAACCTCAAAGCATTGCTGAGCAAAGAGGCGCAGACCTCGTCTGCTGGTGTACTCAATGGGATTGCCTACGATAATAAGCAGGATCGTCTTTTCGTGACAGGAAAATACTGGCCCCAGTTATTTGAGATTAAATTGATCAAGAGATGATTTTAATTTCTATCCAGTACTTTGCATAGCGGCCGCAATACCGTTGAGGCTGAGAAAAAGCGCTTGCCTCAATAGCTCTTTCTCATTTTCTGGGGCTTGCCGATAGCGTTTCATAAGCTCGATCTGAAGAAGATTAAGAGCGTCCGTATAAGGGTTCCGAAAGACAATGGTTTTTTGAATAGTGGGGGTGCTGTCAAGTAATTCCTGTTGTCCACTAATCTCCAAAATAATTTTTCGTGCTTTTTCAAAATCTGCAACAATCATATCGTGGAATCTTGTTTTGTTCTGGCTAGCTAGCCGGGCGTAATGAGAAGCCGTTTTAAGGCGTGCCCGTGCCATCTCCCGCTGGGCATCATCAATTATGGTATTAAAGAAAGGCCATTGTTGATACATTTGCTGGAGGGTTTCTTGCCGTGTTTCATCTGCTATTATTTTTGGTAATGCTTGGCCGAGGCCAAACCAGCCAGGGACAAGATAACGGGTTTGGGTCCAAGCGAATACCCAAGGGATAGCACGCAGACTCTTGAAATCCACCTCTGTAGCGGAAGTGCGGGAGATGGGACGGGAGGCGATGGGAAGATGGCTAATATGCTCAATAGGGGTGACCTGGGTATACCAGGACCAAAATCCGTCCTGGTTAATAAGCCCGCGATAGGCTCCCATTGCCTGCTGGGCGATACGCTCCATGAGATGCTCATGGTGGCTATCATCACTGGGTTCATCGCCAGATTGGGCTGCAACAGCGGTTGCCTGAATCATCGCGTTGACGATCTGCTCGGTATGGCGCCGGGCCATAGGGGGTAGCGCATAACGGAATGAGATCACCTCTCCTTGTTCGGTGAAACGAATACGGCCATTATGAACCGCTGGCGGCATTGCCAGGATCGCTGCTTGGCTAGTTCGACCACCACCACGGCCGACGGTCCCTCCTCGGCCATGAAATAACCGAAAGTCGATTTTTTGCTGATGGCATAACTTTCCCAGTCGTTTCTGGGCCTTATGCAAAGCCCAATTGGCCATCCAATACCCCCCGTCTTTGCTGCTGTCGGAATAACCGAGCATGATTTCTTGGAAATGGCCCCGCGCTACGATTTGTTGCCGGTAAAGAGGGTGTTTTAGGAGGTCAAGCATGCGCTTATCGGCAGCATCTAGATCTTCAATCGTTTCAAAAAGAGGGACAAAATCAAGGGGACAGATGACTTTTCCATCCTCTAGCTGCCACAATTGCGCTTCCTTGGCGAGTAGCATCGCCTCTAGCAAATCACTGACAGTGTGAGTCATGCTAATGACATAGCTGCCAATGGCTTCAGGTTCCTGGGCGATAGCGTCCCGGATAACAGCGAAAGTTTCCAGGACTTGCTGTGTGGCCCCAGGAAGCACGGTGTTTTGTACGAGGAGCGGATGGGGTTTTTGTAGTTGGGCGCTCAACACTGCTAACCGTTCTTTTTCCGAGAGGGCTAAGTAATCTCTAGTTATTCCCGCTATTTGTAATAAATTGGCAACGGCTTTTTCATGGATATGGCTGTGTTGTCGCACGTCTAGTGCGGCTAAATGAAAACCAAAAGTTTTAGCAAGTATTAAGAGGCGACCAAGCTTCCCATGCCGGGAAATTTTTCCAAAGCCACTCTCTTCAAGGCATTGTTTGATCAGTTGCAGATCTTCAATAAAACGTTTGCTATTATAAGAATTCTCTCCCGTTCCAGTCTGATTAGGTGGTTTTAGTAATTTCCCTAGTTGGGCCATCATGTAGCTTATTTTGAGACGATAGGGCTCACGCTGTAGCTGTTCGCTAAATTTATGGCCTAAAGGGGTTTCTCTCGCGTCTTGCTCTAGGGAACGATACAAGGCTTGGGGAACCTTCACTTGTCGTTCGGAAAGGCTGAGCTCATGATAGAGTTCTTGTAGCTCGGCGCAGTAGAGACCCAGTGCTGTTTCTCGATGAGTCATGATTGTCCAGCGGGTAATCTCGGGAGTGACATGGGGATTACCATCGCGGTCGCCACCAATCCAGGAGCGGTAACGTAAAAAAGGGGGAAAATCAGGTGCCTCACCATAATCATAATATTGCTGCAGAGCCCGTTGCGTATCCTGGTAGATTTGTACAGCTACTTCCCAGATAGCAATGCGCATGAAATAGAGTCCTTGGTGGATTTCCTGCTTGACTGTAGGACGTTCGGCACGTACTTCATCAGTCGCTAGTAAAAGCGCAGTTTGGTTGTAGAGATTATCCAGTATTTGCTCTTTTTCTGGCGGTGTTGTGCTGTTATATTGACTTAATTCTGCAAGTAAGCCACTGATACGTTGCTGCTTAAATAAGATGCTACGGCGTCTTGCCTCTGTAGGGTGAGCAGTCAAGGTTGGTTGGATATCGAGTTGTCCCAAAAGTGTTAAGACTTGCTCCCGTGTATAGCCTTGTTTTTGCAAGTGATGGATAGCCTCATCGATGGATTCTGGGCGTGGTTTGTCAATACTACTTTGCCGTACCCGTTCCCGATTGATACGGATAATTTCCTGTTGTTCGGCTTGGTTGGCAAGATGGAAGAAGGAGGTATAGGCATGTAATAACCAAACAATTTGATCATGACTGAGTTTCTGGATCTGGATATCGGCTCCTTCGCACAAGGTAGCCCTATCTTTGGCATTCACTTGCTCGCATAGCCGATGGAGTTCTCCCATAAGATTCAGCGTTTTGGAACCCGCTTGGTCTCGGATTGCCTGCTCTAGGAAGGTTCCTAGCAAAGTTAAGTGTTTGGCGAGTGGTTCTGACAGGCCAATTTCTTTTGCTTTGATGTCCAGCTCATACCCATGCTTCATGGTTTTACCTGTAGAAGAAAATTATCTAGAGTATGTCACTGTATTTGCTGCCTTCATATATTAAAGAATAGACTTTCCTGCAAGATGCACCAAATAAACCCAATATGTCAGGAGGAGAAACTTATTGCTAGAATGTAAATATTAATTGACTCGAGGAGGGTCCCATGACTCAAGCGCGATCTGGACGGGTCATCTAAAGCTCTTCCTGATTCCTAATTCCCGTGCAGTTGTACTGTGCTGTCAGTAGCCGGAGGTCGCATTAGGCCTTATCTACTGCACTAGAACTGCAGTCAGCGCATTTCGTTGCTATTGCCCCGCGTGATAAAGGTCTGCTACTTTGCACTATGCAGAGGAGATACATCCTGCAAGATGAGCTTTTTGGGAAGCAAAGAAAAGTGGTAAGCATTGTCTATACTCATAAAAAAGCCATGGGGGTCGCAAATCAAACTTAGTAAGATGAGGGAGGGAATGGTTGGGGGTCCACCGGGCCTATCGGATCTTTTTTGAATTTAAAGGGGTGCATAAATAATTGTCCGTTATAACGGGAATAGTTCACCTAGTAGGGCTGAATTAGACAGAGTTATGAATAAACGCCAACCAGAAATTTATGTCAGCACAGATATTGAAGCAGATGGGCCGATTCCAGGACCCCACTCCATGCTGAGCATTGGCTCGGCGGCTTATTTGCCAGACAAAACATTGATTGCTACTTACTCGGCAAACTTAAAGACATTGATAGGGGCTAAAAGCGATCCCAATACTATGCGCTGGTGGAGTCAGTTCCCGGAAGCCTGGAATGCCTGCCGTAGGGAGCCCCGATCGCCGGAGGAGGTCATGCCTGAATACGTGGCCTGGGTCCAATCTCTACCCGGAAAACCTATATTTGTAGGTTGGCCAGCTTCATGGGATTTTATGTGGGTTTATTGGTATATCACCCGCTTTACGGGACAACGTCCCTTCAGTGAATTCGCATTGGATATTAGATCTTATGCGATGGGGATGCGCAAAAGCGAATTCTGTAAGACGGGCAAGCATTATCTTCCGAAGCGTTGGTTCGACGAATTGCCCCATACCCACGTGGCATTAGATGATGCTCTAGTACAGGGGGCGCTATTTTGTAATATGTTGACAGAAAATACTACCGGAATTGATTAACGGGTGGTTGGATAACTCCTTGATGTGTAGGATGAATTGAGTACAGCGAAGCCCATCAACGCTTACTGTAAAATATCAAAGCCTTCCATGAAAGAAAGTTCTCGCCGAAAAAAGCTCAGTCAAACGGGTTCAAGTCGGCTTTTTCGTTATTTGATCCCCGAAGAAATCGCCAGTTTACTTCCGCAATATGGTTCCTTTAAGGAACCGTATTTAGCTTGGCTTAGCGAGCAAAATACGGAAACTACTCCTATTGATATTAAGGCTTTATTCCTTGGACCCAAGGCTGAAAACGGGGAATTGGCCGAAAAAATGTTGCTCCAGGTCTTTCGGGACTACATCTTTTGGCGAAGGAACTTCCACCCGGAAGATTTTTCGGCCATTCAACCGGAAGAGCAGACTAGTGCAGAGTATCAACGCCTTGTGGCCCGTTTCCAGCGCGAGCTATTTATGCTCTTGGGAGAATTGAAGGCAGATATTCCTTTTTATTCTCCCCGCTATATTGGACATATGGTGGCCGATATTTCCTTGCCTGCAATGGTCGGCTATCTTGCCACCATGCTCTATAACCCGAACAATGTCTCCTGGGAAGCTTCTCCCATTACTACCTTGATTGAAGTAGAAGTGGGCCGTGAGCTGGCTAAAATGTTGGGGTTTGGAAGTACGCCCCAGGAGTTGTCCCGTACCTGGGGCCATATCACCTCTGGTGGTACGGTGGGTAATTTGGAAGCCCTGTGGGTGGCCAAGGCTTTGAAGTTTCTACCCATTGCCGTTCGCTTTGCCGCAGCGGAGCTTAACGTCACCGGGTTGATGGCAAGCCGGACGCGAATTCCCCTTGAGTCCATGGGAGCATGGGATTTAGTGAACCTCACTCCCACCGAGACTCTAGACCTTAAAGATCAGTTCATTGCCGCTTATAGAGGAGCTCATCCTGAGCTGGAACCCCAAGAGGCCGTTGCAGAAGCAGTGCAGCAACTTAAGGCACATACTATCCTCACTCTTGGAGACCAGGCCTTTTTTTCTCGGCTGACGGGTGGGGATAGTCTCAATACGCCTGTTATCTTTGCGTCCCAGACTATGCATTACTCTCTACAGAAAGGAGCCGGTGTCGTGGGGATAGGGGGCGGCCAGGTGATTCCTATTCCTGTTGATAAGTATTACCGCATGGATAGGGGATTGCTCCGGCGAGCCTTATATGAAGCCCTTGATACGCAACGGCCAGTCATTATGGTCATCGGTGTGGTGGGGAGCACAGAGGAGGGTGCGGTGGATCCCATGTACGAATTGGTTTCTTTGCGCGAAGAAATGGCGGAACAGGGATTAAGTTTTTTTCTCCACTGTGATGGTGCCTATGGCGGCTATATGGCCGCCTGTTTTCGCAGGCCTTCCGGCGAGTTGAGAAGTCTTGCGGAAATGCAAAAAGAATATGACGGCTGGCCAACATCTGAAGTGCACCAAAGCTTTGCTGCTCTGGGAGCGGTCGATTCCATTACTGTGGATCCCCATAAACTGGGTTATGTCCCTTACCCGGCAGGGGCGGTGATTTTTCGTGATGGCCGTAGCAAAGAGCTTATTGCCCAAGAAGCCGCTTATGCTTTGGGGGGCCGGGCAGGCCATCCTAACGAAATTCACTTGGGTAAGTTTATCCTCGAAGGTTCCAAACCAGGCGCTGCCGCAGCAGCTGTTTTCCTATCCCACCGAGTCGTACCCCCTGATCAGCGAGGGTATGGGAAATTGCTGGGGCATACTGCCCAAATTGCTCGAAGGTTTTATCATCATTTGCTGCTATTGGCTCAATCTATCCAGGCTGACTTCATTGTAACACCCCTAGTGTTGCCCGATACTAATATAGTGGATTACTGCTTTAATCTGGCTAATAACGATCGTCTCGATATTATGAATCGTTTTTCCCAGAAATTGTATCAAGAATTCTCCATCCATCCAGAAAGTCCCGTCCAAACCCGATCTTTTATTGTTTCCCACACCGAGTTTAGCTACGCCAATTATAATCCTGAAATACTCAAGCTCTTCCTGGAGCAGAAACTTGGCATTAAGGGGGATTATTTTGTTTCTTCAAAAGAGTTGAAGCAGCGACGCAGTGAAGGTTGGGTGGGTTGTGATGATGAGATAATGGTCTTTCGAACCACACTTATGAATCTCTTTACTTTAGAGAAAGCATGGGGATCGAAGGACTATATTGATTCATTCTTGGAAGAAATACCGGGACTTCTTTACAAAGTACAGGCAGCGATAGAGACATAAGAGATTCATTTTGCGTTAAAAAAATGAGGAGTTAATTAATGAGATGCCCACTAGATCACACTGAACTTCAGTCAAAAAGATATGAAGACAACATCAAAGTAGACGCTTGCCCCAGCTGTGGTGGTATGTGGCTTGGTAAAGGAGAATTGGAGGCCATTCAGGAGACTCAAGAACGGAATTATTCAGAAGAACTTGCGCGGATTCCTGATCTCGGTTACAAGGCCTATGAATTAGCACAGCAGAAGACGGGCCGGAGACTACAATGCCCCCAGTGCAATAAGGAGATGGAAGCCCGTGAATATGCCCGCTGTTCGCAAGTGATGATTGATGTTTGCCCTCACTGTCATGGTATTTGGTTGGACCAAGGGGAAATAGAAGATCTAGAGATTTTCTTTGAGCGCTCCCGATTGGAAGCAGGTTCCCTAAGAGGAGAATTTTTTGCTAGCTTGCGAACATTATTTGAGTAGCCGCTATTTTTTTAACAGGGTGGGTTAAGGCGTGTTAGCGTCGTACCCACCAAATAAGATTATTATTACTTATTTCCCGATATCTCTACCAGTCTCTCCTAACGGGCTGAGATTACTCACCTTCCTATTTGAGCTATCTTGGTGATAAAAATCCAAGTTAGTACGTTGATCCCAAGTGAATCAAATTTCTTGACATTATTGGATTTGTGAGAGCGTTATTGGATTTGTGAAAGCGTTCGTAGTTTTTTTCCTAATTATCTTTGAAGATTAATTAGATCTGGCAACCAAAAAATCTAAGGGCGCTAATCTAAATCTAACTATTTTAGAAAAATAAGATATTTTCCAATCGCGAGTTCACGTTTTGGTGCTCGGTTCTCTCTTATCTAGTTCAGGAGATAGAAGTAAAAATGAAATATTCACAAATATATATGACGGCTGTAATTGCCCTAATATTCGTTACTGGCATTACAGCTCCAGTGGAAGCCGAGACCATCACTTTAACTGGTACGGTTCGTGACTTCTATGATACCCACCCAGATTTTGAGGATGGAATCAGCGGGGTAGTGACTGGAATTGTGGCCTCAACTTTAGGTACTGATGGGAAACCTGTCTATGATGGGTGTGGAGGTACAAATTGTGGTATGACCCATGGTCAAGAAAATTTCGATCAGTGGTACCGGAATATTCGTGACATCAATTTAAGTAATCCCCTCACAATCGTCTTGGATAATACGATCACTTCTGACCCAACAGTCTACACTTTTTCAAGCAACGCTTTTTTCCCAATCGATAACCAGCTTTTTGGGAACCAGGGAAGAAGCCACAATTACCATTTTACCTTTGAACTCCACGCCCGGTTTACTTATCAGGGAGGTGAGACTTTTAGCTTTACAGGTGATGATGATCTGTGGGTATTTATCAACGATCAGCTGGCGGTTGACATCGGCGGTGTACATTCTGCAGCGAGTGGATCCGTGGATCTGGATACATTGGGGCTAATTATAGGCGAAACTTATAATTTTGATCTCTTTTTTGCAGAGCGGCACACGACCGAGTCTAACTTTAGGATTGATACCTCTATTATACTCGAGCCAACCAATATTGACACTGGCATCAACATCCACCCTGAGAGCTATCCCAATCCCCTCAACGTCTGCACCCACTCTCAAAAAGCATCTACCCCGGTATTAATTTGGGGCCAAGAGGGGCTTGATGTTAGCCGTATTGTGCTTTCTACTTTGCGACTTGGTGATGCAGAAATCAAAATAGTCGGTAAAGGTCTTCAATGTAGTTTCTCGGATCGTGGCTCCTTTGATAGCGAGTCTGTGGGTACTTCCTGTGATTCAAACTTATTCCCGTGCGACGGTATCAATCCTATTCAAGATGGATTTCTGGATTTAACCTGCCATTTCTATACAGCAGGCATAGGCCGTACCTACGCCGATGAGGAAGTCACTGTAATGGTAAAAGGAGAAGTTTGTGATCAGGACCTCGAGGATGATGGCTCGTGTCTTGGAGCGACTACTCCTTTCGAAGGGCAGGATATAGCCAAAATTGGAAAGAAATGTCTTTCGCAGTAGGGCTGCTCCAAAAACCAGGAAGACAGCCTGAAGGAGCCGTTTAAGCGGTTGACTAGGAACTCTACAAGCTGGCCTGGATTTTTCAGGCCAGCTTTTTCTCACCTCACCTATTTGTTAATAGTGCCGACGGGAACTTGTGATACCCGCTGTTTTTTTAACGGAACCCCGCTGAAGCGGCCTCTAAGCCCCACTGGCGACTAGTCAGATCCCTATTCTTGAACTATAAGAGTCTACAATGATGTAAGTAGTGGTCTATTAAGCGCTCTGCTTTATCGCAGGGGACTGCTATTCGGTATTGGTTTGGATTGGCCATTTAAGGAGGTCAAATAGTGGTAAGGCCAAGAGGGCGAGAGAGGGCAGAAACAGTCAGGCACGATGTCAGCCTGCTAACTGAACAGGATATCTATTTTTTTAAGGAAGGCACTCACACTAAACTTTATCGTAAGTTAGGCGCTCACCTTATTTCTGTAGAAGGGGTTAAAGGAGCATATTTTGCTCTCTGGGTCCCCAATGCAGAACGGGTTTCAGTCATCGGTGATTTCAACCAATGGAATTCTGAAACCCATGTCCTCAAACAAAGACCCGACAGCTCGGGTATTTGGGAAGGATTCATTCCCGGAGTTTCCCCTGGAACTCGATATAAATATCGAATCGTATCAAGGTATCGGAATTATCAGATCGATAAGGGCGATCCATTTGCATTTTTCTGGGAGGCACCACCTCAAACAGCCTCTCGGGTATGGAATCTGGATTACCAGTGGGGGGATGGTGAATGGATGGCCACAAGACATCAAGCCAATAGCCTTGATTCCCCGGTGGCCATTTATGAGGTTCACCTAGGTTCATGGCAACGGGTGCCTGAGGAGGATAACCGCTCTTTGACTTATCGGGAAATGGCGGAGAAATTAGCGGAATATGTCAAGAGCATGGGATTTACCCATGTCGAGTTTCTACCGGTGACGGAACACCCTTTTTATGGCTCCTGGGGTTATCAGACAACTGGCTATTTTGCCCCTACGGCAAGATATGGAACGCCTCAGGATTTTATGTACCTTGTTGATCATCTACATCAAAACGGCATTGGTGTCATCCTTGATTGGGTTCCTTCACACTTTCCCAATGATGCCCATGGATTAACCTATTTTGATGGCACTTATTTATTTGAGCATGCTGATCCTAAAAAAGGATTTCATCGGGAATGGAGTAGTTATATTTTTAACTATGATCGCCATGAGGTCAGGGCATTTCTCATGAGCAGTGCACTATTTTGGTTAGAACAATATCACATCGATGGAATTCGAGTAGATGCGGTAAGCTCGATACTTTATTTAGATTATGGCAGGCAAGAAGGTGAATGGATTCCTAACGAATATGGAGGGAAGGAGAATTTAGCGGCTATTCGCTTTCTAAGGGAACTTAATGAAGCCGCGTATGGGAGCTATCCCGATGTACAGACCATTGCTGAAGAATCAACGGCCTGGCCAATGGTTTCTAGACCGAGCTATGTGGGTGGGCTTGGTTTTGGTATGAAGTGGAATATGGGTTGGATGCACGATACTTTAGACTATTTTTCCAAAAACTCCATTTTTAGAAAATACCATCACGATCAGCTAATCTTTAGCATTTGGTATGCTTTTTCCGAAAACTTCGTCCTTGCTCTTTCCCATGATGAAGTGGTGTATGGGAAGGGGTCTCTTCTCGGTAAAATGTCCGGTGATGAGTGGCAGAAGTTTGCTAATTTAAGGGTGCTGTTTGGTTATATGTATGGCCATCCAGGGAAGAAATTGTTATTTATGGGCGGGGAATTTGCTCAGGGACGGGAATGGAATCATGACCAGAGCTTGGATTGGCATCTTCTGCAAAATCCTCCTCATCAGGGAGTCCAGCGTTGGATCAATGATCTTAATCATTTGTATCGCGCTGAGCCGGCCCTGTATGAGCAAGATTTTGTAACCGCAGGTTTTGAATGGATTGATTGCCATGCTTGGGAGGAAAGCATCATTAGTTTTATCAGAAAAGATAAAAATGGCAGGGATATGGTCCTGGTAGTCTGTAATTTTACTCCGGTTCTCAGAACGAATTATCGGATTGGTGTTCCTCGGGGAGGGTACTGGAGAGAAGCGCTCAACAGTGATAGTGAGGTTTACGGAGGTGCAGGACACGGAAATTTTGGGGGCCTTGAGGCAGTCCCCTTTCCCGCCCATGGAAGAGTGAATTCCCTGATGTTGACAGTGCCGCCGCTAAGCGTCTCGTTTTTCAAGAACGGGCAGTTAGTCTAGGTGCGGTGGGTAAAGTAAATCCTGAATTGGGGAAAGATTAAAGACTATTGTAGCCCACTTCCTTTCTGAGACGGTGCGGCAATTAGGAGGCTCTTCACAATGCGAGGGGAAGATGGTAGAAACCGAGCGGTTATCGAAGGAGTTAAGCCTGAGATTGATGGCGGCCGTTTTGCCATCAAGCGAACAGTAGGGGAAGCGGTGGGGGTTGAGGCGAACGTTTTTACCGATGGCCATGATACGGTAAGCTGCTTTTTGCAATACCGACCGGAAGGGGCGTCTTCTTGGTGTGAAGTCCCGATGCAGCCTGTGGGTAACGACCGCTGGCAAGGAGGATTCCGGGTCACCGAGGTGGGCCGCTATCGCTACACGCTCATTGCCTGGGTAGATCACTTTGAATCCTGGCGCCATGACCTGGCCAAACGGGTCCAAGCAGAGGATATTGCCCTCCAACTTCAGGTAGGAGCCCGTTTGCTGGCAGAAACGGCTGAGCGTGCCAAGGAAGAAGACGCTAAGCGGCTTAGAACTTGGGCAGAAATCCTGAGTGGTGAAGGGGATCTGGGGAAACGGCTGGATACCGCCCTTGACGAAGAAGTGGCTTTACTAATGGCGGACTATCCTGATCGACGGTTCGCGACTCGCTATCACAGAGAACTGGAGGTGGTAGTGGACAGGGAGCGGGCCCGGTTTAGCGCCTGGTATGAGATGTTTCCCCGCTCCTGTTCGCCGGAATCCGGTCAGCATGGCCACTTTAAAGCTTGCGAGGCCCGTTTACCTTATATTGCCGCCATGGGATTTGATGTGCTCTACCTACCACCTATTCATCCCATTGGACGCATTAATCGCAAGGGTAAAAATAATACGCTTATTCCTAATCCGGAGGATCTGGGTAGTCCCTGGGCCATTGGGGCAGAAGAAGGGGGACACAAGTCTATTCACCCCCAATTAGGTACCTTAGAGGACTTTCGCCACTTTGTGGCCAAAGCGCGTGAATATGGTATTGAAATAGCACTGGACATCGCTTTTCAGTGTGCGCCGGATCACCCTTATGTGAAGGAGCACCCGGAGTGGTTTCGTTGGCGTCCCGATAATACCGTGCAATACGCGGAGAACCCGCCTAAAAAATACGAAGACATCTATCCTTTTCATTTTGAGACTGAGCAGTGGCAGCCCCTGTGGGATGAGTTAAAAAGCGCGTTTCTGTTCTGGGTTGAGCAGGGAGTGCATATCTTTCGTGTCGATAACCCCCATACCAAGCCATTCCCCCTATGGGAGTGGCTCATTGCTGAAGTGAAGAAAGTACAACCGGATACTCTCTTTTTATCTGAAGCTTTTACCCGTCCTAAAGTCATGTACCGTCTTGCTAAGCTGGGCTTCACCCAATCCTATAATTATTTCCCTTGGCGAAACACCAAATGGGAATTGACAGAGTATTTCACTGAGCTTACCCAAACTGAATTACGGGAATATTTCCGTCCCAACCTTTGGCCCAATACACCGGATATTCTAACGGAATATCTGCAGTTTGGAGGGCGGCCAGCTTTTATGACCCGCTTGGTTCTGGCGGCTACTTTAGGGGCGAACTACGGTATTTATGGGCCTGCTTATGAATTGATGGAAAACACGCCTCGGGAGCCAGGCAGCGAAGAGTACCTGAACTCTGAAAAGTATCAACTTCGGCATTGGGACCTTGATCGCTCCGATAGCCTTAAGGATTTTATCGCTCGAGTGAACCAAATCCGCAAACACCACCCTGCCTTGCAATCGGATTGGAATCTACATTTTTATCCGGTGGATAATGAACAGCTGATTTGCTATGGCAAATGGACCGAAGATCTTGCCGATATCATTTTGATAGTCGTAAATTTAGATGCCTATCATACCCAGTCGGGTTGGGTCCAATTGCCTTTGGAGAGTCTGGGGATTGAACCCGACCTTCCTTACCAGGTGCACGACTTGCTCAGTGATACCCGCTACCTTTGGCATGGCTCACGCAATTATGTAAAACTCAATCCCGAGTTTATCCCTGCTTATATTTTCCGACTGCGCCGTCGGGTACGGACTGAGCGGGACTTCGATTATTTTATGTAGTCACAGGAGGCCTATGAACCAGCAAGGGGAAGAATTGACCTGGCAGGATGACCCGCTTTGGTATAAGGATGCGATTATCTATCAGCTCCATGTAAGGGCCTTTTTGGATAGTAATAATGATGGTACGGGAGATTTCCGGGGCCTTACCCAGAAACTGGATTACATCCAGGATCTAGGGGTGAATACGATCTGGTTATTGCCCTTTTATCCTTCTCCGCTGCGGGATGATGGTTATGATATTGCCGATTACCGCAATATCTATCTAGATTACGGGACCCGGAGAGACTTTAGGAATTTTGTGCGGGCGGCCCACCGCCGCGGCTTAAAGGTCATTACTGAACTGGTCATCAACCATACCTCGGAGCAACATCAGTGGTTTCAGGCTGCCCGTAAGGCGCCTCCCGGTTCGGCCAAACGGAATTTTTATGTCTGGAGTGATAGCGATCAAAAATTTCCCGAGACCCGGATTATTTTCACCGATACGGAAACCTCCAACTGGGCCTGGGATCCGGTAGCTAAGGCCTATTATTGGCATCGGTTTTTTTCTCACCAGCCGGATCTTAACCATAACAATCCCCAGGTGGTGAAGGCGGTGATTCGGGTTATGCGTTTTTGGTTGGATATGGGGGTCGATGGCTTGCGCTTGGATGCCATTCCCTACCTTTGTGTGCGGGAGGGAACCAGCAACGAGAATCTTCCTGAAACCCATGAGGTGCTTAAACAGATGCGGGCGGTAGTGGATAATCACTATCGGCACCGGATGTTTTTGGCGGAGGCTAATCAATGGCCGGAGGACGTGAGGGAATATTTCGGTGACGGCGATGAATGCCATATGGCCTACCATTTTCCTCTCATGCCGCGGATGTATATGGCGATTGCCCAAGAGGATCGCCATCCCATCACCGAGATCATGAATCAAACTCCGGACATTCCGGAGAGCTGCCAGTGGGCGATTTTTCTGCGCAATCATGATGAACTTACCTTGGAAATGGTCACCGACAAGGAACGGGACTACATGTATCAGACCTATGCCACCAACCCTCGCATGCGGGTCAATGTGGGTATCCGGCGGCGCCTAGCGCCGTTAATGGACAACGATCTAGACAAGATCCAGTTAATGAATAGTCTGCTCCTCTCCATGCCCGGCTCGCCCATTATTTATTATGGGGATGAGATTGGCATGGGGGAAAATATTTATTTAGGTGATCGCAATGGCGTACGCACGCCCATGCAGTGGAGTCCAGACCGTAATGCCGGGTTTTCCAAAGCGGATCCCCAGCGCTTGTATCTACCGCCTATCATGGACCCCATTTACGGCTATGAGGCCGTTAATGTGGAAGCCCAGAGCCGGGCTCCGTCCTCGCTTCTCAACTGGATGAAGCGCCTGCTGGCGGTGCGCAAGAATATTAAGGCTTTTGGGCGCGGTACGCTCAAATTTCTCCGCCCGGGAAATCGCAAGATCCTGGCGTATGTGCGGGAGTATGGGGGTGAATCCATCTTATGTGTTGCCAATTTGTCCCGTTATGCTCAGCCGGTGGAGTTGGACCTCTCCCGTTTTAAGGGGCGCGTGCCGCTGGAGATGATGGGGCACACCCCTTTTCCTCCCATTGGCGAATTGCCCTATTTGTTGACCTTACCAAGCCATGGATTTTACTGGTTCCGGTTGGCCACGGATGTGGAGGAACCCTCTTGGCACGAGGAGCGTCTGCCACCGTTGGAACTGCCCGTATTAGTGTTATTTGAAGGCTGGGATAGTTTGTTTCCTAGCCGCGTCGATCCCCCCCGTAAGCGGATGTCCGAAAAGCTGTGTGGCCAATTAGAGCACCTATTACGGGATTTTTTGATAACGCAACGCTGGTTTGCCGCTAAAGGAGAGGGGGTAGAGCGTGTACGGCTGGAGCAGATGGAAGAATGGACAGAAGCAGCAGGCAATTGGTTGCTTGCCCAGGTAAGGGTCGAGTTTGCCGATATTGAAGCCCAGTCTTATTTTATCCCCTTAGCCATTGCCTGGGGGGAGGGTGATGAGGAGCCTATACGCCGCTTGTTGCCTTCCACTATCGCCAAGATTCGGCGGCAAGCCCGTATTGGCATTCTGTATGATGCTTTAGCGGATGTGAGCTTTAGCCGGGCATTAGTGGCGGCAATGGGACAGCATCGGGAGCTCCCCTTTGGAGCCGGAAAACTAAAGTTTTCTCCTACTGCTGCTTTTGAAAAATTGACGGGCGATGCCCCCGTGCAGCAGCTGTGGCGCCCAGCTATGGAGGGCACCAATAGCACCTTAATCTTGGATAATCGGTTGTTTTTGAAAGTTTACCGTCATTTGCAGGAAGGCATCAATCCAGAACAGGAGATGGGGCATTTTCTCACGGAAGTATCGCCCTTTCCTAACATTGTCCCTCTTGCAGGCACTTTGGAGTCTCTGGGCCCTGAGGGAGCGCCAATGACCTTGGCCCTATTACAAGGTTTTGTCCCTAACCAGGGGGATGCCTGGGCTTATACAGTGGATTATTTGGAGCGCTTTTTGGAAAACAGTCTGGCAAAACCTCTTGAGGAAGCGGCCATTGAGCTTGACGAGACTCATAACAATTACCTGAGAATGATGCGAATCCTGGGGCAGCGCACAGGAGAGTTGCATCAGGCATTGGCGAAGGAGACAGGGAATCCGGCTTTTGATCCGGAACCCATAAGCTCCGCCGATTTAGACTCCTGGCAAAAGCATATTGAAAAGGACATTGAGCAGACTTTAAAGATGCTAGAACAGCGTAGGCAGGAATTTTCTGAACCGCTGCGTACCGAGGTGGATTGCCTTTTAGCCCTCAAAGAGACCTTACTACAGCGCCTTGCTTTAATTCCTTCCCAGTGGCGTGCCGCCAAGACCCGCTATCATGGTGATTACCATTTGGGGCAGGTGTTGGTAGCGGAAGATGACTTTGTCATTATTGATTTTGAAGGGGAGCCGGCTCGCCCCTTAGCCGAGCGCCGGATCAAGCATTCACCGCTGCGGGATGTGGCCGGCATGTTGCGTTCTTTCAATTATGCCACTGCCGTGGCGCTGCGCCATTGTACCGTGGAGCGCCCTGAGGATCGGGAGTTACTTCTTCCCTTGGTCAAAACCTGGGAGCAGCAGGTAGGGGAGAGTTTTTTGACCGGCTATGGTGAAGCGGCTGCGGGTTGTCCCTCTTATCCTGCAGACCCGGAACACGCCCACTATTTGATTGAGTTGTTTACCTTGGAAAAGGCGCTCTACGAACTTCGTTACGAGCTAGACAATCGGCCGGAATGGGTGGATGTGCCCCTCAATGGGCTGTTGGAATTCTTGGAGGAGGAGGAGAGCTCGGAGGAATAACCCCACCCTAGTCTTAGCATTGGCTTTCCGCATACTTTAGCCGTGACTATAGGAGGCAGGCTGGTTTTTTACATCCGTCGCCGATATTGTCCCCCCACGCCATAAAGGGCATGGGTCATTTGCCCTAGAGTGCAGTGCTGCACGGTGTGCATCAGTTCCTCAAAGCTATTACCGCCGTGGCGGATCACCTGCTGGAGTTGTGTCAGGGCTGTCTTGGCTTGAGCGGAGTGGTGGCGTTTGAAGAGTTCAACGGCTTCCACTTGGGCTTGTTTTTCTTCTCTGGTGGAGCGGGTGAGTTTGCCTGCTGATAGGGCCTCTTCCGGGTGAGGAGAGGGGAAGGTATTGACCCCTACAATGGGTAGACTGCCTTGGTGCCTACGGCTTTCGTAGTAGAGACCTTCTTCTTGGATCTTATTGCGCTGATAATTGGTTTCCATTGCCCCTAGCACGCCGCCCCGTTCGGAAAGCCGATCGAATTCCTGATAGACGGCTTCTTCCACCAGTTGGGTGAGTTCCTGGATGAGAAAAGAACCCTGGAGAAAATTTTGATTGTAGTTCAGTCCTAGTTCCCGATTGATGATGAGCTGAATAGCTAGGGCCCGGCGTACCGATTCTTCCGTGGGGGTGGTCACCGCTTCGTCATAGGCATTGGTATGCAGGCTGTTGCAGTTGTCGTAAATGGCGTACAAGGCTTCCAAGGTGGTGCGGATATCATTGAAGTTGATCTCTTGGGCCTGAAGGCTGCGTCCAGAAGTTTGGATATGGTATTTCAACAGTTGACTGCGGGGGGAGGCGCCATAGCGTTCCCGCATGGCGCGAGCCCAGATGCGCCGCGCCACCCGGCCGATTACGGCGTACTCCGGGTCGAGAGCATTGCTGAAGAAAAAACTCATTTGGGGGGCAAAGTCGTCGATGGCCATGCCCCGGGAGAGGTAATACTCCACCAAAGTAAACCCATTAGCCAGGGTGAAAGCCAGTTGAGTGATGGGATTGGCGCCGGCTTCGGCAATATGGTAGCCGCTGATGGAAACAGTGTAATAGTTGCGTATTTGGTGGTTGATAAAATATTCTTGAATATCCCCCATCAGACGAAGGCCAAAATCGGTCGCGAAAATACATTCGTTTTGGGCCTGATCTTCTTTCAAAATATCCGCTTGAACGGTGCCTCGGATACGGCTAAGGACATCGGTGCGGAGCTGTCCATAGGTCTCCCTCGGCAGTAATTGTTGGCCGGAGACACCGAGCAGCCCCAACCCCAAGCCATCGTGTCCTGGGGGCAAGTCGCCGTGATAGCCGGGGCGAGGTTGATCCCGGTAGAGGGCCTTGATCTGTTGCTGTGCTGATTCCCACTGCCCCTGGTGGCGTAGGTACTTTTCCACTTGTTGGTCGATGGCGGTGTGGAGGAACCAGGCCAATATCATGGGGGCCGGACCATTGATGGTCATGGACACCGAGGCGTTGGGTTGGCATAGATCGAAGCCGGAGAAGAGCTTTTTAAAGTCATCCACAGTGGCCACGGACACGCCGGACATGCCAATTCGGCCAAAGACATCCGGCTGTGGTGCAGGGTCTTCACCATACAAGACGATGGGGTCAAAGGCGGTGGAAAGCCGGATGGAAGGTTGGCCGCTGACCAGATAGTGGAACCGCCGGTTGGTGCGCTCGGGAGTGCCTTCTCCGGCAAACATCCGAGCTAACTCTTCGGTGGTCCGCCGGTAGGGGTAAATGCCGGCGGTGAAAGGATATTCTCCCGGTACGTTTTCTTCCAGAAGAAAGCGGAGAATTTCTCCCCAATCTTGGTAGCGGGGCAAGGCTACCTTGGGAATCGGCAAGTGACTGAGACTTTCATAATAGTTTTCCCCTCGGATTTCCTGTCCCCGGACGCGATAGGTATAGTGTTCGCTAGTCAGCCTGTGGCGGGTTTCTGGCCAGCGTTGCAAACGTTCCAGGGCTTCTTCGGTCAGTTGTTCCAGGGCTTCTTCGTAGCACTGGCGGAGCCGGGACAGAGGATCTTCCGGGGTTTCTTTCAGCACCTCCCGGGAATAATGGGTCAGGGGGGGAGGAAGGTGGGGATCGGTCAGGGCCCGCAGGCTTTCGTAAAAACTCTGGGCTTGGGAGGCCGCCTTCACTTGCTTGTTGATGGCATTACGAAGGCGGCGGCCCTGTTCACTGATTTCAGCTAGATAGCGAACCCGCCGAGGAGGGATAATGTCTTCTTGGCGGGAAGGGGACATGGCGAGATCCATGACTATTTTCCACGCTTGTTCCTTCTCCGGATGGCGTTCTGCCAGTTTTTGGCAGAGGGCGCTAAAAAGGTTGGCAACGCCTGGGTTGCCGAATTCACTGGCTACAGTGGGATAGACGGGCACCTGTTCATCAGCAAGAGAGAATGCCAGGTGGTTGCGGCGCCACTGCTTGCGAATATCCCGCAGGGCATCTTGGCCGCCCTGTTTGTCGAATTTGTTTAACACCACCAGGTCGGCGCAATCCAGCATTTCGATCTTCTCCAACTGGGTAGGCGCGCCGTAGTCGCTAGTCATCACGTAAACCGATAAGTCCACCACATCCACAATTGCTGAATCCGCCTGACCGGCGCCTGCCGTTTCTATCAGAATGAGGTCAAAACCTACGGATTTGAGGAAAGGGACCATCTCGGTCAGGGAGGCGGAGGTGACCCCCTGACGGCTGCGGGTCGCCAAGGAGCGCAGGTAGATCCGGGGATTGGCCAGGCTGTTCAGGCGAATTCGATCCCCCAGCAAGGCGCCCCCGGTGCGGTGCCGGGTGGGGTCTAAGGCCAGTACCGCCAGGTGCAGGCCTGGAAAACTGATCAGAAAATAATGAAGTAATTCATCCAGGAGGCTGCTTTTGCCGGCGCCGCCAGTGCCGGTAAGACCAATGACCGGTATATGCGCTTGCGCTTTTCCTGTGGCCCTGGGGCCTTGCCATTGGCCGGCTTCGATGAGGGAGAGGGCCTGGCCAATGGCCGCTGGGTTGTGAAGGGTGATCTTTTCTGGAAACACGCGGGGGCGGCGGGATTGGTGGGTGCGGTTCATGATATCTTGGATAATGCCGTCCAATCCTTGGAGGGCTCCCTCCTGGGGCAGGTAGATTTTTTCCACCCCATAGGTTTCCAACTCCCTGGCTTCCTCTGAAGTGATGGTGCCGCCACCTCCTCCAAAGACGAGCACGTCCTCCCGTCCTTGGGTTCGCAAGCGGTCCACCAAATAGCGGAAGAACTCCAAGTGTCCACCCTGATAGGAGCTAATGGCGATACCATCCGCATCTTCTTGTAAGGCGGCCCGGACAATTTCTTCAACGCTTCGGTTATGTCCCAGATGAACAACTTCAGCGCCCCGATCTTGGAGCATCCGCCGGATGATATTGATGGCCGCATCATGACCGTCAAAGAGGGAGGTAGCGGTGATAAAACGCAAGGGGGACTGCGTTGTCAGCGGGAGGATATCGGGAGGATGATGGGTAACCGTTGCCATAGCCGACCTCTCCTGAAAGGGGCGTTACTGAACTCTTAGGCTATTCTTAATTTTAGTGTAAGAACGGAGGTTTAAAGTTCAGCTCTAAGCTAGAAAAGAAGGCGTCTTTTTCTAAAATATACTTTATTAATCAATCAATTAATAAATAGCAGATAGGGGGAACCAGCCGGCTTGGGATGCTGTCATAGGAGTTATGTGGCGGGTCATTAGGGGGCTTAGGCCCCGAAGTGGAAGTGAGTAAACAGCAGCGGATATGGCCATGAACCCAAATGATATTGTGATTGTTGCCGCTAGACGAACGCCGGTGGGCGGTTTTCTCGGCCAACTTTCCCCCCTGTCGGCGCCGGCATTAGGCACGGCGGTATTAGAAGCGGTCCTGGCTGACAGTGGCGTGGAAGCTGCCCGCATTAGCGAGGTGTTGATGGGCTGCGTGCTCCCGGCGGGCATCGGTCAGGCGCCGGCGCGGCAAGCGGCCCTTGGCGCTGGAGTTCCCCCGGCGGTGGGGTGCACCACCATTAATAAGGTCTGTGGCTCGGGCATGAAGACCATCATGCTGGGGCATGACCTCTGCCTGGCAGGTTCGGCTGAGTTGGTGTTAGCCGGTGGGATGGAGTCCATGAGTAATGCCCCTTACCTGCTGCCCAAAGCACGTCAGGGGTATCGTTTTGGACATCAGCAGGTGCTTGACCATATGTTTCTGGATGGTCTGGAAAATGCCCGAGACGGCCAGCGCATGGGCTATTTTGCTGAACTCTGCGCGGATCGTTATGGCTTTACTCGGGAGCAGCAGGATGCCTATGCGGCGGAGTCGGTCCGGCGTGCCGTGGCAGCCCTGGATAATGGCGGCTTGACGGCTGAAATCGTGCCGCTGATGGTTCCGGGGCGGCGGGAAGCACAACGGGTGCATGAAGATGAGCAACCTCGCCGGAGCGACATTTCCAAGATCCCGACCATGAAGCCTGCTTTTCGCGAAGGAGGAACGGTTACCGCGGCCAATGCCTCTTCCATTTCCGATGGAGCAGCTGCCGTGCTGCTGATGAAACGGGCTACCGCCACTGTCTTGGGGATTACCCCTCTAGCACGGATTGTAGCCCATGCAAGCCATGCTCAGGCGCCGGAGAAGTTTACTACGGCCCCGATTGGGGCAATCAAAAAGCTCCAGGATAAACTTGGGTGGTCGGAGGCGGATCTCTATGAAATCAATGAGGCCTTCGCCGTGGTGACCTTGGCCGCCATGGAGGAGTTGGGTCTGGACCATGCTAAGGTGAATGTGAATGGTGGCGCCTGCGCGGTAGGCCATCCCATTGGTGCTAGCGGAGCACGGTTGGTGGTGACCCTACTCCATGCCCTACGCCAGCAGGACCTTCAGCGGGGGATTGCTGCCCTTTGTATCGGCGGGGGTGAAGCCACTGCTCTGGCCCTGGAAGCTGAATGAGCAGGATTATTTTGCCAGGAACGAAATTGAACTGCGCAGTGGCCCGAAGGGAACGTGCTATGGATGGAGCCTATTAAATGGCCATTATCGAGACTAAGGTCGATCGGTCCTCACCGGAGTTTGCCAAAAACGATACCCATCTGCGGTCTTTGGTAAAGGATCTCCAGGCTCATCTAGAGCGGGTAGCAGAAGGGGGGTCAGGTGCTGCCCGGGAAAGGCACTTAAAGCGGGGTAAGTTGCTTCCGCGGGAGCGGATCGGGGCGCTTTTGGACCCAGGCAGCCCCTTTCTTGAGTTATCCGCTTTGGCCGCCTATGGGATGTATGAAACAGCGCTCCCTGGCGCCGGCCTCATTACCGGCATTGGTCAGATCCAGGGTCGGGAAGTGATGGTGATCGCCAATGATGCCACGGTCAAAGGGGGGACCTATTATCCCATGACGGTGAAAAAGCATCTGCGGGCCCAGGAAATCGCCGCTGAGAACCATTTGCCCTGTCTCTATTTGGTGGATTCGGGCGGCGCTTACCTTCCCATGCAGGATCAGGTCTTTCCGGACCGGGACCATTTTGGCCGAATCTTTTATAACCAAGCCCAGATGTCCGCCCAAGGCATTCCCCAGATTGCTGTGGTGATGGGCTCTTGCACTGCCGGTGGCGCCTATGTACCGGCCATGGCCGACGAGACGATTATTGTCAAAAACCAGGGCACCATTTTTCTCGGTGGCCCGCCATTGGTCCGGGTCGCCACGGGCGATCAAGTGGATGCGGAAGAACTGGGAGGTGGAGATGTCCACTGTCGAACCTCAGGCGTAGGCGATTATTTGGTGGCCAATGATTCCGAAGCCATGGCCAAAGCGCGGAGTATGATTGCCCAGCTCTATCGAGATCAAACCCGCTCTTTTTACCCAGGAGCAGTGGTAGAACCCCGTTACCCGCCGGAAGAGATTTATGGCCTCATTCCCCGGGACCCCCGTTATCAATACCATGTTCATGAAGTGGTTGCTCGCCTAGTGGATGGTTCTGATTTCCATGAATTCAAAGCTCTCTATGGCAAGTCTCTGGTTTGCGGGTTTGCCCGGATTCGGGGTTATCAGGTGGGGATCTTGGCCAATAATGGGATTTTGTTCTCCCAGTCCGCCCTCAAGGGGACCCATTTTATTCAGCTGTGTACCCAACGGCACATTCCCCTAGTTTTTCTGCAAAACATCGCCGGGTTTATGGTGGGCAAGCAGTACGAGCATGGGGGCATTGCTAAGGATGGAGCCAAAATGGTGCATGCGGTCGCCTGTGCCAAGGTGCCCAAATTTACAGTGATCATAGGCGGCTCCTTCGGTGCCGGTAACTATGCCATGTGTGGTCGGGCTTATGGGCCTCGCCTGCTTTGGATGTGGCCCAATGCCCGGATTTCAGTCATGGGCGGAGATACGGCGGCAGAAGTGCTGGGGATCATTAAGGCCGAGAGTCTCCAAGCCCGGGGAGAGTCTTGGAGCGAGGCTCAACAAAAGAACTTTAAGGCGGACATCCGGGAACAGTACGAGATTCAGGGCCATCCGTATTTTGCTACTGCTCGGCTTTGGGACGATGGTGTTGTCGATCCGGCTGAGACGCGAACAGTGTTGGGGCTAGCGCTCCAGGCAGCTTCCCACGCGCCCATAGAAGAAACCCATTATGGGGTGTTCCGCATGTAGGATAGGATGATGAAACAAGAACTGCTTCGAGTAGAAACCGATGAGCGTGGTGTATGTACGCTCACCCTTAATGCTCCGGCTCGGCATAATGCCCTGGACGGAGAAATGGTCAATCTTTTACTCCAGCGGCTCCAAGCCATAGCTAAAGATGAAACTATCCGGGTATTGGTGTTGACCGGCCAAGGGGACACTTTCTCCAGTGGGGCCGATCTTCATTGGATGCGAGCCATGGGTTTGGAGGAAGAAGAAACCAACCGCCAAGAGGCACGGCAGCTGGCTGCTTTGATGCATGTCCTGAACCGCCTGCCCAAACCCACTATTGCCCGGATTAATGGCTCTGCTTACGGGGGAGCTATCGGGTTAGTCGTCTGTTGCGATATTGCCATCGCCACTGTTAGCGCCGAATTTGCTTTCAAGGAGATTCAGCTTGGTTTGGCCCCAGCGATCATTGCTCCCTATGTGGTTGCGGCCATCGGTCCTCGTCAGGCGCGGCGTTTTCTTTTGAACGGTGAAACCATCTACGGCATGCTTGCCTTCCAGATGGGCTTAGTGCATCAGGTGGAGGATAGGGAGGAATTGGATGGTGCGGTGGAAGCCCAGGTAAGCCGACTCCTTAAGGCAGGACCGCTGGCTCTGGTCGAATGCAAACGATTGCTGTCCCGTCTCGAGCCAGGGGGAGAGAGCTTACGGGAATATACCGCGGAGTTGCTCGCCCGCCTGCGGAGTTCTCCGGAGGGGCAGGAAGGTATGGCTGCTTTTTTAGAAAAACGCCTACCCCGCTGGCGGGATTAACGCCTCGATGAACGCTTTTCCCAGCCAAGTCAAAATGGTCGAAGTGGGTCCCCGCGACGGCCTGCAAAACGAACCAGGCAGGGTGAAGACGGCTACTAAAATTGAGTTTATTCATCAATTATCCGGGACGGGATTGCCCGTCATCGAGGCGACCAGCTTTGTCAGTCCCCGTTGGGTGCCCCAACTGGCTGACGCTGAGGCAGTCTATACTGGCCTTCAACGCCAGCCGGGAGTGCGCTATCCAGCGCTGGTGCCTAATCGGGCTGGATTGGAACGGGCGCTTGCTGCGGGAGTCGCGGATATTGCCGTGTTTACGGGGGTAACAGATACTTTTTGCCAAAAGAACATCCATTGTTCCGTAGCCGAATCCCTAGAACGTTATCAACCGGTGATTACCGAGGCTCGGGAGAGACAGTTAGGGGTACGGGCTTATCTCTCCTGTGTTCTGGGTTGTCCCTACGAGGGTGCGGTGTCGACCCGCCAGGTAGCCCGCTTGGCTCGACAGTTGGCCGAGCTGGGAGCTGATGAGATCAGTCTAGGGGATACTATTGGGGTGGGGACTCCCTTACAGGCTCAGCGGATGCTAGCGACGGTGGCGGAACAGGTTCCCCTAGAGCGGTTAGCGGTGCATTTCCATGACACCTACGGCCAGGCGTTGGCCAATATTTTTGCCTGCCTAGAGTTGGGGATCGCCGTCATCGACAGTGCCGTAGCGGGCTTAGGCGGGTGTCCTTATGCCAAAGGAGCCACGGGCAATGTGGCCACGGAGGAAGTGATCTATATGCTGCAAGGAATGGGCATTGAAACGGGGGTCGATCTGGAAAGACTTATCGGGGTGGGCCGCCATATTTGCCAAGCGCTGGGGCGTGAGAATCAAAGCCGGGTGGGGCGCGCGGGGCTGGGCCGCTTGAAGCAGGTGGTTTGAAACAACCCCGCCCCGTGATTCGATGAACCATCAGTTATCACGGTAGTCATAGCAGTGTTGGTACTGGTGTTAGCCCTCGCCGAAGTGGCGGTTAGGGACCTTGATACATATCGTTGCCTCTGCCCTGCTTTTTTCTTGGGTCCAGTGGGCCGACCCGCTGGTTTGGTCCATCGAGTGATCTTCGGAGCCCGGAAATCACCGCCGCGGTTTGAAGTGCAAGCCAAGGCCTTAGAGGTGCCCTTTATCATCCCTCTGCTGTTTTTTGCCGTTCGGCGAGCAAAGCTACTATGGGGGCATAATCCTCGCGGCGTATTTCCTCTAAGGTCTGTTCTACGGCTTCCGGCGGAATGCCCCAGCATTTTAAAGCCAAGCTAGAAAGCTGCAAACTGGCCTCCAGGGCTTCAGGGATGACGGCGGTGGCGCCGGCTTGGTGGAGTTGTCTGCTCTGGATTTGATCCCGCCCCCGCACCAATATTTCTAAATCAGGGTGGGAACGATGCAAGTCGCTCACTAAATATTGGATCTTTTCTGGATCTTGATCCAGAGTCATCACCAGCAAGCGGGACCATTCCAAACCCGCAGCTTTGAGCACATCAATTTGGGCAGCGCTGCCATAATAGATGCTATAGCCTTGTATTTGTCCTTGGGTGACCTTGAGAGGATCGACATCAAGGGCAATATAGGGCACATTGTAATCTTGCAGCAGACGGGCCACTGTTTGCCCCACCCGTCCAAATCCTCCCACGATGACATGGTTGCGCAAATCCTCGCTAGCGCTTTGAATGCGTTCCTTTTGGTTGGCCAGTGGCGGAGCTAGCCGGCGGGAGAAATAGGCGCCCAGGCTTGCCAGCCAGGGAGTTAGCACCATGCTAAGGCTGACCGTCACCAACAGCAGTTGGCCAATCTCCCCTGGGATAATCCCTAGATCCACGGCAAAGCCAAAGAGCACGAAGGCGAACTCGCCGCCTTGTGCTAGCAATAACCCGATATGAACCGCAATGGCCATGGGAAAGCCAAACAGCCGGCAAAGCAGGGCAAGCACTGCACATTTCAAGCTTAACAGGCCCGCCAGCAACAGCAGCACCGTACCGATTTGAGTCCATACCAGCTGTAAGTCAATCGTCATCCCCACCGACATGAAGAAAAGGCCCAGGAATAACCCTTTAAAGGGTTTGATGTCGCCTTCCACCTGGTGTCGGTATCGGGTTTCGGCCAACAGTAGCCCCGCCAGGAAGGCCCCCAGTTCCATTGACAATCCCATACGGCCCGTGGCCCAGCTGGTGCCCAATACGATGAGCAAAGTGGTGGCGACGAAGAGTTCACGATTATGGGTGTGGGCCACCAGATGATAGAGGGGGCCGAGCAGGAAGCGGCCGACGAGAAAAATCATCAAGAGGGCGAACACCGCTTTGGCTCCCGCTAGTCCCAGGGCTTTCCCAATATCGCCACCATCGCCGGCCAAGAGGGGCAGTAGGGCCATAAAAGGCACCACCGCCAAGTCCTGAAACAACAGCACGGCAAAGGCACCGCGGCCGGTGCGGCTGGTGTTTTCGCCCCGCTCGGCTAGGAGCTGTATCACCATGGCGGTTGAGGAAAAGGCTAAACCGCCGCCAATCAGAACCGCAGCTTCCATGGAACTGCCCAATTTATGAGCTCCATAGCCTATCAGCAGGGCGGTCAGGAGTACCTGAACGGTGCCCAGACCCAAAACTTCTCGGCGCATGCTCATTAAACGGAGGATGGATAATTCCAGACCAATGGCGAACAAAAGAAAGATGACCCCAAATTCTGCTACATGGGCGATATTGTCCACTTCCTTGATTAACCCCAGGACATGGGGGCCGATGATGGTGCCAGCAGCCAAGTAGGCAAGGATGGGGCTGACCCCTAGGGCTTGAAACAGGGGCACCAGCACCACCGCGGCCGTCAGGAAAATCAGCACCGGGGTAAAATCAAAGCCGTGTTCCATCGTGGAGAATGCTCCTGAGTATTTTTATTGGGGACCGCATGCAAGGGTAGCTTCTCCCCAAGGAAAAGTGATTACCCGCGCTAGGCGTTATGGTCTATATATTGATCAAGGTAGAGATTGAAACCGGCGTTGATTTTAACAGATTACGAGCCTAAGCCCGCTTTCCCCCCCGTGGAGACCGTCGAGCAGCCAGATGGAGCAGGCCCAGATGACCCGATTTTTACGCCCTGTCCGGGATCAATTCGGCGCTAAGGTTGCGGATTATCCCACCCGCTACGCCTGGTCGATCCAGTAACCTGAGAACTTTTGGACAGCGGTGTGGGATTTCTGTGAAGTAAAGCTTCCCAATCCTGGGAGACCGTCCTAGAAAATGGCGATAAGATGCCGGGGGCGCACTGGCTTGTGGGCAGCCGCAGCCGGTTGATCTTTGCCGAGAATTTGCTCCGCTACCGGAGAATTGTTGCCGAGGTACTTATTCAGTTGCTACGCGATGAAATCGCCCCATTCAAGCTTTGAGACGGCTATCGTAAGTGTTCGCGTTCTAGGTATTTTTCCTGATGCCGCGCCAAAAACATACATGATGGTCAAAGAAAGTATAAGGAGGCATTCATGTCCCAGCCCGCCAAGACTTCCCAATCACCGTTTCTTGATGTGACCAGCTTTTCAGCTCCAGAGGCTGAAACAAATCAGGAACACGCTCTGCCTTCAGCTCCGCTTCAGTCTGTCAGCCCTTTTGTTTCTGTTTATGAAATGGAAGACGGCGAGGAAAGAGTTGATCCGGAATCTGAAGAGTTCGTGCAATTCGTTTCTGAACTATACGATGAAGAATTCGATGAAGCTGTCTTTGAACTGGTCACTGAAGCCTCCGAGCTATATGACAATCAGTTTGTTTCCAAGTACCGGCATCCAGCCGAACAGGCAATGGAGGCCGAACGTATTTTGGAGGCGCATTTTTCGCCATTAGTCGGCGAGTTAGAGGTGCTTCTGGAGACAATGGCCGATGATATCGACCGCCGTGATCTCGAAGCTATGACTGAGACTGAAATAGATGCTTTCATTGACCACTATGCGCCCAGTCAGCCGCTTTCACCCGCCTTTGAAAACATTTTTGGTTGGGCAAAAAAGAAAGTTAAAAAAGCACTCAAAAAGGGGATTGATTGGGTCAAGAAAAAAGGTAAGGCGCTGGCGAAAAAAGCTTTCAGATTTGCCCTGAAAAAACTTAAAAAATATATAAAACCGTGGATTAAAAAAGTCATAACCTTTGCGATCAAAAAATTACCTAAGAAATATCAGCCTATGGCCCAAATCCTGGCCAAGCGGCTGGGCTTCCAAAAAGAAATTGAAGATCAACGAGCGTTCGAAGGGGGCGAGGATACTGTGGGTGAAATCGGTCAGTTCCAGCAAGAATTCGATTTGATGCTGGCGAATCTATTGTTCTCCGAGGATGAAACAGAACAGGAACTTATGCTGGCGGAAGTGATTTCCGAAGATCGGCAACCCGCCGCCGATCCCGTGGGCGACTTGGATTATGCCCGTGAGCGGTTTATCGAAGGAGTCCTTGAATTAGAAGAAGGAGATGACCCAACTCCGCTTGTCGAGAACTTTATTCCTGCTATCTTGCCTCTTGTGAAATTGGGTATACGCTTCCTTGGACGACCGAAACTCGTCAATTTCCTAGCTAAATATGTCGCAAGACTGATTAAACGCTTTGTCGGGCGCAAGTATGTTCGTCCCTTATCGAAAGCGATTGTCGATGCCGGCCTCCGGTTAATTAACCTTGAAGCAACGGAAGAAGATGCAATCCGAGCGGCAGGTGCCGCGGTTGCGACGACGGTTGAAGATACGATACAGCAGGTCGCCACGCTGCCCGATTATGTATTGGACGATGAAGAACTCTTAGAAGGCTATGTGCTGGAAGCTTTTGAGCAGGCCGCGACGCGCAATTTGCCTGAAGTTCTTCCGGAAGAAGCTTATCTCAAGCGGCCAGACTTGCGCGAGACGAAAGGCCTTAGGGCGACCTGGATACTCCAGCCATTGCGCGGGAGAAAATTTTATAAAAAATACAGCCGAATCTTAAATGCCAAACTTTCTCCCCAGAAGCTGCGAGCTGTTAAAACTTACGGTGATATCCCTCTGGCGGAAATTATGCAGGAGCAACTTGGACTTTCGTCAGGTAAAGATATTGAGGCTAAGGTGCACCTCTACGAAATGCTGCCCGGCGCCATGCTCCCGCAAATCAGTAAAAACGAGCAAAACACTCCTGGCTTGGGAATGACTGCAAATTACGCCTATTCCCAATTACACCCCTTGACTCCTGAGGCGGCTGGAATATTGCTCGGGCAGCCTGGGCTGGGGCGTACGATGTCGCCTGAGTACCTCGACAACCGCCGTGTGACAGGCATTGGGCAACGTTTCTATTATTTGGAAATCCCAGGCGCACGGGCCCGGATGATACCTATGGCCGGCGCCAACGCAACGATGAGGCGTTGTAGTACAGTTAAGATCATCCTGGATTTTGCCCGGCAGCAGATTCGAGTTTGCCACTTTCTTAGCGAAACCAAGGCGCAGGATATCGCTGTTAAGCTACGTCGGCAAATACCACTCGGTGTGGTGATGACTTCGTTGAGCTCGGGTATAGAATCTGGCCTGAAACATGCGTTAACCGGCGGGGTATGTAGCCATATAAAAATTATCCATGAGGCCATGATGCCACAAAACGCGCGTGGCGCTGCGCTGATGGAAGTCCCCCCGTCCGTCAAAGAAAACTTGGTGATGAAACTAAAAGAATGGCTGGGAAAAGGGTTGAGTCATTACTTCCGGGAGCAGCCGCAGAGCTTTATCATTGCCACCGAAGATCCGACCGATGGCGTCACCTTGGCAATAACCCTGGATAATCTGTCCGGTTTGCCAGCCCTTCGCGACGCTTTGAAAAGGAAAACGATAGACCTGCGCAATATAGATTTCTCCGAAGCCATGCCGGAAATCCGCGTACAAACCATTCCAGGATACTACGGTGAATGACAATGTAACGCGGGCGCAGCTTGTCCGCCAGATTGGACATTGGACCATGGCGGCGTCTAGGCTGGGCGAACTTGAGAGTCTCATTGCACCGAGCGCCTGGGAAGGGTTAGAACGCTATCTTGGCACGACGGTTCGCCAAAGATTGAGAGAGATGGTCGATCGGCTGCTCCGCCAGGGTGATCGGCTTCATACCGCCTTAAACGCGGCGCATGACGATAACGCTTTGAATCAGGTCCACCGGCAATTGGCCGATTTTCGCAAGCGTTACCTGCGCACCGAAATTACGCTGGATTTTTACGCCGACGCGATAAACACCCGAACGAATCCCCACCTGGCAGCGCTGCTTCGGGCCTGTGATATGCTGGCCTACCGCAGCATGGCACAGGTTCTTGACCCCATAGATAAGCCGATCCCTTTGGTTTTAACTTATGTGGATAAGGGATTAGGCGCTTCGATTCTGAAAGCAGGGCTTCGGCTTTGGGACCAGCATACAGAAAGCCCGGCTGCGGCGATAAAAATTGTCTATCACAACCTTTATCGCCCTACGGCGCTGATCCATGAAACAGGCCATCAGGTCGCCCACATTGTGGGTTGGAATGATGAATTGGCTACCGTGCTGGAAGAAGCATTTGCAGATGTGTCACCTGAAGTGGCTGAGATGTGGGCGGGATGGGCCAGCGAGATCGCAGCGGATGCTTTCGCCTTTGCTCATACTGGCTATGCCGCTGTAGCCGGACTTCACGATGTATTGTCCGGGAGCGACGCCTTAGTCTTCCGACATCGTTTAGGCGATCCCCATCCCGTTAGCTATATCCGCGTCCTATTAGGCATAGAGATGTGTCGGCAGTTTTATGGGACAGGGCCATGGGACGATCTGGCGCATGCCTGGACCAAAACCCATTCTCTGAAGAACGCCAGGCCTTTACCGGGCAAGCTACTACAACAATCGTTGGCGTTACTGTCGAAGGTGGTCCACATTGTGCTGCGGACACCCATGCGGGCTTTTCGGGGACGAACACTCAGTATGCTGATCGACCCCTCTCGTGTGAGTCCAGAAAGCCTGATACAGCTTGAGCGGCAATTAGGCCCTGCGCTTTACACTTCAATGCATTGGATATGGACGGAAGCTCTGCGCTTGCTGGCGCTTACCGGCTTGCAGGTGGCTACGATGCCGGAACAATCCGCCGAGATACTGAAAAAACAGGAAGCGTGGATGCTCCAGTTAGGCGCGTCGTTAAAAGCAGCTTGATTGTAGTGTTTTGTTAAGGAGGTAATAAATCATGACAGACGAAAATCATAAATCAAAAAAAGGCGGCTCAGCAGGATCTGGGACGGAGCAAGGGGCGGATACTCAGGAAATTGTCCAATTGCTTACGGGTATTTTTGAAGAAGTCCAAGGTTTGGTTCAGACGCGGACCAGGCAACCCTTCGAAAAAGGCAGCTTACCGGACCAGGCGATTGAACAATTCAAGGCCATTAAAATTGCGCTTAGGGTACCTATACAACTCAATCCAAAGATAGAACCTCCCACATGGCACCTGCCTCCTATTAATCCGAGAGCACGCGCGAAGGAGGAGGAATAGTTTTTCTTTGCTGCCACAGTGTCACAGGAGGGATAAAAAATGTTCAGACAATTTGCAGGGTCTTTTCCGGGATCGATGGGCGAGGGGGCGCGAAAACTTTTCCGGCTACACCCGGTGGAGTTAGCCGCCTTATTAGAACAAGCTTGGGAATTAAGAAGACATGATGAGGTCTCGCAAGGACATCCCTTTCGGCGAAGCAATCTTCCTGGGCTGCCCAACTATTTGCTCAAATTTTTTGCTTGTACCGAAGAAAATATTCAAACGATTTGTGAAACTCCGGGTCCCCAAGTTGAAGCCGTAAATCCCCCGCCTAACAATCCTTGCTCAGAGCCCCGAGATCTCCCCCGTTGTGTAATGTGGGATCACCTCATCTATGCTTACATGGTTGAAAACACGCGGGTCTATGAGATCTTCCGCAAAGTATTACATGAATTTCGACATGGTGAGCAATTAGGCGTTCCCATTGAAGGTGCTGAGCATTGGTTGCGTAACACAGAAGAGCTTTTTTACAAGGAACCAGCGTCGTTTTTTATCTATTCACTGGGCAGCTTTATT
Source organism: Nitrosococcus wardiae (assembly GCF_004421105.1). Classification (NCBI taxonomy): domain Bacteria; kingdom Pseudomonadati; phylum Pseudomonadota; class Gammaproteobacteria; order Chromatiales; family Chromatiaceae; genus Nitrosococcus; species Nitrosococcus wardiae. The sequence continues at coordinate 2,008,511 of NZ_CP038033.1, forward strand.
CGCCCTAATCTTTGTTCCATCCGCCGCAACGTCTATTACCGAATGTTCGGTATGGATCTGAATCATCAAGGCGAAGATAAGATACCTTACGAAAAGGCCAAGGCAGCCAATACTGAATTTGTATATATTTTCGAGGAATTTCTCCGTGAAGTGTGGCTGGGTATCATCAACGTTAATAACACGAGTGGTTCCAACCCCACTGATAATGCGGAAATAGCCAATCTCGCCGAAAAACTCCATGATATGCTGGTGACGCGCCGACTAGGCAGTAATCTAGCCCGTGAAGAATTTTTCTTTGTTTCCATGATGGCCTGGTTTCAGCTTACCTTGGAATTTGATTCTCCGATTGTGTTATCACTTCGCGCAGAAGGAACCAGTCCCGAGCAAAGACTGCACAAAATCGCCCAGCGAGTCGGTTTGCCTGCGCACGCCTTATCAAAAAATTTCTTCGATATGGCTGATGCGATTTCTAGGATTCTGATTCAGATCGAGACGGGTATTTACAATGATCCTGGAGCGGTACCCGCACTTTACACGCCAGTGCCTGGTGGGCCAGAGGCCGATATCAGGACGATTATTACCCATTGGTCGATTACTACGGGGCATGATTTGAAGGCCAGGAAAGTTACGTCGAATTGACAACCTGTACTGAATGACTAGATCTCGATAGGGAGTTTAACGGCTAGCTATGGATTCGCAAAAGAAACATGCTGAGGGATATTCGTCCCAGTCCGGCTCAAAAGCTGACCCTGCTTCACCATTCCTTGATGAAGAGCTGTTTTCATATGCTGAATTAGCGAAAGAAGAGAATCTGGATACCCGCTTAGAAACGTTTAAGATGGAAAGTCCTTTCCTGCATGTTTTTGAAAGATCGATGCCGCATGATTTACGCGAATCCGAGGCCGAGGAAGCTGAAGGATTCAGAGAGGATATTCGCGAGGGGGAAATAGGCGAGGAACTAGAAGAAGAGGAAGAGTTCTTTGTTGAGCTAGAGCGCGAAGAAGAACTGGAAAAATCGCTCCTTACTGATGAAAGGATCGATGCGTTAGAAGGGTCGGAAACTGAGCCGCCTCCTAAATGGTTTACCGAGCGACTAGAGCCGTCCGGGGAAGAGGAGGATTTTGCCGAGACCGAACACTTTCACAATATGCTCAAAGCGTTCCTGGACGAAGAAATTGACGAGAGGTTGGAGTACGAGCTCTCCCCCGGTATTGCTGACGCACTTCACAACCGCGATTGGGCTGGCGCTCTCAAGCTAGCGATAGAGGAAGGCTGGCGTGATGAGAACAAACTGACGAACCTTATATTCTTTGCACGGCATCCCGAACTCGCAGGTGGCAAGCTAACTCCGAAGCATCCGAAGTTCAAACAACTGAGCCGTGAGTGGATCACCATCCGCAACCGTGAGGTCTGGTCGGCGATTCAGAAGTTTGCGGAAAATCCCGCCCTCGTCGTCTCCGGCAAAGAGGTTGCCGCTGACCACCGACAGTTCTGGGGAAAGAGTGGAAGGAGATTTAAGGACATCATCGAACATGCTGCCAAACAGGCTGGCTTGAATGCGGGCTTGCTGGCTGCGACCCTGCTCGCCGAAACCGGCACCAGAAATGATTACCTTACAAATGACAAAGTCAGTTCTTACCGCATCGGAGTGGACGACTTCTACGACAGGCGGCATGCGATCGCGCGGCGGGTTTCAGCTTACGCGAAGATCGGCTGGGATCGAAAACAAAAGCCTGTGGAGCACCTGAATGACGCAAAGGAACCGAGATTGGTCAAAACGATTAAGTTCGATTCCGGGCCTGACGCTCTTCTCGCTAGTGCGGTCTATCTGAAGTACGGCGAAATCCGGCTTCGCGAAGAGGCCGCAAAGCTACGCGGAGACTTCGACAAGCTCCCGTTGGAGACGCAATGGGCACTTATCCGAATGGCATTCAACGCAGGAGTCGGAGGGGCAACCAAGCATCTCGCCAGAGCCCTGAAAGGGGAGGACATCCTGGTTCGCAAAAACATTCCTCGCAAACCATATCAGACCAAGCGCAATGCCACCATTCATACAGCTCGGGCGCAGCATCTCTCGGAGTGGATTTTCGGCGTTTCGATGAAGCCGACGATCCAACCAGAGGTCGAATCATCCGAGGCATTCGACGAAGAGGAGGGTATCGATGGATACGGTCTCGAGGAGACTATCGCGGAAGGTAAAATGCTCTTAGGAGAGGAATTTAGCGGACTACAGAACATTGAGTCCCGGGCAGGGGAGGAACTGCTTGAGGAGCCTTATGCTGAGAGGGGAGAGCTTTTGTTTGTTGAAGGAAAGGCAGAAGAAGCAGAGGAGTTCCCTGAGGCTGAAGCGCCCTTTGCAGAAGAGGAGTCTCTGGCTCTCGAAAAAGCAGAATTCGCTGTTGGGTCGGAAGAGGAGCCTGAAGAGTATCTCAATGAAGTAGAGCCTGTCGAGTTATTCGACGAACTGACCGAAGAAGAAAGTGAAGCGCTTATCCAGAGGAAGCTTAACGCAGCTAGTGTAAATCGAGCCATCCGCCTGAATGCCCGATATGCCAAAAATCTAGGATGGGAGGAATATCGTGACCGTATTGAGGGTTACTTGGTGGTATCAAAGTTCTGGGTTCCTTCAATGTGGCCGGAGAGTGATTTTCCCAGAGCCGTTGCTCGCTGGCAGGAAAAACATGGTCTAAAACCTGACGGCATTATCGGGCCTAACAGCTGGAAACGCCTGAAGGTGATGATATGCGTAGGCTACAAACCAGGCGAAGTAGCGAAATCACGTACCCAACATGGTCACTTGAAGCAAGACGTGTTTATGACCAAGGGTGGGTGGCTTGTAATTGCAGATTTTGCAGTTGGTCGAAGCGAGGTAAAGGCTTCCACACGTAGGGAAAAGTTGCTAAAAGAGTGGCTGAAAAAGTTGCAGGCGTATCCCCCTGACAAAATACTCGTAACAGGACTTAGTGATTGTGTTGGCCAAGAGAATAATAATGAAGCCTTGCGACGCTCCCGCGCCACCGAAGTTGCTAAATTGATTGCTCCAAAGATACCAGCCAAGACCAAGATACGTTTCGGTCCAGGCAAAATGGGCCTGTATTTTGCCGATAACCTCACGTCTAAAAACAGAGCTGTGAACCGTAGCGTTTTGATTCAGTGGAAACGAGTCTTTGAATTTGCTCCGGAGAAAGTACGGGGTGACGCAGCAAAGATCATGGCCAACGTGGTTCGATGCGCAGCCCTGTTAGCTAAGGATATTCCCGGTAAGCCCGGAGAACGCGTACGTAAAATGATTGGTATCGCCGAGCGCGTTGGATATCCGAAGAATCTGCAATTATGGTACTACAATCCACAGCCGATGGTGGATTATTTTGACTGGCGAACGGGCAATAAGGAACGAGCCGTGATGACAAGGGACACGAAAGGAAAAATGCCGTTCGACGGCTACGCGGGCTACCTGCATGGCTCGTGGCGAATTTATCCGTTTAAGACGATGGCAAGAAAATTTGGATCTCTAGATATAAGCTCTTGTACACCCAGGATTCGACAATTTCTGCTCTTCATGCACGACCAAATTGAAATATCTTTCCAAGAAATACAACAACGCATAGGAACTACATCTGTCGGTGGCGGCACATTGTACAAAGGGGCACCAGAGGCGTTCTTAAAGCACTTACATGAACTTCGCGGGACACGAGACCACTTGTATTCTGCATTCAAGTAGTATTACCAACATGGGATACACCGAAAAGAGAGTTTAGGGGTCTATTTAGGGGTCAGGTCTTACATAGTGCATTTATGTACGGAGCGGATAATGGGCAGACGAGATGAAAGTGTTTTTTGAAGCAATAATGGGCAGCCTGCTTTTAGGTTCATGGTCTATATATTTTAAGAGTGGCATCGATTTTAACGGATTATGGGCTTAAGCCCGGCTAGTTGCCAGAGAATACCCATGCAGGAACTACTGTGGAAACCATCGAGCACTCAGGTGGAGCAGGCCCAGCTGACTCGGTTTCTGCGCACTGTCCAGGATCAATTCGGGGCTAAGATCGCAGATTACCCCTCCCTTTATGCCTGGTCGATCCAGCAACCTGAGGATTTTTGGGCGGCGGTTTGGCATTTCTGTGAAGTGCAGGCTTCTCAGTCCTGGGAGACCGTCCTAAAAGGGGGCGACCAGATGCCGGGGGCGCGCTGGTTTGTGGGTAGCCGGTTGAATTTTGCCGAGAATCTGCTGCGCTACCGAGATGAAAGACCGGCCCTGGTATTTCGCGGCGAAGATGGCCGTAGATGCTCCCTCAGTTATCAAGAACTTTATCTCCAAGTGGCGCGCTTGGCCGAGGTCTTGAAAGGGGCTGGCGTGGATGTCGGCGATCGGGTGGCAGGGTGGATGCCCAATAGACCGGAGACCGTTATCGCCATGTTGGCCACCACTAGCCTAGGCGCCATTTGGTCTTCTTGCTCGCCGGATTTTGGCATCAATGGGGTACTGGATCGTTTTGGACAAATCGAGCCTAAAGTGTTGTTTGCCGCCGATGGTTATGATTACAAGGGCAAGCCCATTGATTCCCTGCCTCGCCTTACCAAAATCATGGGGTCTTTGCCTAGCCTTCAGCAGGTGATTGTGGTGCCTTATCTCCACCCTTCACCAGACCTGACCTCAATCCCCAAGGCTCAAAATTATGAGGCCGTTGCGGGAGGAGGGGGAAATCCTCAGCTCTCTTTTGTCCAGCTCCCTTTCGATCATCCCATTTATATTTTGTATTCTTCGGGGACTACTGGAGTGCCCAAATGTATTGCCCATGGAGCCGGCGGGACCCTAATCCAGCATCTCAAGGAATTGGTGCTCCATACGGATCTGCAACGGGAAGATCGGATCTTCTATTACACCACCTGTGGCTGGATGATGTGGAACTGGCTGGTCAGCGCCCTGGCCACGGGGGCTACCGTGGTGCTCTATGATGGGGCGCCTTTTTATCCCCGACCAGAGAGTTTATGGGATATGGCCGCTGAGGAAGGAATTACTGTCTTTGGCACCAGTGCCAAGTATCTGTCGGGATTAGAAAAAGCCGGGGTCCAGCCGGCGCGCACCCATGATCTTGCTAGGCTTCGGGCCATTCTTTCCACGGGCTCTCCCTTGGCGCCCGAATCTTTTGACTATGTGTACCGGGACATTAAAGGAGATCTTCAGTTATCTTCCATTTCCGGCGGTACCGACATTGTGTCCTGCTTCGCCCTAGGCAATCCCATCCTTCCCGTCTATCGGGGCGAATTGCAATGCCGGGGCTTGGGGATGAAGGTGGAGATCTTTGATGAGGAAGGTCGTTCCATCAAGGAACAGAAAGGGGAGCTAGTGTGCACCGCTCCCTTTCCCTCCATGCCGGTTTTTTTCTGGAATGATCCAGAGGGTCAAAAGTACCGGGGGGCCTATTTCGAACGATTCCCTGGAGTCTGGACCCATGGGGATTATGCTGAGCTCACGGCCCATGGTGGCTTGATGATTTATGGCCGCTCCGACACGGTGCTTAATCCGGGGGGGGTGCGGATTGGCACCGCCGAGATTTATCGCCAGGTAGAAAAATTACCTGAGATTCTCGAGAGTCTGGCCATTGGGCAATCTTGGCAGGGGGATGTGCGGATTATTTTGTTCGTGACCCTCCGGGAAGGCCGGACGTTGGACGAGGCCCTCATTACTCGCATTAAACAGACCATTCGTGACCACACCTCGCCCCGCCATGTGCCGGCCAAGGTGATTCAAATCCCGGATATGCCTCGAACCCTGAGTGGCAAACTGGTGGAGTTAGCGGTCAGCCAGGTGATCCATGGCCGTCCCGTGAAAAATCTGGACGCCTTGGCCAATCCAGAAGCCTTGGACTATTTCCGGGATCGGCCGGAACTCCAGGGGCACTAAATCAAAGGAGGAACACTGATGGAATCCTTTCGGGGTTTGCAAATTGACCAGGAAAAGGGTGCTATCCATGCCCGGCTGGAAACCTTGCGCTTAGAGGATCTGGCTCCCGGTTCGGTGGTGATCCGGTCCCATTATTCCAGTGCCAATTATAAGGATGCCTTGGCGGCTACTGGCAAAGGCAAGATTCTGCGGCGTTTCCCCCTGGTGGGCGGCATTGATGTCTCAGGAGTCGTGGAGTCCTCAGATGATCCCCGCTTTCATCCAGGGGATAAAGTGGTGGTTACCGGCTATGGGTTGGGCAGTGATCACGACGGCGGCTATGCCGAATATGTTCGGGTGCCGGCAGACTGGGCGGTACCCTTGCCGGAAGGGTTAAGCCTGTATGACGCTATGGCCTTGGGAACGGCGGGCTTTACCGCCGCCTTGGCGATTCAAAGAATGGAGGACAACGGGCAGCAGTTGGTTCAGGGTCCTATCCTGGTTACAGGCGCGACGGGAGGAGTTGGGAATCTGGCCATTAATATGTTAGCAGGGTTGGGTTACAAAGTGGTCGCTCTGACCGGTAAGTGGGAGGCGGCTGAAGATTTAGAAACTTTGGGAGCTTCCCAAATTCTATTTCGACAAGAATTAGAGATAGGCCAACATCCCCTGGAAAAAGGCCAATGGGGCGGGGCCATTGATACCGTCGGGGGGGAAATATTGGGCTGGCTCACGCGGACCGTATTGCCCTGGGGCAATATCGCCAGTATTGGTCTGGCAGGAGGAAGCGAGCTGCACACCACGGTTATGCCCTTTATTCTGCGTGGAGTGAGCCTTTTGGGAATTTCCTCTGCGGACTGCCCCATGCCTTTGCGCCAACGTATTTGGCAGCGACTAGCTACAGATTTACGTCCCAGGCACCTCCATCAGATTGTCACTGGAGTAGTTTCCCTGGATAAGCTATTGCCCGTTTTTGAGGAAATGCTGGCGGGAACCCATCGGGGAAGGACAGTGGTGCAGATCAAAGGGGATAATTCTTCTAGGGTGTGATTTTTACGCCTGTGAAGGTATTTTAGAGTTAGATGTGTTGGTCTAGAGAGGGAGAGTGCTGTACTCCTTAATCAGGGAAGTGAAAAATGAAAATAGCGATGAGTGATCCTATGTCATTGAGCCGATCCTCAGACAGAGCGTTGTTATTACTACTCTCCTTAGTGACAGCAGTATTGGCCGCCTATACAGCCGAGCTGCATTCAAAGTCGACTGAGCAGTTTCAGGGAGCCGAGTCGGTCAAAGTAGACACGGTCGTTTTCCCAACTTCTTGCTCGCCCCAGGCTCAAGGGCATTTCGTGCGGGGCGTGACTGCATTGCATTCCTTCTGGTATCCGCTGGCGCTTGATGAATTTCGCGAGTCCACCCGCGTTGATCCGAACTGCATGATGGGCTATTGGGGCGAGGCGATGGCCCATAATCATCCGATCTGGGGCGACCCGCAAGAGACTGAGGTTGTGCGCAAGGTGATCGAGAACATCAAAATCACGCCAAAGCTGACGGCCCGTGAACGCGCTTGGTTAAATGCAGTCAGGGTTTTGTATGGCGAAGGCAATAGGCTGGCGCGCGACAAGGGCTATGCAGCGGCGATGGAGAAAATCTACCGAGATTACCCGAATGATCCAGAGGCGGCGCTCTTCTATGCACTTGCGCTAATGGGGACTGTTCGGTCGGAAGACCCCGCCGGTGCGCAGACTCGTTGGCACGCGGGTGAAATCGTTGCGGCGGTTTACAAGGAAAATCCCTATCATCCCGGCGCGGCCCATTACCTCATCCACGCTTATGACGACCCTGCGCACGCCCACCTGGCGCTCGACGCTGCGCGGCGCTATGCTGAAATTGCCCCCCAAGCGCCGCACGCATTGCACATGCCTTCTCATATTTTCCTGCAACTTGGGATGTGGCCGGAAGCCGCCGCCTCAAATGAAGCGTCCTGGGAGGCTTCGAACCAGTGGATACAGCAACAGAATTTGCCAATTAGTGAGCGCAGTTACCACAGTTTGCGCTGGCTGATGTACATTTACCTGCAACAGGGCCGCTATGATAAGGCAAAAGAACAGCTCACATTAATGGGGGAAAGCCTTGCGCAATTTCCCCAAGACGACCCGCGCAATCTCATATTTGGAACATTCACTCACGCTGCTATGGCGGCGATTTTTGTGGTGGAGACCGAGCGCTGGGAAGCAGCGGAGCAATTGCTGCCGAAGGGCGGGGGGATACAGGCTCAGACTGACAGCAGCTCTAACCCGATACAGACTAACCTGGCCATCGTCCAGACTCCGGCGATCTTCGCGCGCGCTCTGGCAGCCGCTGTGAAAAATTCTCCCCAAGCCCAGAAAAGCATAACTGAATTGCAAGCAATTCGGGAAAAGGCCTTGGGTGCGCCGGAGCCTTTCATTGCTGAAATAGGTGGGATGACCGAGGTTCAGGAATGGGAGATCGAGGCTATAACCGCCGCCGCGAAGAACGACTTTGATAAGGCGATGGGAATGATGCAGAAGGCTACGGCGCTGGAGGAAGCAATGCCGCCACCATCAGGGCCACCTCTGGTGATTAAGCCATCCCACGAATTGTTTGGCGAGATTCTGCTGCGCGCGGGCCGCCCGCAAGAAGCCGTCGAGCAGTTTGCAATTTCCCTACGCCGGCATCCAAATCGCGCGCGTTCATTGTTGGGCGCAGCGCGCGCCGCAGCTCATAGTGGGGATACTCAGAGCGCGGTTAAGTTCTACAAGCAATTTGAACAGCAGTGGCGGCAGGCTGACGCCCAGTTGCCGGAATTGGGTGAAGCCCGGGATTACCTAAAGAGGGCAGATAGTGGAATAGTTGGCAAATCGCTTATGAGTTTGAATATAGTCCCCAGCTTCGGCAGGTGATGTGCTCAACAGGTATCCCTCTCCCTTTTGCTATCGTTGCAGATTTGCGTACCGGGTCTACCCTGCTATCGAGTAGTCTCAATAAGCACCCGCAGATCTGCTGTCGAGGGGAATTGCTACATCCAAACGATTTGCCGGACAACCAGCTTTCCCGAGTCCGTCGGCATGACTTAAATGCCAGCGAATTGCTGCAGGCCGCCTTTGATGTTGCTTGTGTTCGTGCAGCCGGCTTCCGCGCCATGATCTTCCGACCGGATCCCCAGGAGCAACCCCAATGGGCAGCTTTCTGGGATCGTCTGGCAATTTGGAAGTCTCTTCGTGTGCTCTTTCTCAAGCGCCGTGACCCATTGGCACAGTATGCTTCTCTTTGCATTGCGCAGCAGACCGGGCAGTTTCACCCGGCAGCGGGAGATCCGATTCTCAGCGCAGAGCATCGTCCGCGGCTCCAAATCGATCCGGATGCCTTCCGCACGTGGGCAGAGCAGAGGCACCAGCTACGGAGTCACCGTAAAGCCCAACTGCAGGGCGTCCCCATCCTGGATCTTTCCTATGAAGAGCTCGTTTCCCAGTGGGATTTTACGATGCAGCAGATTCAGCGGTTTCTCGGCGTTGATATACGACCGCTCGCGCAAGCAAAACAGAAACAGGAGCAGCGACCTCTCCGTTCCGTCATTCGCAATTATGAGCAGGTGCGCGGTATTGCCGACCACCTTCCCACATAGCACTGCGCTTCATTCCTGGCAAGATAGGGCCCTCTGTTAGGTTGCTCTGTCAAAAATCATGCAAAAAGGGGAGGAAAAGCGGGGGGCACTGGTGCTAGTGGATCAGTGGCAGGTTTCATTCCCCGACGGCATTTTCGATCCGGTGGCTATGATTGCCACGCGCGTGAGGCTATTATCGACTCACTGAGGGCCGGGTTTACTGGGCTTAGGGTAGTCGCTGATTGGATGCCTCCCGTGTGACTTCGGGAGGTGTGCCGTTGAAGACTCAGCCCTGCGATCTGGTAGCCCTGGTTGAGGAATGCGCAGAGGTGGCACAGACGGCAGCCGCCGAACACCGCATCGTAGTGCAATGTCTGGCAGCGGTCGAAGCCGTTGTGGACCCGCTGCGTATGGAACAGGTACTCGCCAATTTACTTGACAACGCCACCAAATTCAGTCCACCGGGTAGCCAGATTGCGGTCGATGGCAGCGAATGGGGTGACATAGGCTCAATAGCGCCTATTCCTCCCTCGGCTTTAGGGGGCGCCCCACGAGAGGCCCAGGGCCTTGGGGGCTCTGCAGGCCGCTGAAATTGGCGATAATTTCCTGAACCTGAGCCATATCCACCGGTTTACGCAAGTGATGATCAAAACCTGCGGCGCGGGCTTGACGTATGTCCTCGGCCTGGGCGTAGCCGGTCATGGCCACCAGCACGGGGCGCTGTTCCATATCCAGGCGCCGCAGGCGGCGGGCGATTTCGAAACCGTTGAGTCCCGGCATACCCAAGTCTAGGAAGATCACGTCCGGCGGATCTTCCGCCGCTCGCTGAAGGGCGTTACTGCCTTTATAGCTGATGCTAACTCGATGGCCTAAAAGCTCCAAAATCTTGGCGAAGGAGTTAGCTACGTCAGGGTTATCGTCCACCACCAAGATGTGGCGAGTTGCATGGGTTGGGCTGTCGTTGGTGACGCTCTCCTTTGCTTGCTGATTGCCTGCGGCCAAAGGTAGGCGCAGGGTGAACTCGCTGCCTTTGCCGGGACCTTCACTGAAGGCGTGTACTGTACCCCCGTGCATTTCCACCAGCTTGCGCACCACGGTGAGCCCGATCCCCAGCCCGCCCAAAGAGCGGTCTAGGCTGCGTTCTCCTTGGCTGAAGAGATTAAAAACGCTTTCCACATTTTCTGGTGGGATGCCGATGCCTTCATCGCGTACCCGGATGGTCACTTGGTCGTTTTCCTGTTCCGCCTGCAGCCAAATACGACTGCCCTTGTCAGAATACTTGGCGGCGTTTTGCAGAAGATTGCCCAGCGCCTGGGCCAGCCGGGCGGTATCGCCGTTAACAGTAAGGGGAGTATCCGGAGCCGTGATTAACAGCGCCTGCCCCCGTTGCTTGGTCAGTGGCATAATCTGCTCCGCGGCTTGGCGGATAATTTCGTCTATGGTCACCGGAGCGCGCTGCAAGTTTACTTTGCCCCGCGTAATGCGGGCCACATCCAACAGGTCGTCCACCAACCGTATTAATTGGCCTGTTTGGCGCCGGATCATATCAAAAGCCCATTGTTGCTCTCCGGTAAGGGGTTGTCCGCTCAGAGACAAGAGTTCGGTGGCGTTTTGAATGGGCGCTAGAGGGTTGCGTAGTTCGTGGCCCAGCATGGCCAAGAACTCGTCCCGATTGGCTACCGCCTGTTCCAGCTGGAGCAGCAAATCTCGCACCTGGTACTGGCGTATACGCGCCTGATAGGCAGCGCGGACAGCGCTCACCAGGGTTTTAATGCGTACCGGTCGATCTAGAAAGGAGACGGTTTGCTGGGCCTCCAGCCGTTGCAGGATCGGCAGATTAGCTCTAGATATTTCTTCACCGGCAGTGAGTACAATAATCGGCACCGCTGACCAAGCAGGCTGGGTTTCCAGTTTCTCGAACAAGACCTCCACACCGGGGCTTTGCAAGCTTTCACTGGTAAGCACTACCGCCACGGAGTCCTCGTCTAGGGTGTTCGCCAGGTCTTTCATGCTGAGATAGCTCACAGCCCTGAAGTTATGCCGGGTGAGGATATCCTGGGTGTATTGGGCATCCTTCCGCAGAACACAATGGATCAGAATGCTTTCGTCCACGTTATCTCCTAGCAGGAGCTGGGAAAGAGCAGGCCGTCTCTTGAAGTGTTGCCCACGAAGTGGGGGACACCGGTGAGCACTCCCTGGAAATCCCGCAGGGGCTCGCTTAAGCGTAGGCCATCGGGAGGCCCAATGCAGAGCTCGCGGATGGTGCGCTCGTGGTTGCCAGCACGTTTCTTAAAGACAGAGATGGCCTTGCGGACCTCGCCCTTGGCCTCAAAGTAGCGCAGCAATATCACTGTGTCCGCCAAGTTGCTCAGTTCCGCCGGGGTTTGCACTTCCGCACCTACGAAGCCGTGCTGGACTAAGGTCATCAGCGTAGTAACGCCCTTTTGGCGCAGATAGCCGAGCAGCTCATAAAGATGGAGGTTAAGGAAATTTTGTTCGGACATGGCCTGGAGATAGCCACTCAGACTGTCCAGCACTACCAGCCGGGTATCGTTGGCCTCCACTCGGTCACGCAAACGGACGGCGAATTCCCCCACGGACATAACGGCCGGATCGGCCGTCTCTAACCGAACTTTGCCAACCTTCGCATACTCGGCCAGGGGCAAACCGATAACTTCGGCCCGGGCCAGCTGGATATCTACATCTTCGTCGAAAGTAAAATAAAGGGTATTTTCCCCCCTCTTGGCCGCCGAGGAGGCGTAGCTCATCGCTAGGCAGGATTTGCCGGTGCCTGCCGATCCCATTATCAGGCAACTAGTGCCGCAGTCGAGTCCGCCGCCTAACAGAGTATCCATCCCGGCAATGCCGCTCGAAAGGGTCTGGCCACGGAATTTTTCCCCGTGGTGGGTGGTGGTCCGAAGGCGGGGAAAGACCTCCAACCCGCCCCGGGCGATATTACAATCATGATAGCCAGTGCGTACGTCTATGCTCCTGAGCTTACAGATGGTGAGTCGCCGTCGGTCAGGCCCGTATGCTGGGGACCACCGTTCTAAGTTGATGATCCCATGGGCTAGGCTGCGCGGCTGGAAGTGGAAATTAGGATGGCTACTTTCGATCTCGTCGATGATCAAAGTGGTGCAGTTTCGGTGACTGAGAAATTCCCGGATACCTTGGATCTGGCGGCGGTAGCGCAGGGGATCATTGGCAATGAGTCGTAGCCCCGAGAGAGTATCTAGCACCAGCCGCTCAGGCCGCACCCGCTCTACTTCTTGGAGCACTTGGCTGGTGAGCTCTACCTCCGAAGGGTAGAATAGGGTGTACTGGTCGGTAACTACGGACGCATCCTCGCCGCATGTCAGCACGAATACAGAGATGCCGTCTAGATTCCAGCCATGGGAGGCAGCGCTTTGCTTGAGTTCCTCACGGGTTTCGGAGAGAGACACATAGAGGCATCGTTGGCCTCGCCGAACTCCTTCCAGGACGAATTGTAGGCCCAGTGTGGTTTTGCCAGTGCCACTCTCACCTTCTACTAAATAGAGACATCCTTTGGGTAGCCCGCCCTTGAGGATTTCATCCAGCCCGGGAACGCCGATAGATTCTATTTCCTGCAGGGCTTCGCCATTACTGATGGTCATGTTGCTGTCTTGCATTAATTAGGAATCATTGCTTAACTTTACTTTTTAATATGGGTCTTAATTCTTAGTGGGTCTCCAGGAAATTTCAACCCGATTTGTTGTGTTGTTTTTAGGGTAAAGTCACGGGCCTATCATCGTGATAGCTTTTACCCGCTCCGAAGAAGCAGGCTTCCCCCTCGCTATTCCAAGGCACTTAATCGCCAGAGATTGCCATTATCCTGATCGGTGAGCGCATAAACGGACCCATCCGGCGCCTGCTCCACATCCCGGATACGGGCGCCAAGAGGAATGCGTTCCTCGCCTATCGCTTTCATTCCGTCAAATGTCACACGGACAATACCCTGAGCTGTCAGACCGCCAATCAATGCACTACCCTGCCATTCGGGAAACATATCGCCGGTATAGAATTCCATCCCCGAGGGAGAAATGACCGGTGTCCAGTGAATGCCAGCGTCGGCAAAGCGCGGATGGGTGGACGGATCGGCAATGTCTTCGCCGCCATAGTGTTGCCCCCAGCTTACCACCGGCCAGCCATAGTTCCGGCCTGCCTCAATGAGGTTCAGCTCATCCCCGCCACGCGGTCCCATCTCCGCAATCCACAGCGCCCCTGTTCCAGGTTGTATCGCCGCGGCTTCAATATTGCGATGGCCATAGGTCCAGATCTCGTTTTCCGCATCGGCCTGATTAACAAACGGGTTATTGCCAGGTATGGAGCCATCCGGATTGATGTGGACAATAGTACCGAGGTGATTGGAAAGATCCTGCGCCGGTTCAAACTTGAAGCGCTCTCACATGGTCAGGAACAGCGCGCCTTCCGGCGAAAACACGATGCGTCCGCCGAAATGCTTAGAGCCCGGTACCTTTGGCATTTGGCGAAAGATGACTTCAAAGTTGGCAATACGGCCCTCTTCAAAACGGCCGCGTCCCACCGCCGTTGATGCGCCGCCTTCGCCAGGTTCGGCAAAGGAGAGATAGACAAGACGGTTCGATTCAAAATCCGGATCGAGCGCCACATCAAGAAGTCCCCCCTGGCCCTGATTGAAGACCTCGGGTGTTCCAGTGAGCGGCTCGGACAAGGTGTGATCGGCGTCAAGGAGACGCAGCTGTCCGCTTCGCTCCGTCACTAGCAAACGTCCGTCGGCAAGGAAAGCCATGCCCCAGGGATGATTCAGCCCGCTAACGAGATTGGTCACAGTAACTCTAACCCCTTCGGTTTGCACAGTTTGGACCTGCTGAGCCATGGCCGGTGTGATGAAAAGCATGATGGCGACCAGAATGGTCGCTCCGGGATTGGTTTTTTTTTTCATGGCCTCACTTCCTATTAGATTCGGTAGTTGACTTAGGAGATAGTGTAGTTGAGGTTTACCCTTTTCACGGAAACAGCCCTCCCCAGTGGGCCCGCAAGGATCGCTATCCCCACCTGCTTGATGATGCAGTCAGTAAAAGAAGTAAAGAAACAAAAAAAAGCCCGGAGGGGGTCCGGGCTGAAAAAATGTGGGTTAAGGCCTTTATCTTACTTTTCTACTTACTGCATTTCTATACAGGAATACCCTGGGTCCAGCGGCGTTCCTATAGATGGTACCGGAATAGGCCCCTGGTAGAAAAATTGCCAGGGTCAGGAATTTGCCATCTAGTGATTGCTTGTTTTCTCCGCTGGCACCGTGGAGAAGTCGGTATCACCGTCTACAATTAAATGCATTAATCGTCTCCAGTTTGGGGTTACCCCTTAAAATTGACCAGATCAACCATATCATCAGCCACACCTGGATGGTTGAGGAGGGCGAGATGAAAGCAGTCGTTTTTCACGAGATTGGTGATATTCGCCTCGACGAAGTACCGGAACCGCAGGTCAAAGACCCGACCGACGCTGTGATTCGGATCACCGCCAGTGCTATTTGCGGCACCGATTTACACATGGTGCGTGGCACCATGGGCGGCATGGAAAGTGGGACCGTTCTCGGGCATGAGGCCGTTGGGGTCGTAGAAGCTCTTGGGAAGGGCGTGCGTAACCTTAAGGAAGGCGATCGGGTGGTAGTGCCTTCCACTATTGCCTGTGGTTATTGCGCCTATTGCCGCGCAGGCTATTACGCCCAGTGCGACCACGCCAACCCTAACGGCCCCCTGGCCGGCACCGCTTTCTTCGGTGGACCGAAAACCTCTGGATCATTTCATGGTCTGCAGGCAGAGAAGGCGCGCATCCCTTTTGCCCCTGTCGGCCTGGTGAAGCTGCCTGATGAGGTTAGTGACGATCAGGCCATTCTGGTCTCCGATATTTTCCCCACTGCCTACTTTGGTGCTGAGTTGGCTGAGATTAAGTCCGGCGATACGGTGGCTGTGTTCGGCTGCGGTCCTGTCGGGCAGTTCGCCATTGCCAGTGCGCGGCTGCTGGGGGCCGGGCGGATATTGGCGGTAGACACCGTGCCTTCCCGCCTGGAAATGGCCCGTGCCCAGGGCGCGGAGGTCATTGACTTCAACACCGAGGGCCCGGTGGAGACGATCAGGGATTTGACGGGCGGTATCGGCGTGGATCGCGCCATCGATGCCGTAGGTGTGGATGCCGAGCGCCCCCATCACGGGCCGGCCGCCAGGCAAGCCGATGCACAGCAAGCGCAATTTGAAGAGGAATGCAAGGAGATCGCTCCCGAGACTCACCCCCAGGGTGACCTCTGGCGCCCAGGCAATGCTCCCTCTCAGGCCTTGCGCTGGGCGGTCGATAGTCTGGCCAAGGCAGGCACCCTGGCAATCATTGGTGTCTATCCGCCCAATGACCGATTTTTTCCCATCGGCCAGGCGATGAATAAAAATCTTACCCTCAAGATGGGTAATTGCAATCACCGCAAGTATATCCCCATGCTAGTCGATTTGGTGCACAGCGGAGTAGTCGATCCTACTCGGGTGCTTACCCAACAGGAGCCGCTCACGGCGGTGATTGACGCCTACAAAAATTTCGATCAACGCAAATCCGGTTGGATCAAGGTGGAGTTGAAATAGCTCTTGCCATGAACGAGATGGAAACTGTGTTTACTTCAAGTTTTCGTGGCAGGCGGTGTAGGTGAGGCGCCAGGGCAGATTAAACCAAGCCGCATCGCTTGTCGTGCAGCATCTTCCGTGTTCTCTGTAAGGATCAGAGGCGCACACACGATTAGAGTTACCTCTTCGGACCGGGAACGACGGACAGAGATGATGTGGATTCTTTCGCTCCTGTGTGTGATCACCGCTGACCAATGCTTATCCTTAATGCGGCCAATAACCAAAAATCTTGGCTCATCCACCGTTTTGGCCGGGATTTCTACAAGATACGGATCACGCCA
Source organism: Nitrosococcus wardiae (assembly GCF_004421105.1). Lineage (NCBI taxonomy): Bacteria > Pseudomonadati > Pseudomonadota > Gammaproteobacteria > Chromatiales > Chromatiaceae > Nitrosococcus > Nitrosococcus wardiae. The sequence goes on from NZ_CP038033.1 coordinate 2,024,963, forward strand.
GAGTTCCTGGGTGTCAGAGAGGGCGTTCTATGGTCAAGCCGAAGAAAACTAAAACTCTACCTGAGTTTAAGACCGAGGCTGAGGAGCGAGCCTTTTGGGAGAGCCATGACTCCAGTAACTATGTGGATTGGAGTCAAGCAAAGCCTGCGCGCTTCCCAAACTTGAAGCCATCAACGAAGACTATCTCGCTGCGCCTGCCAGTAGCGCTTTTGGAACGTATTAAGGTCGAGGCCAACAAGCGAGACGTGCCTTATCAATCACTAATTAAGACGTGGCTCGCGGAGAGTGTTGACAAACACCGTCTCTAATAGCCGCTTTCACCTTTTCCTTCAGCGCTACGATTGCATCAGCCGCTCGGGGTACGAGCGTCGGCTTATACGTTGATTTGGCCTTGAATTACCCTTTGCTGCAAGCAAAATTATCCAACAGCTTTTAATCATTGGCTGGATACGTGAATAGTGAAGGTGGAGCGAAATATGCATTAATTTCCTTGCGTAAAGGATAGATCATGAATCAAATATATTACTGTAAACTCACAATAGCAATTAACAAGACCTGACACATTTGCGTGCTGGCCTGGAAAAATCCATCACCATTGACAATGCGCTTCGGCGCTATGAGCAGGAAGAGGTGGAGGCAGCCCAGGCACGGATCAACGCCCTCTTCGAGGAAGAAGCCGTCGAGGAGGGGGAGATTCTAGAGGCAGAGGAGACGGAGGAAGCGCAGCTTCAACATGCCCTGGTTCAGGCCGGTGCTTTGGTGGAAAAGACCGAGTGCATGCTGGAAGAGGCGACCCCCGAGGATCGGGAAGACATGGTCGATCTCATCGAGACTATCCGGGATGCCATGGTCGCCAAGGACAGCCCGGTTTTGAAGACCGCCGTCGATGAACTGTCGGATATTCTCTACTATCTAGAGAGTTGATGGAACGCTGTCCCAATTGCGGCGCCCGCTATAAGGGAGGAAGGGAATGCCACCGTTGCGGGATGGAGCTATCGCGGCTGCTGCATATCGAGAGCCAAGCTAAGCGCTGGGAACAGGTTGCTGTGAAGCGGTTGGCGGCAGGGGATAGGGAAGGGGCAGAGGTGGCGGTGGCCAGGTCATTAGCCCTGCAACGTCGGCCTCTGGCTCTAGTGTTGCGAGCCTTCGTTCGGCAGGGGGGCGCTGAGTAGAATCTCGCCAAGCTTTCAAAACTAAACTGCTTATGGCAATAAGCAAGGCCTGACCTCGGCTTCAGCTTATGAGGCGGCTGGGAGTCCATTCAAGGCCATTATGGTGGGCAGTCCCACCCTGACTGGCTGCATGCAACTGTTTAAGGCATCGGTGTTCCATGTACCCATAGCTCATACTCGCTTATATCAATTTCATCATTCCAATAGACAGCGTATCCTCCTTTTTCTATGTGTACATTTTTAAATAATGCTGAATCCTTTAAAGGATAAAACATTTCTTTCTCTAGCAAAGGAGTAATATCGTATTTTCTCTTTTCATGGTTTTCGAATTCTATAAGCAAAATATGATTAGTGATAGCTTTTGCTGAACGTATCCTTGGGTATTGCATAACTTTATTACTTCAGAGGTGGAAGCTTTCGAAACTCTTGTTTTTCCCACATTTCCATAAGATCCTTCTGGTACATAGAGGCCCATTCCATAACCATCTTTCTTGCTCTTTGAGGTAAATCACCCTCGATCATTTCTAATGTTTCTATGTTGAATAAAGCATTATACTCACCATATACAGCATGGAAATGCGGCGGTGGATGATCACCGAAGAACAGCTTTATGATGATCCCGTAAAATCTTGCTATTTCAGGCATCTATTCATCACTTTACGAGCCGTAGGCTCCGTGGAGCCAATTTCTATGTAGCTAATCTTTTTGACTTCCTTTAAATTTAACATTTTTTCTGGCGTGCCAAAGGTCATACTGGTCCTGCATCGCAAGCCAGCTCTCCGGCGTACGACCTAAAGCCTTCGATAAGCGCAAAGCCATTTCAGGCGGTATGTTGCTCTCACCGTTCAATAAGCGATTCAGGGTCGAGGGTGATACGCCAAGGCTTGCCGCTACCTTTCGCACACTAATACCGTAAGGTGTGATATAGACCTCACGAATAAATTCGCCCGGATGTGGTGGATTATGCATACGCATTAGTGATAATCCTCATAATTTACTACGTTTGTTAGAAGCCGTCTGTTCGAGGCGCTCAGCTAGCTAAACTTTGATGATCGACTGGCGCGTCACTCCCAGCCGGCAAGCTTCCCTGTCGAGGGATTCAATCATCCAGTCTGGAAAATCCACATTGACACGCCTTTGCTTTTGAAGTGGACGACGCGCCTTGGAAATATCCAAGGCATGAGTCATGTCCTTGCCGCTGTCAAACTCGGAATCAAATTTCTTTGCTTTCATATAGAGTTATACTAATCCCAAAAATTAAGGCTCTTTTCCATCCCTTCTCCCCTCGCGGGAGAAGGTGAGGATGAGGGGGGTTAATGAAAGAATGCTATTTTATTGGGATTGATATTACCTCTTCGGACAGGGAACGACGGACAGAGATGATGCGGATTTTTTCGCTCCTGTGTGTGATCACCGCTGACCAATGCTTATCCTTAATACGGCCAATAACCAAAAATCTTGGTTCATCCACCGTTGTGGCCGGGATTTCTACACGATCAAGATGACGCCTCCGTGGAACTGCGGAACATCCTCACCACCGCCATTGGCCAGGTCTTTGACTTGAACGAGAATGTTGCGTTGCCCCTGGCCGACAGAATCGCCGACCATTTGTTCACCCTGGCGGGAGGCAGCGAGCTGTATGTGCCCAAACTGGACCGGCAACGGCACAATGCCGCCATTCGGATTTGGGGGTAGAGGTCACTGCCTCGTTATGGATTAAAATCTGTTTTCGTCAACCTTCCGCCAGCTCGCGCAACACCTCCGGGTAGCGCTCCGCCACGCGCAGCAGCATCTTCGCCGCCCCGGACGGCTGGCGCCGGCCCTGCTCCCACTCTTGCAGCGTGCGCACCGAGACCCCGAGCAACGCGGCGAACTGTGCTTGGGAAAGGCCGATGCGGTTACGTACCTCCACCAGGGGCGGGATCTCCACGTGGGTCACCCGCGCCGCCTGGCCTGCCTTCATCTGGTGTACTGATTCCAGCAGTTTTTGCCCAAATTCCTCGCCTGTCATTGATGATTTAGCCATGCTCTTAATAGCCTTGAGAAGATGCGCTGGGATATTGCCGCGTACTGCCTTGGCGTAGATTACCGGCAACCATATTTCGCCGTTATCCAGCCGGTTGAAATAAACCACCCGCACACCGCCGCGTTTGCCCATGCCGGAACGCGCCTAACGCACTTTGCGGCGGCCTCCAGAGCCGGGAATGACCTCTCCAGACAAGGGATTTTCGGCCATCCAGTTGATGAACGCCTCACGCTCCTGCTCCGGCCAGATCGAGGCTGCATAGCGCTGGAAGATCCCGGTTTCGGCGACGGTATACATGGGAGTATATTATGGCACTGACGGATACTTGCAAAAGAAGCATGAAAACCTTCCGATTCAAGCCAGTCATGGTAGTTCCACTTTGCCGACCTGCCATGCTATGATATACACGTATAGCAATCGACTGTTTGGAGGTTCCCATGTTGGCTATCCGACTCCCCAAGGAGATAGAGGAACGTCTGGAAGCGTTGGCCGCTGCTACCGGGCGCACCAAAACCTTTTACGCCCGCCAAGCCATTCTGGAGTACATTGACGATCTGGAAGACGTGTACTTGGCCGAGCGTGAGCTAGAAGAAGTTCGTGCGGGTCGCAGCATCCCCGTGCCTCTGGAAGACGTCATGAAGCAATATGGCCTGGCGGATTGAGTTGTCGGGACTGGCGCAAAAAAACCTGCACGGACTGGATAAACAGATAGCGGAGCGAATCCTACGCTTTTTGAATGATCGGATCGCCAAGCTGGACGACCCGCGCAGTATCGGCGATCCCCTCAAGGGCGCGAAGCTGGGCGAGTTCTGGAAATACCGTGTCGGTGATTATTGCATTATCGCCGACATTCAGGATAGCGAATTGCTGATTCTGGTGGTGCGGATTGGCAACCGCCGGGAGGTTTACAAGCGGTGAGTTAGCAGTTGCCTACTTCCGCAAACAGCAATAGACAAGCTCTGACCCTTCTTTTGACCCCTTTTGCTTTCAAACCGGCGACGACGAAGGATGCGTCCGCGTTGAGCGCCGAGTTAGGCATCTGTCCTCCGTAGCAACCTTTTATTCAAGAGATTTACACTACTTCCTGCATAGGCCGAATGCGAGGACTAGGAAGTGCACGCCCCTCTGCTTCGAAATGACGAATAACATCTTCAACAACCTCACATAATTCACCGTATAGTCTTACCGGATCATCTCCGTGAATTCCTGTAATCAAGTCAGGGCATTTTCCAATATAAGCTTGATCTTCTTCACTCCACTCGACCCATTTATGATACTGATCGATCTTTTTCATTTCTTCACCGTTTCTATAGCTTGTTTCACCTGCTTTTCTTGATAAGGTTTCGCATCGTCACCAGACCTTCCGCTGAGTGTCACGGCACCGACATACTTAGCATGTGCAAATTTACGATGCGATCCTTTACCGCCACCTGATATTTCGTAAAACCCAGCTTCTTTTAGATCTTGGATAAGCTCTCTGATTTTTCTTGCCATGTTTACAAATTCAATCTGTGGCGCAAACTGTGTAATGCCTAATAGCTAATTAGCGATAATCCTCATAATTTACTACGTAAGCGTTACCATCCCGAAACTCAAACGTGATGCGCCAATTCACGCTCACCGAAATGGACCAAAGTGTCTTCCATTATGGGGTAGATTTTACTTACTCTGCGACTGCCTCAATGACGGCTTTCGGGTTTTTATCTACCACTTTTAGGAGTACCAAAGCTGTACCTCTGGGGGTTCTTAAACCTTGTTCCCAGTGCCTTAAGGTACCTAAAGAAATACCAAAAGTCGCACAAAAACGCTGCTGACTCATCCCGGTCTTTTCTCGTATTGCTTTAACGTCCACATGACGTGGCTTGTGCTCAATTACACCATTTTTGTTACCCTTTGCATGGTTGGGAGCATCTTGTAAACCAGCATGAATGTCATCGAAAGCTTTACCCATTTCTCTGCCTCTAATAATCAAAGTAATAAATTATCCTGTATCCACCGCTTTTGCTACTAGCATTTCTTGCCTATTGAAGTTTTCTGACACCGTTAGTGCCTTGAATGATAGTCCCTGAAGCAAGGGTACTCAGGAGGATAAGCAATTAGATCATTTCTTTCTTCTTCTAAGAGTAGATTTTCGGCTTTTTTACGATAGGGTTGAGTTTCAGCGGCAGTGATCATGCTTAAGTTAATGTACTCCAATGGAGTACTACTGTCAAGGAGAAGCTGGAACTCTAAGTCTTATTTGGTGATTCCCCGAGAATTTGAAAAACTGCTGGAAAAGCCCTTTTTCAGTAGGGTGGGTTAAGGTGTATCAGCGCCGTACCCACCAAAATCTAAGTGCTTACTGGCCTCTTTTAATAATAATGGGGGTATCTTTTGGCTTTGAATTACCCTTTGCTGCAAGCAAAATTATCCAACAGCTTTTAATCATTGGCTGGATACGTGAATAGTGAAGGTGGAGCGAGATATGCATTGATTTCCTTGCGTAAAGGATGGATCATGAAGCAAGTGTATTACCGTAAGCTATAATAGCAATTATCAAGACCTGACCCCTTTTTTGCTTTTTTATTGGGTTCTTGTCCATCGCCCCGCGATTTTGCCTTGGGCTTCCTCCAGACCTCCCCTCACGAGTTGGCCCTTGCCCTTTAGCTAACCTTCGGCTCTGCGAATACCTGGTATCGGGACTTTCACCCGACTAGTTAAGTGCCATGCCTGGTACACACGTTGGCGCTCAGCGGCGCTTGACGGCGACCGACCGGAGCGGAAGCGAAGGGAAGAAGCAGTCAAGCGTCCGACTGCAGCGCCCTTGTTATGCCGCAGATTCATGATGGACATCCCAGCCCGGAAACACCAGAACCGCGGGATGGCACTTCAACGCTCTCGCAAGGATCTTTGCTCTTTCCACTCCAAGGTTGACTCGATCATTTTCAATCGCGGAAATCGTGGATTGAGGAATACCCGTTCGTTCGGCTAGTTCATTCTGGCTCAATTCCTGGAGTTCCCGAAGAATCCTGACCGATTCACCAACAGAAACATCCACCATCTTTCTGGCTTTTCGATAATCTTTCATATCACTTACTACGATAGTCGTGGGCTGTCACATCAACAACTTGGACCAAGACTTTTTCCTTTTCAATCTTGTAAATAACTCGGTACTGAAGATTTAAGCGGGATGACCTGCAGCCCTTCCACTCACCACGTAAAGCCTCGTCTCTGAACCCCTTAATTTGGCGTAGCCCAGTGGGACCGCTGATAGTCACGATATCTTTCCATTTCTCATATCTCTTGAGCACATCGTTTGGCAACGACCCGAGACTCTTTACCGCCTTCCTATGCTCGTAGATCTCCCACATATCGTTTTTAGTATATATATGTTATATGGTATGTCAAGCTGCGGCCTTCCCCGGCTGGAGGGCAGTGTTATATGAGATTGCGAAATGCACTGAGTTCTGCTTGCGTCAAGGGAATTGCCGCACTCGGGTTGTGGTAAACAGAAACGTCGGAAAAGTCGAAGCGCTGGCTCGCCAAAAAAATCGCTCAGACCGGCAAACTGCTTGTCTGAGGAAATCCGCTCACACGCTAAACTGACCGAAAACTCATCGTGCTCGACGACCCCAAGCACCTTGGGCAACAGCGAGCGTTCCTGGGCGTATCCATCCTCACAAGGAAAGACTTCCACTGCCACCTCCAAGGCCGGATCGTAGACCACCAAGGATTTGCCCGGAAGCGCTGCGGCGGATTGATCGCGCAAGGCCTTGAGACGATGTTCACTGGTTTTAAGACAATTGCCGTCCACCATCTTGACCCGATAGCCTGGCAACAGGGGCGAACAGGTGGCCTTTAGCGCGTGAATCATCCCACCAAGCTCCATGGCGCTATCCCGCACCAAGGCCGCCGATACCGACGTCTCAAGGCCATTGAGCTTGTTATACACCGACGTTATCGACACGCCTATCGTCTCTCTCCGTGCTTGATAAGCCGCGTTGATGGAAGAAAAGGTTTGAGTGACCACCAAACTCATCAATTCGAATATCGAGGAAAATAACAGCTCTCGCGTATATTGCTTCTCGGTGGCGTTCTCAAAACACGCTTCCAGTTTCTCTTCCGTCAATGCCCTTTCCAGTAAGGCTCTGGCCATCACAGGGAGAGGACTGTGTTCCCTAAATCGGCTTAAAATTGCACTGAATGCCATCGCTGAGCCCACCCTCTTGAAAACAAAAAGGTATTTTGGTGCAATCCGAACGAAAAACCTACCGTTCAAGAAAAAAATGATTAAAAAATTTCTCTACAAGGGCTCCTGAATTGATTAATCCCTCACCTTGAAAGGGTTGATAGGGGAGGGTAAACAAAGGACGCACCGATTACCTTTCGTAAAGAAAGGAGCATGAATAAAATATTACTACGAACTCATATATAACAATATACAAGACCTGACCCCTCTATGCTCCTACAATCTAAAATCGGCACCATCCCGAACGACCCACCGGATGACGCAGGAGGACGGGGACGGCATTTCAAGTCTAGTGAACTGCCATCACAGCCACTGACCCCAAGAGCCACATCCCCATCCTAAATCTAGGCTAACCTTTTTAAAGCTCGCCCGCTACCTGCAAAATCCGATGGTAGACCCTTTTTATGGATAAATGTTACTCTGACCCCAAATATTCCTACGAACTCATAGATAACAACATGCAAGACCTGACCCCTTTGTCCCTCCTGCTGGGGAAACATATAGATCAAACGCAATCGAATTTCCCGAAAGGTTAAAGTCATGCACTAAGCAAGATTTTGCGTATATCCACTGTTTTTCACATGCTTCAGGCTTTTCTATTTCTTCTTGTAACTCGCGAACCTTAGAGTTGAGCTTAGATAAAAACCTGTTTCTCGCGTTGACCAGTGAATTTACCCTATCCTCATTTTCAATAAAGAACTTGTCGTTTTCATTAAATTCCATATCATCACCTTTTAGCTTTTCTATAGTGCGAATGAAGTCTATCAGGTATAAAAGCCACTTTTGCGAAGATGTTGTAGCGTAGCTCCCGAGACGCTCTTTGACTTTTGAAAATAGCTCTTCATAGGTAATACACACAAAACCAAACGATTCCTGCTCTTTTTTTATGCCAAGAACTATTTTCACCACGCTCAACTGACTAGGCTGCGCCCACTTGTCAAGCGATTTACTGTAATCTGCTAGGTCATTTGCAAGATGATGATAGATCTTATTTTCAATGCCAATTAATTGATTATCTGTTTCTATTAAAATATCGAGTCTTCCACCGTTTATTGTATATGCCTCGCGACTTACTTGTACATTGCTTTGTTTTGTTTCGCTTGCCCCAGAAAGATTCAAAAGAGAGGAAAGTATCAAATGACCGAGGCCATGCTCGTTATTCGGATTGAGGAAAAAAGCCAATATATTACTAGCCACATTCTCGTAATGCGGATACCCGGCTATATCAAATATGCTTTCGCTGCTTATCTCCTTTGGCAAAGATTCAAACTCTGCAAGCAATTCAAGATACTCTTCACAAGATGACGGCATACGGTGTCCTTGTGTGGATGCTAACGATTACCTTAACCGGCGCGCCCGCAAACCCGACCCGGCTTTGCCGGCCGGGAGCTTACCCCGCGTCCGGTTGAAGGTTTTGTTATGAGCGGCGACACAACTTGAACTTTGCCTCTCCGGTTGAAATAAGCTGCAGCTTTGGTGGGTGGCCTTTTGGCCATGGGGCAAGCCCTTGTGCAAGCATCCACAGCCCAATCTCGGCATGAATAAGCTCTCTACAGGCCTCGCTCCAGAAGGATTTTTTAGCAACTTTTACCCGGATTGATTTTCCATTCTCCAGTTCGAGAGTTACCGCTTTCCAGCCACGATCAAACTCCCGATCTCGATCCTGAATCGAAAGCTTCACCCCATAACCGGCGCCGGTTGCTGAATATTGACCATTGTTCCAGGCAGTGACTTTCATGTTCTACTCTTCAAGCTCATAATGCCAAAATCACGTGCCGCGCGTCAGCGCGGTCATTGTGCATTTTATTGTTAGAACTATTTCTCACGCGCAAGAGAATTCGTTTGTTCAACTTCGGCCTTTTTCGATTCAGCGATCTGACTTAACTTCGAAGAATACCTGTACCCGTAGACCTTTTCGTATCCACTAAAGAATTCTTTTGAGTCGCGAAATTCCCTAAACAAAGGCCAGTCGTGGTACGAAAATTCATTTATCAATTCACCTTCCTTTCCAAGTTTGTACATAATTTTTTCGGCTTCAGCGTAGTCATCTGTAAGGATAGAATACGCTAACTTGAAATCGTACGTTGTTGCGGACCAATCTTTTTTGTCTAGAATATCTTTGGCTTGTTTTCGTTTATCTACCGCACGAAGTGCTATTGCGTAATTCACAGCGAATATGCGCTCCATTTGATCCGTAGACATCTTTGGAAGCCCCTGACTAAACTCGCTAATTGATATGGCATTACCCCAGTGTTCCATATGCAAATAATTAAATACGATATTACTAAGATGTGAGTCCGCCTTTTCTAGCTCATCCTCCAATGTTTTTCTCCAAAGTGTCTGGCCAAGCATAACGCCAACCTGGGCTACCAACATGCAAGACTGGAACAGGTATTTCTCTCCAATTTCCAACTGGTCGCCTACGTTTATACCCCCTTTCATTTTGCAACCAACTTCTCTACATACGTCCAAATACTGCTTGCTAACTACACCATCACAGTGCGTAAATAGGTTCCTTCGCTGAGATCGCTCGACAAAATATGGCCATTGATCAAATTTTGTGAGCTTTATTGAGAACTTGTTCTCCAGATCCCTGAATTGATCTATATATGATTTTCTCCTAATGGATTCGATTTCCTTGTCTAAAAATGCCTGACGCAACTCATCCATAGACTCGTACTTCAATGCTTCAGACAATGATATTTCTTTATTGATATTTTTATAGAGATCTGGCTTTTTACTATATAAAACAGCTACTAAATCACCAACAAATTTGTCAAATGCTGAGAACAAGCTAATAAAAAGACTCTTTTCCAATGTGGTTACTGGTGATGAGTTATTATGCCTTTCAATATTACGCAGGGTTTTTCTAAGCCCTTTAACCGTTAAAACTCTGATCTTTTCATCTTCTTCGTCTTGAAGCGTTTTTTGATGACTTTCAATCTCGGCCCTGAGTTTTTCTGCGTTATCGTTATAAGCCTCAGCTGCCGCGACAATGTATTCCTTCGCGCAATCCTCAATATCAAGTATTCGGTGAAGAAAAGTGTCTATTACCTCTGTAACCTCGAAACCCTCGGTGAGTTCTGACGAATCCGTTTGATCAGATTCATTCGTTTCAGATTGATCTAGCGATTCTGTATCTTCAACCGCTTTGTTCACTTTACCTTTCCTCTAAGCTGAGATGCGATCGTGGGTCATTCGGGGTTCTAACATTGAGTAGATATAAAAAATCTACTTTGTAACAGAGAATTTTTCTCCGTATGATACTATTTAGTTAATCCAAAATAAATAATTTTATTTTACAATCAGTGCATTATGAGCTAAATCACAATTGGTTGAAAACATGCTATGTAGAATTAAGCAACATTTAATACAGCTTAATTTCTGCATGGCAAAACCCTCTTTTTTAGAGCAGGTCCGCTAAGCCATCCGTCTTTGCCATTTCAGTATACGGACGAAATAGGCGAATCTTTAAATTGGAACTGAGACAAGCGCTTTATCTTCTGTGGTGAGGACAAAAAGATTCCAGTGTTTACCGGTAACCTTAAGCCGGAAAGAGGTTTCCCGATTACAGTAGAAACCAGAAGCAGAGCAGGGCTGATGGCGAGTTTGCTCGACGGCTCAGGAATTGTTATCCCAATGTTATGTAATTTTGTATGGTTATAGTTTCAGTCCAAATAACCACTTGAAGCTTTAAGGGATTGCATTTTTTGGATCAAAGGGGTCTTAAGCTATCAAAATATTCGCACCACCCAGATTTATAGCGTTTCCCGGATAAACGAGATACGAATATCAATTTAGCAAGACCTTAATTTCTCAATCTAACCATATCTCTCCTATAAGGGAAACGCTATACACCCATGTGCTTAAACGGAGGGGAATGCCGTGATCAGCCCCTTGGCTATGCTGTCATACCAATTTAACAAAAGAATGCAATTTATTAAGGTTGTAAGTGTTTGTTTGCATTAGATCTATACAGTGCAAAATTACATGAAATTGGTATCACAATTCAAGCTACAACACGCCCGAAGCAAAATCCGCGAGCCGGGAACGTTCTCCTCGCAGCAGGGTAATATGACCACTGTGTTCCCAGGTTTTAAAATGGTCCACTGCATAGGTCAAACCCGAAGTGGTTTCCGTCAAGTAGGGGGTGTCAATCTGGGCGATATTACCGAGGCAGACAAATTTGGTGCCCGGGCCGGCGCGGGTGATCAAGGTTTTCATTTGCTTGGAAGTAAGATTTTGGGCTTCGTCAATAATAATAAATTTATTGAGAAAGGTTCGCCCACGCATGAAGTTAAGGGAGCGAATTTTAATTCGATTATGAAGCATATCGTTGGTAACGGCTCGGGCCCATTCGCCCCCCATATCGGGTTTAGTCAAGACTTCTAAATTGTCCATAAGGGCGCCCATCCAGGGAGTCATTTTTTCTTCTTCGGTGCCGGGTAAAAAAACCGATGTCCTCGCCAAGGGGCACCGTCACCCGGGTCATGATAATTTCCCGATAAAGTTTGGTCTCCAAGGTCTGGGTGAGTCCGGCGGCGAGGGTGAGCAAGGTCTTGCCCGTACCGGCCATTCCCAGGAGGGTCACGAAGTCCACTTCCGGGTCCAGGAGCAGATTAAGGGCAAAATTCTGCTCCCGGTTACGGGCGGAGATACCCCAGACCGTGTGGTTGGAAGAGCGGTAGTCTTGGACCAACTCAATGATAGCGGTCTCGTCTTCCCGGCGACGGACTAGGGCCTCGAAATTATTTTCGTCTTCCCTATAAAGGCACTGGTTGGGATACCACTCTTTGGCCAGGGGGCCGCTCACTCGGTAAAATGTACGTCCCCCTTCACTCCAAGAATCCATGGCTTCCCCATGGGTTTCCCAGAAATCAGGAGGAAGCTCGAAACTACCTTTATAGAGGAGATCCACGTCGTCTAGCACCTTATCGTTATAATAGTCCTCAGCATGGATACCCAATACGGTGGCCTTGATCCGCAGATTAATATCCTTAGAGACTAAAGTGACCGTGTGATCAGGGTGCACTTCCTGGAGGGCCATGGCGGTACTCAAAATACTATTATCGGGTTTTTGGCCTGGCAGGGCTTCCGGTAGGGAGATGCTCAGTTCCTGGGTCTGGAAAAAAAGGCGTCCACTGGCGTCATTGACTTCCCCGTTGCCGGTGTTGACCGTGGCCGGTAAAGGAAGTCCCTGATTGATATCCTCGGGACGCTCGATTTGCTCTAGGAGATCATCTAAAAAGCGGGTCGCTTGGCGAACATTGCGCGCGACTTCTGATAAGCCTTTCTTGGCTGAATCCAATTCTTCCAGAACAATCATGGGCAAATAAATATCATGTTCTTGGAAGCGGAATATCGCCGTGGGATCATGCATCAGCACATTGGTATCGAGAACGAACAGCCGTTTGTAAACAGAGGACTTTTCACTCATGGGACATCATTACCAATAGGTAAATAAATTAGGAGGGTAGGGCGACTACCGTGGCCTAAGCCGGTGGTGTCGGAATAACCACTTAGGTAAAGCCTGCTAAAATTCATTCATGGAATAGGTCGGTAGGGGATAAATAGGTTCCAATGAATAATAGTTGACTTATTCAGTCAGGAAAGAGAGACTCACAATCTTTTGCTTAAATTGCGGAAATAGGCTCTAGAGATCATTATGTCTTTAAAATCTCCACGTATTGCAGCACTTAAGGACCAACTTGCCAAGCGCATTTTAATGCTAGATGGGGCGCTTGGCACCATGATTCAGAGCTATGAGCTTGTCGAGGAACAATACCGGGGAGAGCGCTTCGCCGATTGGGCCTGCGATCTCAAGGGGAATAATGATCTGTTGGTGCTGACTCAGCCTCAGATCCTCCGGGAAATTTATAGGGATTACCTGGAAGCCGGCGCTGATATTATCGAGACCAACACCTTCAACGCCACCCGGATCGCCATGGCCGATTATCAGATGGAAGCGTTGGTCGTGGAGATTAACCAGGCTGCGGCGCAACTGGCTCGGGAGATGGCCGATGAGATGACGGCAAAGACCCCGGATCGCCCCCGTTTCGTGGCCGGTGTTTTGGGGCCCACTAACCGCACTGCTTCCATTTCCCCCGATGTCAACGACCCCGGATTTCGCAACACCTCTTTCGATGAATTGGTGGAGGCCTATAGGGAGTCGATTCATGGCCTCGTCCAGGGAGGCGTGGATATCCTCCTGATTGAGACCATTTTCGATACCCTCAATGCCAAGGCGGCAGTTTACGCGGTTGAGCAATACTTTGAAGAGCAAGAGGTTCGTCTCCCGATCATGATCTCGGGCACGATTACCGACGCTTCCGGGCGAACCTTGTCGGGCCAGACCACCGAGGCTTTTTGGAATTCCTTGCGCCACGGGGAGCCTTTGGCGTTTGGTCTCAACTGCGCCCTGGGACCCAAGCAGTTGCGGCAGTACGTGGAAGAGCTGTCCGGCTTGGCGGATACCTATGTCTCGGCCCATCCCAATGCTGGGCTGCCCAATGAATTCGGGGGCTACGACGAAACCCCGGAGGAAATGGCCAAGGAAATCGGCGAGTGGGCGCGAGAGGGCTTTTTGAATATTGTGGGGGGATGCTGCGGGACCACCCCCGAGCACATTCGCGTCATCCGGGAAGCGGTGGCAAAGTATCCGCCAAGAAAAATTCCCCAACGCCCAGAAGCTTGCCGGCTTTCCGGCCTGGAGCCGAGCAATATTGATGAGGATTCCCTGTTCGTGAATGTGGGGGAGCGCACCAATATCACTGGTTCGGCCCGTTTTCGCCGCCTCATCAAGGAAGAAGATTATGAAACGGCCCTGGAGGTGGCGCGGCAACAGGTGGAAAATGGTGCCCAGATCATCGATGTCAATATGGACGAGGGCTTATTGGATTCCCAAAAAGCCATGGTCCGTTTCCTGAACCTCATTGCTGCCGAGCCGGATATCTCCCGGGTGCCGATCATGATCGACTCTTCCAAATGGGAGATTATCGAAGCCGGGCTTAAGTGCATTCAAGGGAAAGGGGTAGTGAATTCCATTTCCTTGAAAGAGGGGGAGGAGCCTTTTCTCCAGCAGGCTAAGCAAGTCCGCCGTTATGGAGCGGCGGCGGTGATTATGGCCTTTGATGAGCAGGGACAAGCGGAGACCAAGGAACGTAAGGTTGAGATTTGCGCCCGCGCCTATAAACTGCTGACCGAAAAAGTCGGTTTCCCGGCGGAGGATATTATTTTTGATCCCAACATCTTCGCCGTGGCCACGGGGATTGAGGAACATGATAACTATGCGGTGACCTTCATCGAGGCGACCCGGGAAATCAAGCGGACCTTGGCCCCCGCCTTGGTTTCAGGGGGGGTGTCCAATGTCTCCTTTTCCTTCCGGGGCAATGATACGGTGCGGGAGGCCATTCATGCGGTGTTTCTCTATCATGCCATTCAAGCCGGCATGGATATGGGGATAGTGAACGCCGGGCAGTTGACGGTCTATGATGAGATTCCCTCCGATCTGCGGGAGCGGGTGGAAGATGTCATTCTCAATCGCCGCTCGGACGCCACGGAAAGATTGTTGGACATTGCTGAAAAATACCGGGGCGCCGGGGGCGCTGCCGAGCGCAAGGAGGACCTGGCCTGGCGCGAGTTACCGGTGAATGAACGCCTCGCCCATGCCCTGATCAAGGGCATTACCGATTTTGTGGAAGCGGATACCGAGGAGGCCCGGTTGGCGGCGAAGCGGCCCCTGGATGTGATTGAAGGCCCCCTCATGGACGGCATGAATGTGGTGGGGGATCTGTTTGGCGCTGGCAAGATGTTTTTGCCCCAGGTGGTGAAGTCGGCCCGGGTCATGAAAAAAGCGGTCGCTTATCTGCTGCCCTATATGGAAAAGGAGAAGGAGGCCTACAAAAGCCACGGTAAGGTCGTTTTGGCGACGGTCAAGGGGGATGTCCACGATATCGGTAAAAACATTGTCGCCGTGGTGCTGCAATGTAACGGCTTCGAAGTCATCGACCTGGGGGTAATGGTGCCCTCAGAAAAAATTCTGCAAACGGCTAAGGAACAGTCCTGTGACTTTGTGGGCCTGTCCGGATTGATTACCCCCTCCCTGGATGAAATGGTCCACGTGGCCAAGGAAATGGAGCGCCAGAGCTTTAATGTGCCCTTGCTCATTGGGGGAGCGACCACCTCTAAAATGCACACGGCGGTCAGAATTGAACCTCAATATGCCCAGCCGGTGGTTTATGTGCCTGATGCCTCCCGGGTGGTTGGGATTGCCCAGCGTCTACTCAATCCCACCATCAAAGCGGAATATGCCGCCGAGATCGCAGAAGAATATGGCCAAATGCGGCAGCGGCGGGCGGAACAGCAAACAGAAAGAAGTCATACCCCCCTGGCTCAAGCCCGGGCCAATAAGCTTAAGACGGACTGGGCGGCCTATACCCCCCCGCAACCCACCTTCCTCGGCCTTAAGACCTTTGAGGATTATTCCTTAGAGGAACTGGCCGCCCGCATCGATTGGACGCCTTTTTTCCATGCCTGGGAATTGGCCGGCAAGTATCCCAAGATTTTGGAGGACGAGGTAGTGGGCGAGGAGGCACGGAAACTGTTGGCGGATGCCAAGGCCATGTTGAAGCGGGTGATTGAGGAAAAGTGGCTCCAAGCCCGGGCGGTGATTGGGTTTTTCCCCGCCAATACCGTCAACGATGATGATATTGAGCTTTATAGGGATGAAAGCCGGGGGGAAGTGTTAACCACCCTGCATCATATTCGCCAACAAATGGTCCGCCGGGGGGGGCAGCCCAACTATTGCCTGGCGGATTTTATCGCCCCCAAGGAGACCGGGGTGGCGGACTATCTCGGTGCCTTTGCCGTGACCGCGGGACTGGGGATTGATGAGCGGTTGCAAGAATTTATGGAGCACCATGACGATTACAACAATATTCTGCTCAAAGCCGTCGCCGATCGCCTGGCCGAGGCTTTTGCCGAGCGCATGCATGAGCGGGTGCGCAAGGAATTCTGGCGCTATGCCCCTGATGAGGCGTTTACCAACGAGGAACTGATTAACGAAAATTACCGCGGTATCCGGCCGGCTCCAGGCTACCCGGCTTGCCCCGATCACACCGAAAAAGCCATCCTGTGGCAGCTCATTCAGCCCGATGAAAATGCCGATATTACCTTGACCGAGAGTTATGCCATGGTTCCCACCGCCGCGGTTTCGGGGTGGTACTTTTCCCACCCGGAGGCTCGTTATTTCGGCACCGGCAAGATCCAAAAGGATCAGGTGGAGGATTATGCCCGGCGGAAGGGCATGAGCGTGGAGCAGGTCGAGCGTTGGCTCAGGTCTATTCTGGGCTATGAGCCTTAAGTTTTTTCTGTTGCTCTTCTCCGCTAGCCCCTTAGCCTCTTCGTGCGCACAGCGCACGCTACTGGTCGGCTCGTAGGGGCGTCGCATTTTTCTCAAAATTTTTGCCGAGAGACTGAGGTCTAATTTAAATGGGAAATGCTATAGTAAAGAGCAAACCTAATTTTTCGAGTTGTTGTTATTGAGAAGGAACCCCTAATGGCCTATGACAAGATTTCCCTTCCCTCCGATGGCGAACCCATTACCGTCAAGGAGGACTACAGCCTTGAAGTCCCCGCCCGTCCCCTCATTCCCTTTATAGAAGGGGATGGCATTGGGGTGGACATCACCCCGGTGATGCGCCAGGTGGTGGATGAGGCGGTGGCGAAGGCCTATGGGGGAGAGCGTTCCCTGGCCTGGGCCGAGGTGTATGCAGGGGAGAAGGCCGCGCAAGTGTATGGCGCCGATCAATGGTTGCCGGCGGAGACTTTGGATGTCCTGCGGCAATTCGTGGTGTCTATCAAGGGACCGCTAACCACGCCGGTCGGCAAAGGCATCCGTTCTCTTAATGTGGCGATCCGCCAAACCTTGGATCTTTATGCCTGTATCCGGCCGGTCCGTTATTTTTCGGGCACCCCGAGCCCTCTGGCCGATCCCTCCCGCACCAATATGGTGGTATTTCGGGAAAATACCGAGGACATCTATGCCGGGATCGAGTGGGCGGCCCGTTCGCCGGAGGCGAAGCAGGTCATTGAGTTTTTACAACAACAGATGGGGGTGGAAAAAATCCGTTTCCCGGAAAGCTCCGGCATTGGGGTTAAGCCGGTGTCCCAGGAAGGTTCTCAACGCCTGATCCGCAAAGCCCTGCAATACGCCATTGATAATGATCGCCGTTCGGTAACCCTGGTGCATAAGGGGAACATCATGAAGTTTACCGAAGGCGCCTTCTGTGACTGGGGTTATGCCTTGGCCCAGGAAGAGTTTGGCGCCCGGCCCATTGATGGGGGGCCCTGGTGTGAATTCACTAACCCTAAAAGCGGCGGCAAAATTATTGTCAAAGACGCGATTGCCGATAATTTTCTCCAACAGATCCTGCTCCGCCCCGAGGAATATGATGTCATTGCGACCCTGAATCTTAATGGAGATTACATTTCCGATGCCTTAGCGGCCCAAGTGGGGGGGATTGGCATGGCGCCGGGAGCGAACATGGGGGATAGGGTCGCCGTGTTTGAGGCCACCCACGGGACGGCCCCCAAGTATGCCGGTCAGGATCGGGTCAATCCCAGCAGCATTATCCTTTCCGGGGAAATGATGTTGCGTTATCTCGGCTGGAATGAAGCGGCGGATCTCATCATCCAAGGGATTTCGGGGGCTATCGCCGCCAAGAGGGTGACTTACGATCTAGCCCGATTGATGGAAGGCGCCACCCAAGTACCCTGTTCTGGATTTGGGAAGGCGATTATCGAGCATATGGCCGTTTCCGGTTAGTTAACCTCCCTATTCCGGCGGAGACATCTGGCCTCAGCTGCCGCAATAAAGAGGGATCCGGATGGAAAATATCGACCCGATAGAACAGGATTTGCGGGCCGAAGTAGATACCCTGTGCCGGGATGAGCGCTTCAGGCAGGCCCTTTGGCGTCACTATCGGCGGCCAGAAAATGGGATTATTGGGATGGGGCTCAATACGACTCTCCATCCCAATGACCAGATGCTCCTTCATTCACTGCGGCATCATCGGGATTCCAACGCGGCCCTGAGCCAGTATTACAATGTGGCTTTGCAGCAGCATTTTGCCGCGCAACAGCTCCTGCAAACGTTCTTTCCAAACCCAGGAGCTGATTTTGCCTTTCTGGATTTCGCTTGTGGCTTCGGTCGGCTGGTCAGGTTTCTAACCCTGAGTTTGCCCAACGCTAATGTTTGGGTCGCGGAAATACAAAAAGACGCCCTTGCCTTTGTTACTCAACAATTCAACGTCCAAGCAGTGGAGTCCAGTGCTGACCCGGAGCAGTTTCAAGCCGGCAGACAGTTTGATTTCATCTGGGTGGCCTCCCTTTTTTCACACCTGCCTCCCGATTTGTTCCAGCGGTGGCTGCAGCGGCTACTCGCTTTGCTAACCCCCCAGGGAATGCTATGTTTTAGTGTCCATGATCAGGCGCTCCTCCCCCCTGGATTGAGTCTGCCAGCGGAGGGTATTCTGTTTAACTCTCATAGCGAAAATAGCCAATTGGATCCTAAGATCTATGGCACCACCTTTGTTAGTGAGCACTTTGTGGGACAAGCCCTCCACAAAGCAAATGGTGGGGGTCATCCCTATTTTCGTATTCCCAAGGGCTTGGCTCACGAGCAGGATATCTATGTGGTTCCCAAGTCTCAGGATCGGGACCTGTCAGGATTGCAAGCATTCCGGCGCGGCCCTTGGGGTTGGGTGGATGAGCGGCGAATTTTGGAGTCCGGCGAGTTATCTCTGCGAGGTTGGGCAGCCTCTCTGGATGATGGGGTATTGCCTGCCGTCGAGATCAAGGTCAACGAAAACCTTTATCTATGCCCTACCGGACTTCAGCGGGACGATGTCCGCAAGGTCTTTGGGGATGACCGTCTAGGCCCAGTCGGCTGGGAGTTTAAGCGCCCCCTGGACCGTAAGGTCCGGGAAGTCTGGGTGGAGGTTACCGCAAGGACTGCCGCCAACGAAAGGGCTTTGCTCTACACGGGAAGGCTTGTTCGAGCCTAAGCGGGTTAAACGGCTAGCCTGGATAATTCATGAGATCACCACACAGGCACTAAGAGCACAAAAAAGTTAAATAGATTAAAATAAGTTGCTTCGTTAGCAATGAGCCTATCCATCAATTTCTTCCAACTGACTGAGATTCCCTCACCTTCGTGCCCTTTGTGTCTTGATGGTGAAAAATTCAGGCTAGAGAGGAGCCCAGATCCAGGTCTTGAGGGGCACGGTAAATTCACCTAATAATCAGGGACATCATAGGCTATTATTATTATTGTTAGGACGGTGACCTCTGAATCTGGCGCAGTTGATGGGGGACAACCCAGATAACGTGTTCCGGATTTGGGAAGCCATTACCGAGCATAGGTAGCGCTGTGGATAAAAAATCCAGAGGAGGTTCGAAATGATGCGCTCAAGATGGATGACGGTTTTACCTCTTCTTTGGGTAACGATGGGGACAAGTACTGCCGTAGAGGCGCAAGGACTCAATCCAGACCCAGCTCAAAATGATCCTCTGGATGGACAAGTGACTATCAGGGAACAAGACGCTGGAGTATCCCGCATAGATTACACTCGATGCGTAAAGTTTTGTGCAAGTACTTTTGAGGCGGCTTCTCTGGAGCGAAACACCTGTATTGCTGGATGCAGCAGGATTGACAGCTCTTTTCAGGAAGAGGGCATTTTGTTAGGCCCTTCCTCAGAAGATTCTTTCTT
Organism: Nitrosococcus wardiae; assembly: GCF_004421105.1. Classification (NCBI taxonomy): domain Bacteria; kingdom Pseudomonadati; phylum Pseudomonadota; class Gammaproteobacteria; order Chromatiales; family Chromatiaceae; genus Nitrosococcus; species Nitrosococcus wardiae. The sequence continues at coordinate 2,045,159 of NZ_CP038033.1, forward strand.
AGAAGATTAAAGAGATTGGGGTTTTTATAAAAATTCTATTGATTACAGCTGCTCTTGGGCTGAGCGTAGCCACCTTTTTGCCTTTGCTCCGACATGAGGCATGGTGGATACGGGCCTTTGATTTTCCTCGATTGCAAATTTTGGCTCTTGGCTTAGTGGTGCTTTTGGTCTTTTCCTTCTTCTGGGATGTACAGAATGTTTTTGAAGGTATGGTTCTTGCTGTCCTTGCTGGGGCTCTTCTCTTACAGAGCTATAAAATATTTCCCTACACCCCTTTAGCGGCTAAACAAGTCCGCAATGCCCGTGCTGAGACCTCTGGCAACATTATTTCCTTATTAATTGCCAATGTGTTGATGAGCAATCGTGATGCTCAGCGCTTTCTGACTATAGCGCGGGAGGCTGGCGCCGATATGGTGCTTGCGCTGGAGCCTGATCAACGGTGGGAGTCGCAATTGCGGGAATTGGAAATTGAATACCCTTATACAGTGAAAAAACCTTTGGGTAATCGCTATGGAATATTGCTATATTCCAAATTGGAACTCGTGGCTCCCGAGATAAAGTTTTTGATCAAAGAAGAGATTCCTTCTATCCATACGCAGGTGAGACTGGCTTCTGGTCAGCTGGTTCGATTGCATTGTCTCCACCCGGAACCGCCCGCTCCCACGGAAGCTGAATTTTCCACTGAAAGGGATGCAGAATTACTTATTGTGGGCAAAGAAGTAAAAGGCAGCCATCAACCGGTTATCGTAGCCGGCGATCTCAACGATGTTGCTTGGTCCTATACCACCACGCTTTTTCAAAAGACAAGCGGGCTACTCGATCCCCGTATCGGTCGCGGAATGTTCAATTCTTATAATGCTAGGAATCTCTTCATGCGTTGGCCTCTTGACCACATTTTCCATTCAGAGGATTTTTTTCTGGTTACAATGACCCGGATGCCAGATTTCGGGTCGGATCATTTTCCTATTTACATCACACTTAGCCTTGAACCTGAAGCTGCAGGGCTACAGGAGCTGCCTGAGGAACCGGAGCCTCAAGAAAGAGAATTGATAGAAGAGAAGATCCAAAAAGTGGAGTAATGAGAATTGCCCTACTGCTTGTCCTCAGATCCCTTCAGGAGTACTCTTTAATCCTCACTTGAGCGTTTTCCCATTAGCTCGCCGAGAGGCGCTAGATTCTCCACATGATCGCAGCAGACCTTGATAATAATCAGAAGGGGGGTGGCTACAATGAGTCCGATAGGTCCCCACAGCCAGCCCCAGAATAGTAGGCCGATGAATACCACTACCGCATTGATGCTGGAGGTGCGGCTAATAAGCCAGGGAGTAAGCCAATAGCCTTGGATGCTGGTAATGAGGAGCGTGGCGGCGCCTACCGCAAGCCCCATAATGATCGTGCCAAATTGCACTAGAGCCACTATTGTGGTAGCAGCGAACACCAGCAATGGTCCGATGTAGGGTATCGTGCTAGCCACCCCAGCAATGAGTCCCCACAGCGCTGCTTGCTCCAATCCAATCCATAGGAGTGCTCCCCAAGTGCCTAACCCTACAAAAATGCCTGAGAGCACGAGTACAACTAAATGGCGGCGGATCTGCATGTTAATGTCGTCGAGGATCTGCACCGTAATTTTCTTTTTGGAGAGGGTGGGACCAGTGATTTTCACCAGCTTGCGTTTGTAGGTATCACCAGAGATCAAGAACAGGAGCACCAGTATAACCACCGTGGCCAGCTGCCCCAAAAAAGCGAGGACCCCCAGCGAGCCCCACCAGACATACTCCCCAAGCTTGATGCCGGGTTCTACTATTTCTACTTTCACCACTCCCGGCCTGCTAGGCGCACCCATGCCATCTGCTGCCTTAGTGGCCTTTTCAATTTCCTCAGCAGCTTCTTGCGCTTTTTCAATGACTCCTTCCTCGCCGGGGCTGGAGGATTCGACGTGAAGGGAGGAGCGCAGTGTTTGCACCGCACGGGGGATTTTATCCATGAGCAGTAATGCCTGGTCCCGAAGAGTATAGCTACTGTAGCCCACCAGCCCCATGAACAGCGCTACCAGCAGTATTGCCCCTAGCCAACGGGGTATTTTTAGCCGCTCTAGAGCACTGACGACAGGATCTAAAGAATAGCTCACTAATATACTGAACACTAGCGGTATCAGCACTGCCTGCATCCAGTCCAACATTAGGAGCGTGGCAAATAGGGCCAGCACTACCAGCGCTGCGTTACGGATATCAATGGGGCCAACCACCGCAAAGGGAGATGGCTTTGACTCTGGGGCTAAGGGCATTGCGTGAATCCTTGTTTCTATAGGATGAGGCCTTTCATAATTTCATGGGCTTAGAATTTGTATAAATTTATAGTGTTTTCCCGTGCCGCTTGCTCGCTTTCTTGAAGCGATTAAGGTTTTTATAAGAATGAATAGACGGAAAGTCTATTCTTAATTTCATGTTTGACGAAAACTGGAAAACTCGGATCTTTATTTTGCCTGGAATTTTCCCATTACCGTGTTAAGCTGAGTCCAAGCGGCATCCAAATCTTGGTGGGCACGATGAGTCCAAGCCTCGCCCCAGTAAAAGTGGCAACTGGTTTCCGAGCGTAGCAAGTGCCACTCAGCCTCATTGAGCAATTGGGCTATTTCCGGATCCTGTGCTTGAGCGTCAGCTTGTTTTTGCTTTAGTCCATGGAGGGTCGCACTGGTCTCTGCGACTCGTTTAAGCGCCTCCTTTTGGAACTCAGAACCCGTCCATTGGACAAAATTAATTCCTGAGTGGTCGCCGGTATTCCAGGCTGCGGTCTTCACCTTAACTCGGCCCTTGGCACCGTATTTATCCAGGTAATCATGAATAAAAATGGGACGGAGGAAGGCATTCTCCCGGCGGGCCTTGGTCAATAGCTCCTGATAAAATATTCCCCAGAAGTTACCTTCTTTTGAAGTATTGCGGAACCAGCCGCCGTTGTCCCCATCACTACAGGTGGTGACCAAAGGCGGGAAGTCACACCCTTGGGTCCGATGGTAGAGTTCGTTAAGGAACCAGTCAAACTCCATTCCAGCTTCCTGGGCATCGGAGAGTTCCCGATCCCGAACCACGACAATGATTTCTTCACCCCCATACTCGGCAATATGGGGGCGGTAGCGGAGATCCTGCCAACTCATCTCCTCTAAAGGCTCCACATGGAGGCTGTCTACTAGGACATAACGGAACCCATGTTTTTTCAGCAGGGGAATCAATTCCATGGTAAAGGCCATCTCCGGCGGCCAAAAGCCAATGAATTGAGTTCGATTAAAAAGGAACTGTCCGATACCGAGCCAACGCCTGATATGCTCTTCCCGATCCGAGTCGGGAATCAGGGGAAGGGCTGGGTGATAGTAAGCATTGCCCAGGATCTCAAATAGGGCGGTATTCTGTAGATACCACAGCAAGTCACCGCATTTGACAATCCCATACACGCGTTGTTGAAAGTCAGGATTAGCGAGCGTCTCAAGGAGCGTGCCCGATAAGGCCAGATGAACCCGCGCCACGTCTTCATAACTCCAAAGGGCGCGGGGTATCCGGTCCAAGGTATAGAGGATTTCTTTAGCCTCCCAGGGGTTGCGCTCCAGCAAGTATTCCAGATTGCCTGCTGGCTGGTGTAAGTTTAAGATCAGGGCGTGGTGGATGATGCTCATGGTGCAGATTTCCCCAATTAGATATTCAGTACCCCATGGTTTAGGACTAGATTCGGGTTTGGAAACTCACGGTGAGGGTGACTTGCCCCTCTGCCGGGACAGGCAGTTGCCAGAGCGCAGTATTGGCCGTTTCCCGTTGGTGGGGGTGGCTTTCGGTCAGAATATGCCAGTCGCCAGGGATAAATTCGGCGACCTTCACCAGAACCGATTCCTTTTTGGCATTACGAAGCAAAATTTCAAAGGAGGCTTCAAAGGAGTCGGAATCCAGTTTGCGGTACTTGGTCCGCCGTTTTTCCCCAGTAATGTCAAAAGCCTGTCCTAGTTTTAGTCTGGCGGAGTCGTTTTTGGCGACGTGATTAATCCGATCCTCCCCGACAAATTGGGTGTTGCCCTTGGAATCTTGCTTATAGACTCGGATGACCCCCGCTGGCAAAGGGAGACCCAGCCCCGTTTTTTCAGTGTTATCGAAATGGAGGTAGACCATGACCGGGGGCTTTAAGAGGGAGGAGGCCTGGGAATGGCCGTAGTAGAGATGGGGCGTATGGCTGCGGAGTTCATAGTGTTTATGAACGGTGACGTCCTGGGTGCTTAACAAAGCGACCTGTTTAGTCTGATTATTTTTGATGGTTGTGGTGCGTTCCAAACTGTATAGATGGTAGTCCAGCAAAGCCTCTTCTTGTATGGGGGGAGCCTCAGCAAGTGCCAGGGCCTCTCGCGCTTGGCGCTTGGCGTAGTCAGCTACCGGAGTAACCCGATGGACACTGCCCGCCACCAATTGCAGCTGGGCATCCTGGTAAGAAGTCCCGGAACGGTTAATGAGAGTCACCCAACCATTTAGATCAAAGCGATCTTCGGTCTGATTGAGTTTAGCCACGTAATCGGCTTTCCAACTCAGGCCACTGGTAAGATAGCTCAGCTCAAGCTCCTGCTTTCCTGCCATTGCGGTATGGAGTTGCAAAATCAGGGAGGGGCGCTCTCGCAGGTCTTGGGGAATATCCTGGTAGACCAGGCGGGAGGGGGAAATCCCCGTCTCAATGCGGTCCCCGAAGCGTAAGACTACCCCTTGGTTGGCGGCGAGCAGGGTCGCCTGTTCAATGGTTTCCTCTCCAGTAGTGGGGTGGCGGTAAATAACGCCCACTTCATGCCCCACATGTTTTTGAATCAAAGTTTGTGCGGTTAGCAAATCAAATTCATAGTTTTGCTCAATAATAGAGAAACCCTGGGGTTGAGAGAGATTGCGGAGAAGGGCGGTCTCAGGTTGGATGTTGGCGCTTACGTCCATGAAAGCCAACATATTATGCCCTTTTTTTAAGGCTACCCGACGCTGATCTTTTATCAAGGCCAAGTCATTGTTGTAGATAGTCAGCGCCACCCTTTTTTGATCGGCATCGGTGGTGCGCGTCTCTTCCTGGCTCCAAACGATAGGGCTTGAGAATAGAATCGCCAAAGCAAAGGCTCCTATAGGAATCGATCTTGGCATCGGCGTAGTCATTTCTTTAATGAGGAGATAGGATTACCCGGCCAGTATAGACCACTCTGCCTGTCCATAGGCAGCCCCCCATCGCCATTGAGCTACTTGCTAAATTGTAGGGGATAAGTACCTATGAATAAGATATGAGGTGTTTTAAGAGCGAGCTGGTGGTGTTCCGCCAACCCGTTTTTCCTCCCTGAAAAAAGGGTTGGCGGAACACCACCAGCTCGACCCAGGAATACCTCAAAACTTTTACTAAGATACTTAATGTCTGTGATTAAGGGGTTCCTTTCTCATCCTTGTCTCTGATAAGGTTGATGGGGGCAAGCCCCTATGCATAGATTTTCTAGAATAAGGGCACAGAGATATAAGTACCACCACCTTATAAAAGCCCTGGTAATCGGCATCAGACTTTGTCTTCTTATTCCCTCCCCCTTGATGGGGGAGGGTTAGGGTGGGGGTGATGTAATAGGGACCTTAAGTAAGTTCGGGAATCCGATGATCTGCCCCATTTTGACATATCGGTTGCAGAATTATTGGCGCACGAAACTTGAATCTCAGTCAAGTTTTAGTGCCTAGCCGCAAGTGGACAAGAACATCGATTTGACCGGTATCGCTCGCTTGGTCTGGGATCCGGACTGCCCGTGAACGGGAGCCCTAGCTTGTTAGGCCCTCCCGGCTTGACTAGATTCCGCTTTAAATCCTCAGTCTCCTGTGCTATCTCCTAGAGTGTTAATGTAACGCAGAAGCATGGAAACCAGGATCCGAATAACAGCACGGTTATAACACTCCAATAGTATGTGGCTCAGATGGTTCCCCTGGAAGTTTTTTATTGGACGCTTAGCAAGGGCTCACGGACTGCTTGATCCCGTACAAGTCCTGGCGCGTCTGGAGAGCTTTGCCCAGCCCTCCGAGGTCAAAGAGCCCTTAGAGCTACTTCGCGCTGGTGTGGTTTTCCACGCCCGTGGCCTTCTCAATGCTGCCACTATTCAGCACAACTTGGATTGGATCTGGCCCTTTTGGGTGGAACGGCAATTCGATCCCAAGGATGAGGCATTCATTCCCAGGGCTTTTTCCATTACCCACATCAACCTCACCCATCGGAACTGGACAGCCGTTGGAATTCCCGATGTTACGGAGCTGCCCATCGTCGATCCTCGGGGGCTGGTTACTCCATTTTGGGATAGTTGGTCTTTGGATAGCTGGGTGATTAGTGAGGACGGCCGTTGGTTGGTTCCCTCGCGGCTCGAGACAGTCACCCACTACTTGGCCCTTGAGGAGGGGGAAGCGGTGGTGACCGAAAGCACTACCCAGGGGTTGCAACTCCTTTCCCGGGTTCACGTTGTTATGGAAGAGGGTATTCCCACCTGTCAGGTACATCTGACGGCCCGTGCTGATGCCAAGGCCTGGCTGGCGGTTAGCTTGCGTCCTTATAACCCGGAAGGGGTGAGTCTGGTGCATCAGATTCATTTAAGCGAGGATGCCATGGGGTGGGAACTGGACCACCACCGGCGAGTGCGCTTCAGCCAGCCAATGGAGCGGACTCAATTTTCCGACTATCGCTCGGGTGACGTTCATACTCTACTTCCAGCCGGAGCTGATGCTCGTCAGGTCTACTGCAATGTGGGCATGGCGACTGCGGCGGCGCTATTTTCCATCGAACCAGAGCAGTCCAGGGAGCTTTTTGTGGGTGTTCCTCTCGCTGAAAAAGTGCAGCAGGGGGTAAATTCAGGAGATTCAGGCGCTGCACTGTGGCGGCACAATCTTCAAGCGTGCACCAAGCTAGAATTGCCTGAGCGCCAATTCCAATTTCTTTACGATGCGGCGGTGCGGACCCTTATTCTCCATTCGCCGACGGAGGTCTATCCGGGACCCTATACCTACAAGCGCTTTTGGTTTCGCGATGCCGCCTTTATCCTTCATGCCCTCCTTTGTGGGGGACTAAAAGATCGAGTGGAGCGGACTTTAGATACCTTCCCGTCGCGGCAAACCCAGGGGGGCTTTTTCCATTCCCAGGAAGGGGAATGGGACTCGAACGGTGAAGCCCTCTGGATTTTTAAGCGTTTCTGCCAGTTGACAGGTCGTTCCCCTAAACAGGCGTGGCGGCGGGCGATTCTTCATGGCGGACGCTGGCTTGTACGGAAGCGCTTGTCCGAGCAGTTGGAGGCGCCCCATGCCGGATTGTTGCCAGCGGGGTTTAGCGCCGAGCACCTGGGGCCTAACGACTATTACTATTGGGATGATTTTTGGGGTGTGGCGGGGCTGAGAGCCGCAGCAGGGCTGCTAGAGTCCTACGGCGACGAAAAACATGCCCGTGAGTTCCGTCTTGAAGCGGACCGTTTCATGGCGGCCATTGAAAAGAGCCTGGCGGCGATAAAACCGGGTCTCGGTCATCCAGGAATGCCGGCTTCCCCCTATCGCCGAATGGATGCGGGGGCCATTGGTTCCTTGGCTGTGGGTTATCCTCTTCAGTTGTGTCCAGCCACTGATCCCCCATTGCTGGCAACCGCCTCTTATCTCATTGAGAACTGCTTTGTTGGGGGGGGCTTCTTTCAAGACATGATCCACTCAGGGATCAATCCTTATCTTACTTTACATATTGCCCAGGTCCTGCTGCGAGCAGGAGATCCCCGGGCGTTGGAGCTGATGCAGGCAGTGGCAGGGCTGGCTTCTCCCACGGGCCAGTGGCCAGAAGCGATACATCCACGGACCGGGGGTGGCTGCATGGGCGATGGACACCACGTGTGGGCAGCGGCAGAGTGGGTGCTCATGATGAGGAACTGTTTTGTTCGAGAAGAAGAGGATCGCCTGATTCTGGCTTCTGGTATACCCGCTAGGTGGCTTGAGGGGGGAGAGCTTATCTCTTATGGGCCGGCACCGACACCATTTGGGGATATCACTGTTTCCCTGCGGCCAGAGGGGGAGAACGTGGTGGTTTATTGGCAAGGGCAATGGCGCCAAGAGCCACCACGGATAGAGGTCCGCTTGCCGGGCCTTGCTCCCTTGCATCCCCCGGAAGGCAAAGACCAGGTTACGGCAAAGGGAGTCATGCCCTTGTGAAAATTTGCATGCTGACCAATACCTTTACGCCCCATGTTGGCGGAGTGGCCCGCAGTGTATCGAACTTTACGGCCGAATACCGTCGCCTTGGTCATCAGGTGCTGGTGGTGGCCCCCCTGTTCGAGGGGACCCCTTTGCAGGAGCAGGACGTGATCCGAATTCCCGCCATTCAACATTTCCGGGGAAGCGATTTTTCGGTCCCTTTGCCGGTGCCCGGGAAGCTTGCGGCTGCGCTTAAACAATTTGCACCTGATGTGCTCCACTCCCACCATCCGTTTCTATTAGGCGATACGGCCCTCCGTATTGGGGCTGCTCAAAACCTCCCTGTAATTTTTACTTACCATACCATGTATGAGCAGTATACTCATTATGTTCCGGCTGATTCCTCCCGGCTCAAGCGCTTCGCCATTGATCTAGCTAGTGGTTACTGCAACCTTTGCGATGGAGTCATTGTCCCCAGCGACAGTATTGCAAGGATACTCCGGCAACGGGGCGTGAAGGTGCCGATGGAGGTAATTCCTACTGGTGTGGAGGTGGAATACTTTGTCCGCGGAGATGGTCAGGATTTCCGGCGCGCCAAGGGCATTCCTGCTGACGCTTTTCTCGTCGGCCATATTGGCAGGTTAGCCCCGGAAAAAAATTTGGACTTCCTCTCCAATGCTGTCGCTCAGTTTCTGTTGGAGAATGAGAAGGCTCGTTTTTTAGTGGCGGGTGACGGGCCTTCAGCAGCAGAGATCAAGCGCCTGTTTGAGTCCCTGGGCCTCGGTAGACGTCTGGATTTCATGGGTATCTTGCAAGGGAGCGATCTTGTAAATGCTTACCACGCCATGGATGTATTCGTATTCGCTTCCCAGAGCGAAACCCAAGGTTTGGTGCTCGCCGAGGCGATGGCCGCGAGCACGCCAGTGGTCGCTCTTGATGCCCCTGGGGTACGTGAAGTGGTCATCGATCATCGAAATGGACGCTTGCTGTTCCAGGAAGATCCCAAGGAGTTTGCCGTGGCTCTATCCTGGATGTGCTCTCTTACTCCAGCCAAACGCCGAAACTTTGAAGGGGCGGCTCGGGAAACGGCTAATCATTTTTCTATGACCAGATGCGCCCACCGAGCCCTCAAATTTTATAATGCCATGCAAGCCAAGGTGCCGTCTCTCAAACCCATCGAAAGAAGTCGTTGGGCTATTGCCAGGCACCGTATCGAGACTGAGTGGGAAATTCTGAGGAATATCGCGGCAGCAGTCAGTGATTCGGTTCGGACTCCCTCAGGAAACAATTCTACATAGGTGAGCGGCTAAATTAAGATAAAGGCCGGCCCTTAGCCGGCTTTTACCTCAATGCGGTGTTTTGTCTGCCGCGCTTTAGGCAGGGAAATCCATAATACCCCGCGGCGATATTTGGCGCGAGCCTCGCTTTCATTGACCTCAGCGGGTAAGGGCAGGGCCCGTTCAAAGCGCCCATAAGCCCGTTCCATCATATAATAGCGTCCCTCGCTTTGTTCCCGTACTACCCGCTTTTCACCGCGGACAACCAAAGTGTTGTCAATGACTTCAATATCAAAATCGCTGACTTCCATGCCGGGAACTTCCAGCTGAACGGTCACGGTTTTATCATCCTCTTGGATCTCAGCGGCGAGTAGCCCCCAGCGGGAGGCACTCTCCATGATCTGCTCTTCCGTGGTTTCCAACTGTCCTCGCTGGGTCGTTGGCGAAAAGTGGGTGAGGGCTTGGCTTGCCCGTTCCCGCAGGTGATGCCAACCCTCGGTGAGGTAATCCCAAGCACGGGAGGCACCTTTATGGATTTGCTCTAGGGGAGACATCCTCATTACTCCTTTTCTAGACCTTCAGTTATCCGTCTCACCACGGTTCTTTGAGACCGATCTCTTGGCTCAGCCTTCAACCGTAATCTTACGGGGCTGCGCTTGCTGGGTTTTCGGGATCACCAGCTCCAGGACACCATTTTGAGAACGGGCACTCACCTTGGCGGCATCGACCGTATGGGGCAATGCAAAGCGCCGTAAAAAGCTGCCGCTGACCCGTTCTGACCGCTTATAGCTTTGTTGTTCCCCGGAATGGAGGGGCTCCCGGTGGCCTTTGAGCGTGAGAGTGCCTTTATCCAGGGTCACCTCAATATCTTTGGCTTCAACGCCTGGTAGATCAGCATAAATGACAAACCGATCCGTCTCTTCCTTGATGTCTACGGCAGGAACCCAATCGCTGGTTGTCAGCTCGGCTTCGGTTTGAGCGTGCCGTAGGGGGTTGGTCTCAAAGAGGCGATTGACTTCCCTTTGCAACTGGTTGAGCATATCAAAAGGTTCATAGTGTCTAATAGCCATTATTTCTCTTCCTCCTGTAAGTGGGACCTTAGGTAAAAATTCGTGAATAGGATGAGCGGTCCCTTCTTAGCAAGAAAAATGGGGATGCTTTCGTGCCCTTTCAAGGGGGTGCTGAGGGCAAATTAGCTTGTATGTTGGGCAGCTTCCAAATCCTCGCTGGCCATCAACCAGGCTTCTTCTGTCTCCATAAGGGTTTGTTCTAGACGCGCTTGTTTCATGAGCAGGGCTTTGAGATGCTCTTTTTGTTGTGGATCCTGGTATAAATCAGGATGAGCCAATGCCTGGTCGAGGGCTGATTTTTCAGCCTGTAGTTTTTCCAATGTTCCCTCGATTTCATCAAGCTTCTTCCGTAAGGGCTGTAAAAGGCGGCGCCGCTCCGCTTCTTGCCGTCGGCGTTCCTTGCGAGCGGCGGCAAGATGGGGTTCAGAAGGGCTCCCGTTAGAGGTGTCCTCAGTGCCATTTTGGCGCTGGCTAAGCCATTGTTGATAGTTTTCCAAATCCCCATCAAAGGGAGAAGCGCTATGATCGGCCACTAACCACAAGATATCCGTGGTGCTGCGCAGGAGGTGGCGATCATGGGAGACCACCACCATGGCTCCTTCAAAATCTTGTAGGGCGGCGGTCAAGGCATGGCGCATTTCCAAATCAAGATGGTTAGTGGGTTCATCCAGCAGCAGCAGATTGGGACGTTGAGACACGAGCAAAGCCAGGGCAAGGCGGGCTTTTTCCCCTCCTGAAAAAGGGGCTACCGGTTCTAAGGCCTGATCACCTCGGAAATTGAAGCCCCCGAGAAAATCCCGCATTTCTTTCTCGGCGGCGGTCGGGGTCAGTCGCTGCAGATGCTGGAGCGGGCTTTGGTGGGCGTTGAGCTGCTCTATTTGGTGTTGGGCGAAATAACCAACGCGCAAATCCGGTGAGCTGTCCACGGTCCCGCTGCGGGCCTGCAGCTCTCCAGCGAGCAGTTTAATGAGAGTGGATTTGCCAGCCCCATTGGGTCCAAGCAGGCCAATACGGTCCCCCGGGGTTAAATCGAGGTTGACTCGGCTCAACACTTCCCGCTGACCGTAACCGATGGCCACTTGACGAAGGCGCAGGAGATTGGCGGGGAGCTTTTCCGGTTGAGGCAGAGAAAAGTGAAAAGGGGAATGGATATGGGCTGGAGCAATACGCTCCATCCGCTGTAGGGCCTTGAGGCGGCTCTGAGCCTGGCGCGCTTTGCTTGCTTTGGCCCGAAAGCGGTCCACAAAGCGTTGGATATGGGCAATTTCCCGCTGTTGCTTTTGATAGCTGGCCTGTTGTTGGGCTAATTGCTCAGTCCGATATCGTTCAAAGTCAGAGTAATTGCCACGGTAGTAGTCGACAGTCTTATTTTCAATGTGGGCAATATGGTCCACCGCCCGGTCGAGCAGTTCCCGGTCATGGGAGATCAACAACAGAGTACCGGGATAAGTGCTTAGCCAACTTTCTAGCCATAACACGGCATCCAGGTCGAGGTGGTTGGTGGGTTCGTCCAAGAGCAGTAAGTCGGAACGGCACATGAGGGCTTGAGCAAGATTAAGGCGCATCCGCCAGCCACCGGAAAAAGCCCGTACCGGTAGGCTTTCCTGATCGGCGGTAAAGCCTAAACCGTGCATGAGTTTTATTGCTCGCACTGGAGCCGTATAGCCATCGATGGCCTCAATCCGAGCATGGAGGGCGCCCTGGGCGGTTCCATTTTCTGCTTGCTCCGCTTTTGCCAGTTCGGCCTGGAGAAAGCGAAGTTCGGTGTCACCGTCAAGGACATAGTCCAGGGCAGGGGTCTCTACCGCTGGGGTTTCTTGGGCCACATGAGCTATTACCCATTGGGAGGGTCGGTTGAATTCCCCCGCATCCGGCTGGAGTCGCCCGAGGATGAGGTCAAATAAACTGGATTTGCCGCAGCCATTAGCGCCGGTGAGACCCACCCGCTGGCCAGGATGAATGGTCAGGTTAAAATATTCGAAAAGCAGTCGGCTGCCCCGCCGTAAAGAAATATTTTGGAAACTTAGCATCGGCTGATTATAGATAAAATGAGAAGACTATAATTTTTTATTAACAAAATTTTAATAGGATACCAAGCCTAGAGAGGAGGGCTCGATGGAGAACAAGATCCATAAATCCGAACAAGAGTGGAAAGCGCGGTTGACGCCGGAGCAATATCATGTCACTCGGGAGGCGGGGACCGAACCGGCTTTTAGTGGAAAGTATTACCATCACCAGGCGGAGGGGACTTATTGCTGTATTTGCTGTGGTCACCCCTTATTTAGTTCGGCGCAAAAATACGAATCCGGAACCGGTTGGCCGAGTTTTTGGAATCCCATCCGGGAGCAGGCGCTAGAGCTGCGTTCAGATAACAGCCATGGTATGCATCGGGTTGAGGTCAGGTGTGCCCGCTGCGATGCCCACCTGGGGCATGTTTTTGGTGATGGTCCCGATCCCACGGGGCAGCGTTATTGTATTAATTCTTGTGCGTTGGATTTTGAAGCCGCTTCCTCTTCCGTTTAGCAGGGTAGGCCTTCTGGGCCTCCTGCTCTGCCTTCTCTTGACCGCTTGCCTGGAGTCAGCTGAGGACCGTTTGACCTGGCTAACCGGGGCGACCATGGGCACCGGGTATTCGGTCAAAATTGTTGATCTCCCTGCTGGGATCGACCCTGAAAGCTTGGATCGTCACATTGCCCAGTTGCTAGAAGAGGTCAATGGATTGATGTCCACTTACCAAGAGGATTCGGAACTATCCCGCTTTAATCGCAGTAGGCGCACTGACTGGATAGCCGTGGCTCCAGAGCTAGTCAAAGTTTTGGAAGAGGCCCAACGGATTAGCAAACTGAGTGAAGGCGCCTTTGATGTGACGGTAGGGCCGCTGGTCAACCTATGGGGTTTTGGACCTTCCCGGTATGCCGATGATTTGCCCCCTAGGCAGCAGGTGGAGGCCGTAAGAGAAAGGGTCAATTTTAAGCGGCTGCAGGTACGGCGTTTACCTCCGGCGATAAGAAAAGAGCGGGGAGATATTTATGTGGATCTCTCGGCTATTGCCAAGGGATATGGGGTGGACCGGATAGCGGAATTGCTGGAAACCCAAGGGATTGACAATTACCTCGTCGATATTGGCGGGGAAGAGCGAATCCAGGGGTATGGCCCCCAGGGAGGCCCCTGGCGAATCGCCATTGAACGGCCAGTGGCCGGGGAACGTAGCGTGCAGCGCATCCTTGCGTTGGACTCCGGTGCGGTAGCCACATCAGGGGATTACCGCAACTACTTCGAGCGAGAGGGAAAACGTTATTCCCATACTCTTGATCCTCGAACGGGTTGGCCCATTACCCATAAGCTCGCTTCAGTAACAGTATTAAGCGCTACTGCGATGCGCGCTGACGCTTTAGCCACGGCCCTGATGGTGCTTGGGCCAGAACAAGGGTTTCTGTTGGCCGAGCGGGAGCAAATTGCCGCCCTGTTCCTGGTTAAAACGTCCGAGGGATTTAAGGAGAAGACCTCCACGAGTTTTACTAAGATTCCTTCATGGGCCTTATCGGCAGGGAAGGGGGATCCCCCTGCCAATAAATGAAGGTGCTCTGGCTCAGGCTAAGCTAATTGGGACGAGGTGAAACCGATGTTGAAGTTTCCAATAAATTTTTTAGAAGGCGTCAAATTCTTTGCAAGGGCACTCTTGCTATTAAGCACGCCGGGAGTGTTTGTGGGCAACCTGTGGGCAGCTAACCTCCAAATTCAGGTTGTGGAGGAAGATAAAAAAACTCCCCTGGAAGAAGCGGCGGTTTGTCTTGGAACCTCGCCAAATCCACAGCAATTTGGTGCCTTCCTGACAGATAAAAAGGGTCAGGTGTTATTCCACGAACTGCAACCGGTGCCCCTTATTCTTACCGTGTCCAAATCTGGGTTTAGGGGAGAACAACGCATTGTCGGCAGGCAAACGTTAAATCGGGTCATGGTCGTATCCCTAGCACCGGGCGGTAGCGGTCCCACCTGTCAGGTCCCACCTCAAGCTAAAGGGGAACCTCCCGCCGCAGTAGAGCTCCAAGTTAAGGCCCTGGCTATTAACCGGGGGGCGCCCCTGACCCAAAGACGGAAGGTCAGGCTTTCTTTCAGCGTGGAAGGCAAGCCTACCCAGTATCGTGCCAGCCAGTTTCCAGACTTTCGGGACGCCCCATGGGAAACTTTTGTTTTAACCCCCCAATTTGAGTTGAGTCCCGGCAGCGGTGAAAAAACCGTTTATTTGCAAGTTCGCCGTCACCGGGAAATTAACGGTTCCCATCTGCAAATGGTATCCAACACTATCAAGGACAGTATCTATTTTTCTGAGCGTTAATATTCCCTTATTAATTGGCTTTTACTGTTCCTGACCGTGACGACGAAGATTTATTCTGCTTCTGGCGCTGCTTCTGGTTGCGAGGGGGGTTCGATTTTTACCAGGTAATGGTGATGAGATGGGCATCCCGAGGCAGTTTCTGCAAAGATATCAATCCTTGCATATCGTTTTTCGGTAATAGGCTCGGGAAGATGTCCTTCCACTAGATAGCTTCCATTGGGCTGCTCGGTGATGGTTAGTACACCTTTTTGATCACGAATTTCAACCGCTATGCTTGATTCCCGAGCATCCGAACTGGCGACAAAGGAAAAATTGGATAATTCTGGAATAACCGCCTTAGGGGCAGGATTTTCTTCGGAAAAGCGGGCCGGTTTGCAGCTTGATTGGGATGGGGCGCGGCCACCTCCATAGGCATAAGCCGAGGTTGTTATTGCTAAAGATAGGGAAAATAGCGCGAGATAAGAACCGATATGAAAAAGTTTTTTATGGGCCATTGTTTTTCTATCCTAAGTGTTTGGTTTTTAAATAAATAAACTCATTCAAGTGCCCCGAAACTAGCAGTATAGAACCAAAAAGGTTGAAGCTCAAGATGGGCTCTTTAATCCCTAAGCGCCTAGAGACCTCAAGGGAGGCCATTCTTGTTCGCACTTAGGGGCGATTAAGGAGGGAACTGTCGTTTAAATTTGTGGACTGAGAGGGTATGAGGCATCTTTCAACCCGAGCCGAATTTGTTCTAGAACAGCCGCTGCGTTTCCTGTTGCAGGTGGTCGCGGGATTTCGGGCTAACCAGGGGCTATTATTGGCTGGGGCCATCGCTTATTACACTTTGTTATCGGTGGTCCCCATGTTTGCCCTGATTTTGGTGGGGCTTTCCCAGGTCGTTGATGCGGATCAATTACTGGAAACCACCAATGACTATCTGGCGTTACTGGCCCCAGGGCAGGCGGAGGCTCTCACCGAGCAGATTGCAGGGTTTCTAGAAGATTGGAAGATAATTGGAATAGTAGGTTTTTTAGTCCTGCTGTTTTTCAGTTCAATGGCATTTACGGTGCTGGAAAATGCCATGTCTATCATCTTCTTTCATCGCGTTGCGCTTCATCGTCGCCATTTCCTGGTCTCCGCTATCCTTCCCTATTGCTATCTATTCCTTTTGGGGTTGGGGTTGTTTGTGGTGACTCTGGTGAGCAGCGGTTTACATACCTTAGATGAACGTTCTGTAACCTTATTAGGCAATGTCTTCGGTGGTTACTATACCGTTGGAATTTATGTATTGGGCCTGCTCGGTGAAATTGTGTTGCTGACCTCCCTTTATTTGGTCATGCCTTTGGGTCGGATTGTGTTCAGTCATGCTCTGTTTGGCGGGGTGGTGGCGACCCTACTATGGGAAATTACCCGGCAGGTCCTAGTGTGGTATTTCTCAACCCTGTCCTTTGTGAATATCATTTATGGATCATTTGCCACGGCGGTGATGATCCTGTTGAGTCTAGAAGCGGCAGCCATTATTGTCTTGTTCGGCGCTCAAGTGATTGCCGAATATGAACGCATTGACATTCAGGAGAAAAGTCACCAAAGTTTTCAAACTTAATTTAGAGAATGGTTGTGAAACGAAAAATCCTGCTTTGTTCTGATCTGGATCGAACCCTACTTCCCAATGGCCACCAACCCGAGTCCTCTCAAGCACGGCCTCGGCTGCGACGTTTGGCCCAGCGTCCAGAAATCACCCTGGTCTATGTCAGTGGTCGCCACAAGGCCCTGATCCAAAGCGCCATTGAGGAATATGACCTTCCCTTTCCTGACTATGCCATTGGTGATGTGGGAACCACAATTTACGAAATTGGGGATAATCAATGGCATGTCTGGGAACAGTGGAGGCAAGAGATTGGAAGGGACTGGGGGGGAATGACCCAGACCAATCTGGCAAAATTGTTTGCCGATATCAAGTCCCTGCGGCTGCAGGAACCGGAAAAACAAACTCAGTTTAAGCTCAGCTACTATGCCTCTCCGGATCTGGACCGGGAAATCTTGATTCCACAGCTGGAACGGCGGTTAAAAGCCCAGGGAATCCAAGCTTCTTTTATTTGGAGTGTGGATGAAACTGCTCAGGTCGGTTTGCTCGATGTCTTGCCAAAGTGTGCCAATAAACTCCATGCCATTCATTTCCTGATGGAACAAAAACACGTTGATAAAAAGCATACCGTTTTCGCCGGGGATAGCGGCAATGATCTGGAAGTGTTAACCAGTGGTCTCCAAGCTATTTTAGTGCGCAATGCCCAGGAGGAAGTGCGCCAGGAAACCCTCCGCCGCCTCCCGCCAGAATATCGCCAGCAGCTTTACCTCGCCCGCGGCAGTTTTATGGGGCTCAATGGTTATTACAGCGCCGGGGTGTTGGAAGGTCTGGCCTACTTTTTTCCTGAAACCCGGGCGTGGATGGAAGAGGGAAAAGAAGACAGGACAGGAGAGGAATCGGCCCAGCCCTGTGCCGTCTACCGAAGCCGTAAAAAGAACGACGGTTATTTATATGTGGAAGCTAAAGATGACTTCTCTCGTGTCCCCGAAAAATTACTGGAAATGCTAGGGAAGTTAGAATTTGTCATGGGATTGGAACTGCGGCCTGAGGTTTCCCTGGCCCAGGCCAATACCCAAGAGGTGATGCGGATGCTCAAGGAGAAAGGTTATTTTTTGCAGCTGCCAGCGAAGGAGTATAGGCAGTCTTAGTGTCTTTTCAGATGATTCTGGATCCGGAAAACCCTTGCCACATCACTAGCAGTTTTTAGAAGGCTGAAATGAGGTGATCGCGAGTGCTACGAGAGCCTGTTCAAGAGTTTTTTATTACTCCAGTTAAGGCGGCAGTCCGTTGCCCCTAAGAGTCATCCTTTTTTCAGAAGTAGGTTTAAGACTTAATAGTCTCGATAGGCATTAAATGGTTTTGACTGACCTTCTTTATTAAATTGAAGGACATAAAAGGGATCTTTTCTTCCCCCCATCTCCATGCCCGGTGTGCCTACCGGCATAGCAGGCACTGTCAAGCCGGCTATCTCGGGCTTCTCTATGAGTAGGCGTTTGATATCGTCAGCGGGGACATGACCTTCAATCACATAACCATCAATAATGGCGGTATGGCAGGAGGCCAGATCACGGGGAACACCATACTGCTGCTTCAGGGTTTGCATATTGTTGGTGGTAATGTCTTTGACGGTGAAGCGGTGTTTTTCCAGGTGCTCGACCCACTTCTTACAACAGCCACAGGTAGGGCTGCGATAGACAGTGATGTTGGAGGGACCAAAATAAGAGACCTGAGCTTTGTCCCATACGCTTTCTTCGGCATGGGAAGACATGGTCAGTAAAACCAATAGAAGACCTAGGCTAAGCTGAGAGATTAATCGCATTTATTTGCTCCAAAAGACAGGTTGCCAGAATTCGAACCCACGATCCCTGTTACACAAAGCGAAGAAGATGGGTAACGCAGTCCGTCCAGCACTAGGTTTCATGGATTTCTAGCAGAAAATATAAAATATGCAGAATAACCGCATATTTTGCCCCATAGACCCTCAGTGAGACAAGTTAAAGTGCGGGAAATTCCCCTCGGCTGCCGAGTAGCAAGGCCCGCACCTAGAGGTTTTTTAATTCAGAGGGGATTAAGGGATTTTGCTTGGCTTGCACAGGGAATCTATGGGGACGGGAATTACGCTCCTGCCAAGCGATCGATGATTTTGAAACCGGCCGCATAAGTCCCTATGGCGCTGCCTAAGGTGCTCAGTAAGAATACCAATAGGATGCGGGTGACTCGATTGTGCCACCAACCCTTAAGATGGATCGTATCCTGCCGCAGGCGGCTGAAATCTCCTACAGTAGGCCGGCGCAGGAAGGTTTCAATCGCGGCGGTAACCATGCCTGCCCCAATGGTGGGGTTAAGGGAAGTCAATGGCGCAGCAAAGAACGCGCCCACAACGGTTAAAGGATGGGCTCTAGCCAACAGGGCGCCCAGGGCAGCTAAGCCACCGTTAATCACGATCCAGTCGATAACTAATTGCCAGCCCAGCTCGGAACTCCGGTAAAAACCAAAGATAAAGCCAGTCAGGATCAGGGCCACAATCAACCAGGGAATGAGCCTGGGCCAACGGCTCGGGGAGGGGACCTGCTCCAGTTCGGTGATAATTTCTTTCGCCGGGGCGCTGTCTTGCTCTAAGTAACGGGTCACGCCCCGGAGATGTCCTGCCCCGATGACCCCCAAGAGGTGGTGGTACTCGCCATGGGTGACTTCTTCCCGGAGGCGGGCAGCCATATAGCGATCCCGTTCGTCGATAAGCGGGGTATAGAGGGGGCGGGCTTCTGCAGCAAACTGGGAGAAGGTTGTTTCCAGGACATCCCCTTCCTTGAGGCGTTCCACTTCTTCTTCACTGACCGTATCCCGCGACACGAGGCTAGCAAAGAGACCGGAGATCAAGCTAAAGCGTTGCCACCAGGGGACATTACGATAGATGCGTTTTAAGGTGGTACCTACTTCTCGGTCGATCAGGACAACGGGAAGTTTAGCGTTATGAGCCGAATCGACAGCTGCGCGCATTTCAGCGCCGGGTTCAATACCAAACTGCTCTGCTATCCGCTGTTGATAAGCCGCAAGGGCGAGGCTTGCGGTCACCATCGCAGCCTTGCCTTTGCGCAGAACTTCAAACAGGTCCATGCGAGAGAGGGCATCGGGGTTGATGAGGGCATGGTAGCGGCTAGGGCAGAGTTCGACCGCTACCGCGTCATAGTCCCCGGTTGCGAGCAATGCCTTGACGTGTTCAGCGCTAGCTCGTGAGACATGGGCGGTACCTAAAAGAGTAATCTGGCGATCAGCGAGTTTAATGATACTCAGAGGCTGTTGCTGTTCAGTGCTATTCATCTAAACAAAAAAATAGAAAGGCCAAAGCAACAGGTTCAGCGTGATTGCAGGTGCGCTAAAAGGGCGAATCCGTATAGCACCGCACTGCAACCACCTTTGGCGTTGCGTTGATTGAGTGGGTTTAAATGGCGTATTTCTGCATCCGGTAGCACAGTGTATCACGGCTAATGCCTAACAGTCGCGCGGCTTTAGAGCGATTACCTTGAGCCCTGGCGATAGCCTGATGAATGAGCTCCATTTCCACCCGCTCTAATTCTAGACCGCTTTCTGGCAGTGTAATTAGCGGCTGGGTTTCCTTTTCTGTGGGTAGATTCAAACCACCGCGAACATCAAATGGTAGGTTCTGGGGAGTAATGGTTTGTCCGGGTAACAGCACCACCATTCGCTCACAAAAGTTGCGCAGTTCCCGCACGTTGCCAGGCCAAGGATAGGTGTTGAGCGCCCGTAGGGCCGCTGAATTAAAAGTCGGTGGCACGAGCCCATGGGTCTGGGCAAAACAAGCACAAAAATGCTTTAGCAGTTGGTTGATATCTCTCCCCCGCTGCCGCAGAGGGGGGAGTTCTAGGGGTACCACATGGAGGCGGTAATAAAGGTCTTGTCGAAAACGTCCTTGCTTAATATATTGATTGAGATCGCAATTGGTGGCCGCGATCACCCGCACATCACAATGATGGATGCGCGTATCCCCGACGGCTTGGCATTCTCCGGATTCTAAGAAGCGGAGTAATTTGGCTTGAATCCCAGGGGAGAGTTCATTGACCTCATCCAGGAATACAGTACCCCCTTCCGCAGCTCGGAAACGCCCCAAGTGATCATGGGTGGCTCCAGAGAAAGCACCACGCCGATGGCCGAAAAGTTCCGATTCAGCCAAACTTTCTGGGAGGGCAGCGCAGTTGATGGCCGCAAATGGTTTGTTTGCCCGTCGACTCTCCGCATGAATGGCTTCCGCCATCAACTCTTTGCCCGTTCCCGTCTCTCCCATAATGAGCACGGTCACTTCTGTAGCTGCCACCATGCGCGCACTGCGCAAGAGGGACTCAAAAGCCGGCGCTTTGCCAATCAATGAATCAAACCCATCCATCCCATCACCTGCTTATTAGTTTAGTTATTGGTCACTTAAAACGTATATTACCCTATTTTCTTTGACTGTATTAGCCCTAATAGGACCCAATAGCAAGCAAGCTAATCGCAGCCATAGCAATGATCACCAAACCGGCCAGGCGACGCAAGCCATTTAGGGTGGCCAGGTGAGCCATCCAGGCGGTAAAAATGCCTGTACTCATCACCGTGGGTAGAGTGCCAATACCAAAGGCGAGCATGGTCAAGGCGCTCCGGGTCCCGCTGCCCGTGGTGGCAGCTACTGCCACCGCATTATAGACTAAGCCGCAGGGTAACCAGCCCCAAATGACACCAAATACAAAGGCTTGTTTCCGGGTGCGGACAGGAATGAGTCGTCGCCCCAGGGGCTCTAGCCTGCGCCATAGAGGGATCCCTATCCGCTCTACCACAGCGAAGCGGGGGAACCAATTCGCGATATACAGTCCCGTGCTTAGCATGATCAGGGCCGAAGTCGCTTGCAATATATCATGTCCTGAGACCCCCAATACGACAGGATGGTTCGTGGAGCCTAGTAACCCTACCAGCAACCCCATGATGAATCCCATCGTGATATAACTCACGACCCGACCGAGGTTATAGGCAAAGATAAAAGGTACCAGTCGCTTTTTTTGGCTACGGATTTCCCGGGGTAGACTTAAGGTGAGGGTACCGATGATGGCGCCGCACATGGCCACACAGTGCAGCCCACTAAGCAGGCCCAGCAGGAGCGCAAAGGTGAAAGAGGTAGTAAAAAGGGGATCTAGAAAACTCACAAGCAGCAAAATAAACGGAAAAGTGAGGAACTTCAACTCTGGGAATAGGCGGGGCCTTAAATTTGGCCATTTGCCGCAAGGAATTAAGTCAAATCACCCATTTTAGGGATAACTCGTCCTGCTTAAGAATCAGATGGGTCATATTTTGTTCATCTCATGGCCGAGTGCCAATTATTATGTTTGCGAGGGGTAGCGCCATATTTAGAACTAGAATTTTAGTGTCTGCTCCCCTGGATTCCGGAGTGCAAGGATATGCTAGAACTGGAAGCAGTTTCTAAACGCTATGGTGGTGCCATTGCTTTACATGCTACGGATCTCTCTATCTCCCCGGGCCGGACTACGGTTTTAATTGGTCCTAGCGGTTGTGGCAAGTCCACCTTGCTTCGGTTGATGATAGGGCTCATCCAGCCAGATACCGGAAGCATCCGTTTTGGGGGGACCTTACTGACTGCGGCCAATATTCTAGAGCAACGGCGGGAGATGGGGTACGTGATTCAAGAAGGAGGATTATTCCCCCACTTCACGGCTCAAGGCAATATCACTTTGGTGGCTGATCATCTGGGGTGGGATAAGGTCCGGATACAACAACGGCTCGGGGAATTGGTCATATTGACCCGTTTTCCAAGTGAGGCCCTCGACCGGTACCCCACCCAGTTGTCCGGTGGACAACGGCAACGGGTGGCTTTGATGCGTGCCTTGATGCTCGATCCAGACCTGTTATTGTTGGATGAACCCCTCGGCGCGTTAGATCCCCTGAACCGCTATGAGTTGCAGTCTGAGCTAAAAAATGTTTTTAGGTCTTTGGGTAAAACTGTAGTGATGGTCACCCACGATATGGGAGAGGCCGCCTATTTTGGTGATCACATCGTCTTGCTACAGGAAGGAACGATCGTTCAGCAAGGGAAAATTCAGGATTTTGTGGAAAGGCCGGAGACTCCCTTTGTGGAACGTTTTATTCAGGCTCAGCGTTCGCCACTGGAAGTTTATGAAAAATCACACCCTAAGTAATACCGGCCTAGCTTTGGTTTTGTGGATGATGTTTTCTGGATGCTTAGCCGATACGACGGTAACGGTAGGGTCCAAGAAGTTCACGGAGTCCGTTATCCTGGGTGAGTTGGCCACCCAGTTGGTGCGGAGTGTTGGCACCAGGGCTATCCATCGTCGGGAGCTAGGCGGTTCCCGCGTCCTGTGGAACGCCTTGCTGACAGGCGAAATCGATATTTATCCTGAGTATACGGGCACCCTTTACCATGAAATCTTTGCCCAGCAGGTCACCGAAGAATCCGAGCTGCGCCGTCTTTTGGCCGCCCGGGAAATTGAGATGAGCCGCCCCTTGGGTTTCAATAATAGCTACGCCTTGGGGATGAAAGAGAAGGTTGCCCAAAAACTCAATATCCACAAGATTTCGGATTTGCTTCAGCATCCAGAATTGGTATTGGGGTTTAGCAATGAGTTCATGGCCCGGGCTGATGGGTGGCCGGGCTTACGCGCCCACTACGGGTTGCCTCAGCGCCAAGTCAGTGGGTTAGATCACGATCTGGCTTATCGAGGACTAGAGCAGGGGTCTGTGCAGGTGATTGATCTCTACTCTACCGATGCGGAGATCCAATACTACGGATTGCGGGTGTTGGAGGATGATCGCCATTACTTTCCCGACTATAAAGCCCTATTCCTTTATCGAAGTGAACTTTTAAAACAAGCGCCAGAGGCGGTGGTTGCCTTGCGAACCCTAGAAGGACATCTCGACTCGGTGACGATGGTCGCTTTGAATGCCCAGGCTAAATTGGAGCGAATCCCCGATTCCCAGGTAGCTGGTAATTTTCTAGAACAGACATTGGGTTATCACCCTCAGAGCACCCCTGTTACTGTCTGGCAACGCTTTTATCGCCACACCAAAGAACATTTGGCCTTGGTAAGCGTTTCCCTGCTAAGTGCCATTATCGTCGCCATCCCTCTGGGAGTTATTGCTGCCTATCGGCCTCATCTGGGGCAAATTATTTTGAGTATTGCGGGGATCATTCAGACCATTCCCTCCCTTGCCTTATTGGTTTTTATGATCCCTCTCCTGGGTATCGGCGGACCCCCCGCGATGGTGGCCTTATTTCTTTATAGCTTATTGCCTATCCTTCGTAATACTTATACCGGATTGCGGGATATTCCCCCTCAGCTGTTGGAATCGGGAGCAGCGCTAGGGCTCTCAGTAGCGGCTAGACTGCGCTTGGTGGAATTGCCGATGGCCTCTCGCGCTATTTTGGCAGGGATTAAAACCTCGGCAGTGATTAATGTGGGGACGGCGACCCTGGGAGCTTTAATCGGTGCGGGAGGCTATGGTCAACCGATACTGAGCGGGATTCGCTTGGATGATGTAGGCCTGATTTTGGAAGGTGCGATTCCCGCAGCCGGGCTGGCCCTCTTGGTTCAAGGGCTATTTGAGGGGGTGGATCGGGTCGTGGTGCCTAAGGGATTACGGTTGGCGGAAGAAAAAAGGTAAGGGTGGGCAAATATTAAGGGAAATGCCGCAATTTCGTCATTGATCCCCCCTAGGTTTATCTATTAACTATATGTTTATTCTTGGGAAAAGTATTTAGCATAAATTTTGCTAACGTAAAATTTATGCTAAATAAGTACCTCAGTGAAAGTTTTGAAGTATTCCGGGAGCGAATCGGGACATCCGGAGGAGGCCCCTCAGGGGGCGCGCCAGGGAGGGCGCGCATCAAACCCTTTTTTCAGGGAGGAAAAACGGGTTTGCGGAACACCTCCGGTTCGCTCCTAAAACACCTCATATTTTATTCATAGGTACTAAAAAATTAATATTATGGTTACCAGGGGAGAAGAATGATTAAACGAACGCCAATCTCCGTTATCGTGGTTGCTTGCGTTGTCCCCCCACTTTTTGCTCAGGAGGTAGACTTGCCAGAGCTGGAAGTCGTGGGGCAACCCATTGACCGCTCAGTGATAGAAACTGAAGAACAACCCACGCCGGTTCCTGATGCGGCAGACCTGCTGAAGCGAGTCCCTGGGGCAAGCGTCAATGCCAATGGTCCTATTACGGGCATTACTCAGTATCGAGGAATGTTTGGGCCCCGAATGAACGTGCGCTTAAATGATACCCCTCTTGTGCCGGGTGGCCCTAATTGGATGGATCCGCCATTGCACTATATACCCCGCAGTTTACTGGAATCGATAGAGCTCATTCGGGGCATTGCCCCGGTAAGTAGTGGTTCTGGAGTGGGTGGTTACATTGAGGCAGAGTCCAAGTCCAGTCAATTTACGGCCAGCGAGCAATTTGAATTTCACGGTGATGTGGAAGCCAGCGGTCATTCTGTGGATGAGGGTTATGGTCTGGGGGGTATTCTGTCGTTGACCAATGATCGCCACCGGTTACATTTCCTGGGTAGCCGGGATGATGGGGATGATACCGAATTTGGGGATGGCACCATCAAGGGCACTGAGTACGAGCGGAATACCTATGGTGGAGGATATGGTTTTCGGGTGGGCAACCATGAATTTGGTGTTGATTATCAACGCCTGGATACTACCGATACCGGTACTCCAGCCTTACCTCTGGACATTAGTTTTACCGAGACTGATCGAGTGGGAGGGAACTATACTGGTTTTTGGAACAATATTCAGTTCGAAACCAGACTCCATTATTCCAATGTGGACCACCAAATGAACAATTTTAAGATTCGCCAGGCCCCTGAATTTTGCCAACTTCCGGTGCCCTTCTGTGCCGGCGACGATAAACGTTTTGTCAATGCCGATAGTGAAAATATGGGTTATGGTATTCAGGCTATCTTTCCTGTATGGAAGGGAAGTTTAGCGATTGGTACCGATGGTCATGATGCTGAGCACAATGCGATCGTCTTCGATCCTGATTTTGCCCCCTTCTTTATTACTAATTTTAATGATGCCCAATCCAGGGTTTACGGGTTCTTCAGTGAATGGACTGGGGAAATTTATCAAGACTGGGGATTGGAGCTTGGGGTCCGTTACAGCCGCGTGGAAATGGATGCGGACAAGGTCAATGCCTTTCCTGCCCAGTTGGTGGATGCCAATCCAGGCATGTTTCCCATGGGGACTCCTCCCCGGGCGGTATTTATGCTCAGGGAGCGGTTTAATAATGCTGATCGGGATCAAACCGATAATAATGTGGACTGGGTGGTTAAGCTTGACTATCAAATGAATTCTGCTCTTCGTTGGTTCTTTGGCGCGGCTCGCAAAACGCGTTCTCCTTCCTATATCGAACGTTTCCTCTGGATCCCCTTAGAGGTCAATGCAGGTCTTGGGGATGGCAATAACTATGTCGGCAAAGTGGATCTTGATCCAGAAGTTTCTCATCAGCTGGAGTTTGGTTTTGATTGGCGAACTCAAGCCCTCTACTTTGCACCGCAGGCCTATTACCGCCGGGTTGATGATTATATTCAGGGCGTTCCCGTGACTGATCCCGTGGTAACGGCGGTCAGTACCAATGCGGCTGGGGATCCTACCCCATTGCAGTTCGCTAATGTGGATGCTGAGTTTTATGGCCTGGATGCGGATTTCGGCTATCGTTTCCATCCGCAATGGCGAATTGATGGGGTGGCCAGTTACGTCCGGGGTAAGCGGCGGGATATTGACGATGATCTATATCGCATTGCTCCAGCTACTTTACGCTTAGGGCTTACCCATGAGCAGGCACGATGGTTTGCAACGGTAGAGAGCGTGTTGGTTTATCGCCAGGAAGATATTTCGGATACGAATACTCAAGATCCTGAAAATCCTAATAATACTAATGAAGCCACTCCAGGCTATGTGCTGGTTAACCTCTATGGGCAATATCGCTTTCCTAATCAAGGGATCACTTTTACGGCGGGAATCGATAATCTGCTGGATAAAACTTATATCAATCACTTAACGGGTTTTAATCGGGTGCTGAATAGCGACGTTCCACGAGGGCAGCGTTTACCGGGTCCTGGCCGCAATTTCTTTGCTACCTTGCGCTATGAGTTTTAAGGATGGGCGCCGATTTGCTTTTGCTGGCTGATGCAAGTGGATGCAAGTGATTGACAGCGTTCGACGGTCCAAGTAATCATCCCGGTTTTGGGTTTAGCTGATACTTTGGAGCTGCCGTGCGCATTTTAAAAATCTCGGACGTTTACTTTCCTCGGATCAATGGTGTTTCCACTTCGATCCAAACTTTTCGCCACGAGTTCCAAGTTCTAGGCCATGAAGTCACCTTGATCGCGCCGGCCTATGGCTTAGACGAAGCCCCGGAAGCTGACCTTATTCGGATTCCCGCACGGTCGGTGATCCGCGATCCAGAAGATCGGTTCCTTAAATGGCGGCATATTCTTAATCTGGCCCCGGAGCTGGCAAAGCAAGGTTTTGATTTGATCCACATCCATACTCCTTTCGTGGCCTATTATGCGGGGGTGGCCCTATCCGAGCGTTTGGGTCTGCCGCGGGTAGAAAGTTATCACACCTTCTTTGAGGAGTATCTCTACCATTACATTCCATTTTTACCCAAAGCTTGGCTGCGCTTTGCGGCCCGCCGTTTGACCAATACCCAATGTAATAACGTGGATGCCTTGGTGGTGCCTTCTACTGCTATGTTGGGGATCTTGCGGAACTATGGGGTAAAAAGCCCGGCGGCCATTGTCCCGACCGGTATCGAATTGGAACGTTTCAAGGGGGGAAAGGGCGCCCGCTTTCGGGAACGCTACGGTATCCCTGTGGATCGCCCCACGCTGGTGCATATCGGTAGGGTGGCGTTTGAGAAAAATATTGATTTTTTGCTGGAGGTGACAAAGGAGGTCAAGCAGCAGGAGCCAAGGATTTTGCTGATTGTTGCGGGAGAAGGGCCGGCCTTTAATCATTTGAAAAAGCAAGTTGACGCCTTAGGTTTAAAGGATAATGTGCTATTTATCGGATACTTGGATCGGGAGGCGGAACTTCCCGATTGCTATCATGCCGGTGATGCCTTCGTTTTTGCCTCCCGTACCGAGACTCAGGGGTTGGTGCTTCTAGAGGCGATGGCCTTAGGTATCCCAGTGGTTTCCACAGCGGTGATGGGAACCCGGGATGTGGTGGGACCTGGGAGAGGCGCTTTGGTGGCTGAGGATAACGTGGCGGACTTTACGGCCAAGGTACTCACTGTCCTTCGCGATCCAGAATTACGGCAGCGATTAAGTGCGGAGGGCCGTGAATATGTCAAGAGCTGGAGTGCAAAAGCCTGTGCCCTCAGATTGCTGGAGCTTTACCAGCTTGCCTTACGCCAGCATAAAGCTGCGCCGATGCAAGGGAGCGTATAGAAAACCTCCGATGCTTTAAGCTAAGTTTATCTTTAGTAAAGCTAAATTCAGAGACCTATTCTTCGGTAAGAGAGCCCTAATATCCATGGACTCGGCTAAAATCCGCGGTTTTGTCGACCAGATTTGGCAGCAATCTATTTTATCTGAGCTGAAGGAATATATCCGTATTCCAGCGGTATCTCCTTTTATTTGAGCCCCAGTGGCAGACACTAGGATATATGGATGATGCGGTGGCCTTGGTGGAGCGCTGGTGCCGGGGACAGCATCTTGAGGGGATAAAGACGGAAATATTTCGCCTACCGGGGCGGACTCCCCTGATTTATTTGGATGTTCCTGGGAATTGAGAAGACTGTGTGTTGCTGTATGGGCATCGTAGAGTGAATGGCAAAAGCTGCAGCAGAATTTGGCGACGATCCTGTAAAGATGCTCTATCTTTAGGGATGGAGATATCCACCCTTGAGAGGGGTAAGGGTGAGGAAAAAATAAAAAAATGGCTGGGCGATTAAGCTTTGTACTGCTGTTGGTTGCCGCACTGCTCAGTGCCTGCGCCGTTAATCCTGTCACCGGTGAGCGAGAGTTGGCATTGGTCTCCGAAACCCAGGAGGTGCAGATGGGGGAGGAGAATTATTTGGCGATGCGGCAGATGCAGGGCGGTGATTATGTGGTGGACCCTGAATTAACCGCCTACGTGAGTCAGGTGGGCCAACGCCTGGTGGCAGTGAGTGATCGCTCCCTGCCTTATGAGTTTACAGTGATCAATGATTCTATACCCAATGCTTGGGCTTTACCCGGCGGTAAGATTGCTCTTAACCGGGGGTTGCTAACTGAACTCAATAATGAAGCCGAATTAGCGGCGGTGTTAGGTCATGAGATTGTCCATGCCGCGGCCCGCCATGGTGCCCAGGGCATGGAGCGTAGCTTGTTACTCAAGGGGGCAGTGCTAGCCACAGCAGTGACGGCGGGGGGGGGTGAATATGCTCCTCTGGTATTGGGCGGGGCCCAGGTGGCGGCGCAATTGGTCACCCAGAAATATAGTCGTGATGCGGAGCGGGAGGCGGATCTTTATGGCATGCGCTATATGTCCCGTGCCGGTTATGATCCCTGGGCTGCGGTCAGCCTGCAGGAAATTTTTATTCGTCTCTCCGAAGGGCGGCAGGAAAATTGGCTTTTGGGGTTATTCGCGAGTCATCCCCCTTCCCGGGAGCGGGTTGAAGCCAACCGAGCGATTGCCCGTACTTTACCTGCTGGGGGGGAGTTAGGGGTAGCGCAGTACCAGGCGAAGATTGCCCCCCTCAAGCAGGCGGAAAATGCCTATGCGGCTTATGATAAGGGCCGTAAAGCACTCCAGGAAGGCCACCTTCAACAAGCACTGGCTTTGGCGGAGCAGGCCATTGCTGAAGAGCCCCGGGAAGCCCTGTTCTACGCCTTGAGGGGTGATGTCCATTTGGCTAGAGAAGGCTACCAAGAGGCCTTGGTGGATTATAACCAGGCTATCGCGCGCAATGACCGCTTTTTTTACTTCTATAACCAACGGGGCCAGGTAAAAAAAGCCCTGGGCGATCTGGAAAGCGCTCGTCAGGATCTCCAGCGGAGTTTGGCCCTATTGCCCACGGCGACGGCCAACAAAGCCCTGGGGGATCTGACCTTGGCGCAAAATGATCGGCAAAGCGCTATAGCGTATTATCAACAGGCGGCCGCCTCCCAGTCTCCTCTTGGCCTTGAAGCGGGCCGTGCTTTAGCCCGGTTGGATTTACCCCAGAACCCCCAAAAGTATCTGGCGGTTCGTGCTGGATTGGACCGGCGCGGTTATCTCATTGCCGAGGTGGCCAACCGGGCCCCAGTAGCGGTCCGTGACATTGGCATTGAAGTGCGTTATCTGGACTCCCAAGGATTAGTACGTTCACACAGGCAACAGTTTCAAGGAGTTCTCCCTTCGGGCCAAGTGGCGCGCCTTGAAACGGGGCTGGGGCCCTTCTCAGATCTAAGCGTCCTTAAACAGCTTCAAGCGGGGGCCATTCAGGCGCAACTTGCCGACTAACCAGGATATTTAAGCAATGAAACACAGGAATTATAAGTATGCCCCTCCCGCTTGGGCTGGCGTGGTGGCAAATGGAGTCTCCTCCGCGGAGGAGATCCTTCCTCTGGAGCAGGAGGAGATCCTGGTCTTAAAACAGCTTGAACGGCGGGTGGGTCCCCTCCACCTTAGGCAGCGTCTTGGTATTGAAGGGGATCATGAAACCCATGTCTTTTCCCAGGGACGTAATTTTTTTCATATTGAGAATTGGTATTCTGTCCATTCCTTCATTCGGATGACCTTGCGTTGTTTGGCCCTCCACCGGCGGGGTAAACGCAATGCCCTGGCCATTCAGGTCCGTCATAATGAAATTTCTCTCAAGGGGCTACCTCCCTCTTTTGAAGGTTATACCCTTTTGCACTTAAGTGATCTGCATCTGGACATGAACGGGCAGCTTCCCCATGCTCTGATTGAACAGGTTCAGAAGGTAGAGTATGACCTGTGTGTGATCACCGGGGATTTGCGCGCCAAGACCTATGGACCTTACCAAGCCGTGATAGAGGCCGTGGAACAATTGCGCCCCCATCTCAAGGCCCCTATCTACGGGGTACTCGGCAACCATGATACTATCCGTATGGTTCCGGGTTTGGAGGCGATGGGAGTGCGGGTGCTCCTTAACGAGGCGGTGGCTATTGAGCGGGACGGTGCTGCGCTCTATTTAGCGGGGGTTGATGATCCCCATTATTATTGCGCCGACAACTTAGAAAAGGCCTGTGCCGAGATCCCCGAATCGGCCTCCCGAATTCTGTTGGCCCATTCTCCTGAAATTTATAAACGGGCAGCCCACTGTGGCTTTGATGTGATGTTCTGTGGGCACACCCATGGAGGACAGATCTGTTTGCCCGGTGGTATCCCTCTCATGGTCAATGCCCGTTGCCCTCGCAGGATCTGCGCCGGGCCTTGGCGTTATCATCAGATGCAAGGCTATACTTCAGTGGGTTCGGGGGTCTGCGTAGTGGATGTTCGTCTCAATTGCCCCCCTGAAATTACCCTGCACCGGCTTCGTTGCGATTAAGTTAGCGGGAGTGGAAGCGAGGATAAAGCCGGCCCCATAAATACCATAGGAAGAGATCAAGCAAGGCAAAGGCCAGGAGGATCACCGCTAGATCTAGCCAGGGTATGGTCATCTGGCTCCGGAGGAAACAAAGGGGAAAAAAAGCTTCTGGAATGTGGTCCAAGCCGGGCACATTAGCGCCGGCGGGCAGGCCAAAGCGTCGCTTGATGAAACTAGAGACCAGATCTCCTACCATGGCCCAAAAGCCAAACAAAGCGCCAGTGATTAAGGAGAAGCCGAATAGCAGGGCGATAAGGGCGGTAGTCAGAATAGCGGCAGCAATTCCCCGAATGGTTTTGGAAGAGCCAAAGAGGGGATTTCCATCTGGAAGCCGAAGACGGCCATCCAAGGGCCAATTGAAACGATCTTTCAATAGGAAAGCCGTTATCACGGGGGTACCGTTGGCTACCAGGAGCAGTAATAGGAGTGAAATTAGATCCACCGGGTTAACCTCCCCTGTTTCCATCAATACCAAGAAAGCATAGTATGTGGTTCCTTCGGCGCTAAAGAAGAGTGATTCCCTACAAGGTTTTCCGAGCGCTAGGAGAGCGGCTAGCCGGGTCCTGACGGTAGTAAAGTTGCAGTTGCTGATAAACTTGGGGAAGGGCAGCTCGCAACCGCTGGGGGAAGACAAAAAAGGCCTCGCTGGCCACAGCGAAAAATTCGGCAGGGCTTTCTAGGGCATAAGGATCTAAAGGGATCGGTTCCTCTGCCGCCCAGCATTTGTTCAAACTTTTATAAGCCTGAGAAAAAATAGCAGTCCAGGCACGACGGTTCATGGTTTGATGCAAAGGGGGCATACCATTTGCTACGCCATTGCCCATGTCTAATAGATGGGCGAACTCGTGGATGACCACATTACCCAGTTGCTCGGAGGGGGTCAGGGTGTGTGCCACCTCATCCCACGAGAGGATCACCGGTCCCCGGTCACAGGATTCGCCAATCAGCGGGTGCTGTACCGCATGCACGATGCCGTTTTCATCCTGCACTTCATGTTTGGCAATAAATGCCCCTGGATAAAGCAGTACTGTGCGCCAACCTTGGTAATCATCCCAATCCAGGTAGAGAATCAGTAGGGACGCTTGGGCCGCCACCACCAGGCGCATCTCCTCCGTGACCCTGAGACCCTGGATGCCATCAATGGATTTATAGTGCAAAAATAAGGCGCTTAAATCGCGAAGATGATTAGCCTCTGCCAAGGTGAGCCCCTGGAGGAGCAGGAGCCGGGTTGTGACCTTCTCCCAAAGGGCAGGGGGAATAGGGTAACGATTGATAATCTGCCGCCGCCAATAGGCCCGAATGTGCTCAGTTATGGAATTGATAGGCATAAAGTCGACGTAATATCCCCCGAGACTATTGAGTTTTATTGTCCAGCTTATAGGCCTGGATCAAAAGGTCGGCAGGAATGTTCATGTCCCGGTTGAGCCGACGGATCATATTGAGGGACAGGGGCCGCCGGCGAGAGAGAACCTCGGAAACCCGGCTTCGGCTGCCGATCATCGACTCCAGATCCCGGCGCGTAAGACCCTGAGCTTCCATGCGGTGCTTGATCATCTCAATTGGGTCCGGTTTGTCAATCGGGAAGTGTTTGGCTTCCCATGCCTCGGCCAGGGTGGTTAGCAGGTCCAACCGATCGCCTTCTGGCGTATCAGCTTCAGCATCCATAAGCTGGGCGATCTCCGCTAGGGCCGCTTCGTAATCCGCCTCGGTCTTGATCGGTTTAATGTCCATTTTTTGCCTCCTTACACCTGCCGCAGTGTTTGAAAAGGGGGCGCGTGAAGCACCGAACGGGTGCCTAGAAGGCCGGCAAGGCTTACGCCAAGGCTGCCGGCGAGTAAGCCTAGGACGAGCAACCAGCCATTGAACTGAAAACCGGTATGCAATACCCGTTCGGCCAGCAAATATCCAATAGCGAGGGCACCGATGGCGGCGACGGTTCCCGCCACGGCTCCCAAGGAGAGAAACTCTGCCGCTAAGCCGCGTATGATGGTGCCTCTGCTGGCTCCCAATGTTCGAAACACCGCACTTTCATAGAAACGTTCGTCATTAGTGGACTGAATGGCGGCAAACAACACCACTACTCCTGCGGCTACAGTAAAAGCAAAAATAAATTCAACCGCGAGGGTGACCCGGTCGATGATGGCTCTGACCTGCCCCATTAACGCCTCCACATCAAGGATAGTGACACTGGGGAATTGTTTCACTAAGGCGATGAGAAGGGGTTTATCTTCTTCCGGTAAATAAAAGCTGGTGAGGTAGGTACCAGGCGCATCGTTAAGCAGCCCGGGGGAGGCCATCACAAAAAAATTGGGATTAAATGAACTCCATTCGATGGCGCGTAAGCTGGTTACCGGCGCCATGACCTTTTGGTCGGCGACCTGGAAAGTGAGGGAATCGCCCAGTTTGATTCCCAGTGTTTCGGCAAGATCGGCTTCTACCGAGAACTGAGGCGGTTCCGATTCTTGGGAGGACCACCAGCGTCCCGCCACGATTTGGTTGTCAGCTTGGAGTTCACGGGCCCAGGTAAGGTGAAATTCACGCCTCGCCAGGTGTCGGGCCCGAGAATTGCTGTAGTGTTTGTCCTTTATGGGCGTGTCGTTGATGGCCACCAAACGACCATGGATATTGGGATAGAGCGGGGGTACGGGTTGGCCTTGATGGGCAAAGAATGTTTGAACGGCCTCTACTTGGTCTGGCTGGATATTGATCATAAAGTGGTTGGGAGCATCAGGAGGAAGATTAGCTCGCCAGTTTGCTAACAGATCGGAACGCACCACGGTTAACAACAACATCACCATGATTCCAAGCCCCAAGGCAATGGTCTGCACGGTGCTGCTCCCTGCCCGCCGTGCTACGCTGGCAAAGCCATAGCGCCAGGCGACCCCTACCCGTGAGCGCAGCAATTTTAGCCCGCTGATAAGCAGCCAAGACCAGGCTGCGAGCACCAATACGGTGAGGATGCTGCCCCCGAGGACATAGAGGGTTAATCTCATTTCCCCCGATTGCCACGGGATGAGGGCGGCAATGGCGATAAGCGCGCCCAAATAGACAGTGTACACGGGCTGATGGGAGGCCCCTGTATCCCGGCGCAGCACCCGAGAAGGAGGCACATCCTTGAGCCGCATCAGGGGCGGTAGGGCAAAGCCGAGGAGGGCAATTAAGCCGGTCAAGGTACCGGTAAGGAGGGGCCATAGGGAGGCGGGAGGCAGCTCGCTTTGAAAAAGGTGACTCATTAAATGGGCAAGCACCGATTGGGCTAACCAGGCCACCCCACAGCCGATAAGGCTGGTCACCAGTCCAAGCCAAACCATGGTCAAGGCATAAATTTGAATAATTAATCCTTGGGTCGCACCCAAGCAACGCATGACGGCACAATTATCCTGGTGGCGATCGGCATATCGTCTCGCCGCGATGGCAATGGCGACGCCGGCGAGAAAAACGCTGGTCAGGGCCGCCAAGGTAAGAAATTGGTCGGCCCGTTGGAGGGCGGTCCGTAGCTGGGGTCGTCCATCGCGGACCCCCATCACCCGGCTATTTTCTGGGAGGTGGTTTTTGGCCCAGTGTTTATAGGAGATAATTTCTTTATGGGGGCCTGCCAGTAGCAGACGATAACGGGCCTGGCTTCCCGGCTGCAATAAACCGGTACGCTCCACATCTTCCAAATTCATCAGTAGACGGGGGGCGATGTTAAACAGTTGCCCCCCTCGGTCCGGTTCCAATAGCAGTAGCTTATCCACGACTAAGCTTGACCGTCCTAGCGTTATCTGGTCGCCCACCGTTCGCTCGAGAGTGGGCGCAAGTTGAGGATCAAGCCACACGGTTCCCGGTGTGGGGGGGTGGTCTGCCTCGGTGGGCTGCGCAAAGGGATCTTCTCCCACCATTAATTGGCCCCGCAGGGGATAGTTCTCCTCAACGGCTTTGACTTCGGTAAGTTGTAGCCTGTCGCCAGCAGGTATCATGCTTCGAAAAGACACCGTCTGGGTAGTTTCTAGCCCTACGGTATGGGCTTTGGTGATGAAATTTTCTGGTAGGGGATTGCGGGATTCCACTACCAAGTCGCCCCCTAGCACCGTCCCGGCCTCTGTCTCCATGGCCTGGCGTAACCGTTCAACGAAAAAGTTAACCGTAGTCACAGCGCTCACGGCGATGATCAGGGCAACTGCGATTAACCGGATTTCGCCAGAACGCCAGTCCCGCTTCAGGGTGGTGAGGGAAAATGCCAATGATTTCATCCAGCCCTCCTCAGTTGCATTGCCAGTACTCTGGTAAAGAGCACTCGTCGGTTAAAGGAATTTTTATGGTCCATCATGGGGAGGCTACCAAACGCCCGCTGTCCAGGGCTAAAGTGCGATTACAATGCTTGGTGAGTGTTTTGTCATGGGTGACCAGCACTAAGGTAGTGCCGTATTCTCGCTTCATGGCAAATAGGAGATCGCTCACTTTGGCACCTGTTTTGCCATCCAAATTTCCAGTGGGCTCATCGGCAAAAAGGATCTGGGGACGGGGTGCAAAGGCGCGGGCAATGGCCACCCGTTGTTGTTCGCCGCCTGAGAGTTGATTAGGGTAGTGGCCCGTGCGATGGCCGAGGCCGACGGCTTCTAGCTCGGCTAGGGCCGCCTCTCGCGGCTGGGAGTGACCCCCGAGCTCCAAAGGCAACATGACGTTTTCTAGGGCGGTGAGATTGGGCAAGAGATGAAAACTCTGAAAGACAAAGCCGACCCGGTCGCTGCGTAACCGGGCCCGCCCGTCTTCATCCAGAGTTTGTAGATCGACGCCATCCAAGATAACCCGCCCGGAGGTTGGTGTGTCCAAGCCGGCCAACAGCCCTAATAAGGTTGATTTGCCGGAGCCGGAGGCCCCAACAATGGCCAAAGCTTCCGAGTGGGCAATGGAAAAGCTGATATCATTCAGTATAGTCAGTAGATTCTCTGGGCTTTCCACGCGTTTGATGAGGTGTTCTGCGCGTATGATGAAATTATTTTCCATAGTTCGATTTAGTGTACTTGTCGGTTTACTGCTCCAATCTATGGCTTCCGGGGCCGCGCTCCAGCCGGTCATTGTAGTCCTGGGAGATAGTCTGAGTGCCAGTTATGGTATCCCCCTCAATCAAGGTTGGGTCACACGGCTCCAGGAACGTTTGACCCGTGAAGGCTACCCTTATCAGGTGGTCAATGCCAGTATTAGCGGAGAAACCACCCGCGGCGCACTGGCTCGCCTTGATATCTTGCTGGATAATCATCAGCCGGAGATCGTGGTTGTCGAGTTGGGAGGCAATGACGGTCTACGAGGGTTATCGCTGGCGGAGGTGCGACGAAACTTTTCCCAAATTATTCAAAAATCTCAGCAAAGCGGTGCCAAAGTGTTACTTATTAGGATGCGTTTGCCGCCGAACTATGGTCCTCTGTATACGGAAAGATTCCAAAAACTATTTGCCGATCTTAAGAACGAGTATGGAGTGGCTACCGCACCCTTTATCCTGCGTGGGATTGCCACCCGATCAGAGTTAATGCAGTCCGATGGTATCCATCCTCGCCCTGAGGCTCAGGCCCTTATGCTGGACAACATTTGGCCGGCATTAGTTCCGCTGCTGCAATGATCCCAATTGCCCGAAAAAAAAAAGAAGAGTCACCGGGCAGTGGCTCTTCTTTAGGTGGCAGGAGGCTCAATTGAAAGTGTAGATATAGCAATTCCCGTTTAAATTAGACTTAAGGAACTTGGGGCAGGTATAACAAGACACGCTGTCAATCCGTCCCTGGAAGCTCGACGCCGGCGTTCTTCCCGGCGATACCAAGCTACTTTAAAATGTTGTTTTAGTGATCGTTGCATGACGATCACCATAAGGCAGCACATAGGGGCTGTGAGAGGATGCTCACAGCCCTTAAGGGGAACGATTATTTAATTTCAAGCAGTTCGATATCAAAGATCAGTGTTTCATTGGGACCGATAAGGCGGCCGGCGCCCTGTGGACCGTAGGCGAGTTTAGGAGGGACAACGACCTCCCATTTGGACCCCACAGGCATTAACTGCAAAGCTTCTTGCCAACCTCTGATAACGCCATTGACTTTGAAAGTGACTGGCTGACCCCGTTGATAAGAGCTGTCGAACTCTGTGCCATCAATTAGCGTGCCACGGTAGTTCACCACCACCGTGTCGTCAGCGGCGGGCTTTTCACCTTCACCCTGCCGGATGATGCGGTATTGCAGCCCGCTGTCAAGTTCGACTACCCCTTGCTTTTCCTTATTGGCTTTGAGGAAGTCTTCTCCAGCAGATTTATTTTTTTCTGCCAGTTCGGTTCGCTGCTGTTGCTCTTGTTGTTGCATGGCCTCCATTGCTGCCTTCGCTTGCTCAGGAGAAAGTCGCGAGGGGGCTTGCTTAAGGGCATCTTCAATAGCGAGGATAAAAGCTTGCTTATCCAGCTCTATCTTTTGCTGTTGCAAATTTTGACCAATTTGATATCCGATAATATAACTCAGTTTTTGAGTATCTGTTTCAAGCTCGTCCGCAGCGCTAGCCCCTGCAGTGAAGAACAAGATGAAGGCGGCGACCAGAAACAAGGCTCCCTTACGCATATTGATTCCTTAAATTAATTGAGAGGTTATTAGGTGGCCCGATAAATGCATTAAAAGGCCGGTGTACCTTCGCTTGGAGGCGAAAAGCCTGAAATATTCGCATAAGTTTATATTTTAGTCCAAGATGGTGCGGTCGTTGTCCCATGTCATTGGTTTCGATGATGCTCCTTTTCCAGCACAACACCGTGGGGATGTGCTGGTGGTAGGGGCGGTATATTCCGCAGAACGCCTTGATGGCGTATTGAGCGGTAAAGTGCGCCGCGACGGTATGAATGCAACCCGGACGCTGATCCGTTTAATCACAACTTCACGTTTTTTCTCTCACACCCAACTGCTGATGCTCCAGGGAATTGCCTTGGCCGGATTTAATGTTGTGGATTTGCACCGCCTTCACCAAGCCACGGGTATTCCGGTGTTGGTCATCGCTCGACGGGCACCTAACTTTACTGCTATCAAGCAGGCGCTTTTGCATCGGGTCCCGGGAGGTCGACGCAAATGGGCGCTGATTGAGCAGGCCGGACCACCGGAGTCTGTCGCTGGCATTTATATCCAGCGGGTCGGCCTGACACTAGCTGTGGCGGAGGCAACAATCCGGCGTTTTGCCATCCATAGCGTTATTCCCGAGCCTCTGCGCACCGCCCACATTATCGCCGGAGGGGTTGTCGGAGGAGGAAGTCGGCAACGGGTGTGATTTTTGTGCCTTCATATAAGTAACTTATTACCAAAACTGTGTCATTTAGCGTAACGGGTTATTAAAATTACGCTAAATGACACAGTTTTTGCGCATCGGCCGAGTTCTATGCTTGTAAATGCATGTATTTTAAGTAAAATTATTTATGGAATGGTTATTGCACTCAGGTGGTTACTCTAACCGTATTTATAACGATGGTGAGTTTAGCTTTGTCGCCCACGGTTAAATTCTCTTAATGTTTTAGCATTTACGAGATTAACGATACGAGGAGGCTGTCTTGATAAAAAAAATAACCTTATTTGTTCTGCTTTTTGCTGTATACAGCGTTAGTTCCCTGGTGTTTGCCCATACCGTCATTAAGGATCAAGCTAATGAAGGAACCACCCTGTATACAGCTTTTGCCATAGGGCATGGGTGCGGCTTTGAAGATAAAGATAGTCTTCCTGTCATTTCTCAGTCGGTGGTTTTCCCCAATGGCCCTAACTCTATTGTCACCCGTCTTGATACCGAGGAAGCCATTAATTTAGGGGATGTGCTCATCGGCGGCGCCCATTCAAACGGCCTGATTAACCCCAAGGCGATTCAAGATATAAATGTTTTTAATATGATCGAACAATTTAAGGATGAGACCGGCGTAGTAAGAGGTATTCACTATACCGATGGCGAGCTACAGGCCGATCTGGCAGGGGTTATCCCTTTTCGCGTCTCAGGAGTTACCTTTGTGGAAGAGTCCTGTGCCACCAAGGTAAGGGCCCGTATTGGGATAGCTAACTGGTGCCATGAGAGGGAAGGGGCGCGCCGGGTGGATGTATGGATAGGGAAATTGACTCCCGTATTTAATGACGAGCGAGTGGTTTCTGTAGGCTTTTGGCCCACTTTGACCATTAACCGGGATTTAGCGGCTAATCCCTTACCCGAAGACTGCGGCGAGGGTTATGAAGTAGCGGTGGAACCTTCGGCGGAAGAAGTTGATCAATATCTGCCCATGTCGGGGTTTATTTCCGGGCTCTAGGTAGATTTGTAAAGGGTAAGGTTCGCGAGGCGCATAGCGCCTCGCGCTCGCTTAACAGTGGGCCATTGGGATGCTTGAGTTAAAATCCTTTTTCCTAAACTTTTCTGACGTTCGGGGGTTGAGATGCCTGTGGGTAAATTTTTACTATTAATCCCACTCTTTTTTATCCACTCCTTTCTCTTTGCAGGCGAGACTTTTCATGATCGGAGCCAAAAACTTGAATCCATCTCCAGAAACGATGGTGGTTTGCATTTAGAAGTAGAGCAAGCACCGTTAGAGCAGATATTTAGAATCATTGAAAATGAAACCGGCATTCGGTTACATGCTTCTCCCATGCCTCAAAAATGGGTGACGGCAACTTGCGCAGGCGCAACTCTGGAGGTGCTAAAATGCGTCCTAGGTAAAGAAGCTAATCTCATTTATCGGTACGCGGACAAGTTATCCACAGATAATCCAACGCCCCGGCTGCAAGATGTGTGGGTGCTGAGTTCAAATCCAAGTAAGCATCGGTTGCCCCGGGAGACGGATCATCAAATTATTTGCGGCGCTACAGAACATTCTAATAATCCTATTCAGCATGAGCGGCAGTCGGTGTCTGAGGAAGAGCAAATAGCCCTATCCAGTTTGAAGCAAAATGAAAGGGAAAAGCTTTCAGCGCTTGCCCGATTATCACCCAATCCCACACAGCGGGAGGAGGCCTTATCTCGCCTTGCGCTTGTAGATGAAGCTGATGATGAGAGCATCAGAAATATTCTGACGGAGGCTTTAGGAGATCGAAACCCAAATGTCAGGGCGCAGGCTGTGTCCGGGCTCGTTCGGCGTAATGATCCTGAAAAGGACGATGTATTACGAGAAGCCTTGCATGACAGTGATGTGGGGGTGCGGTTGATGGCGGTTAGCAATGCGGGAGAGGATATGGCTTTACTTGAAGCGGCGCTCCATGATACGGATAAGATAGTGAGAGATTTAGCTAATATGAAGCTTGATCAAATTTTGCGGGAAAATCCACGTCAATAGGCGTAGCATGATAAGAGGAGAGAGTTTATGAAAAATGTCAATAGGTTGGCCATCCCCTTTATGATGGCTGCCTTGGGATATGCTGTGAATGGGGCGGCCCATGATCAAGTCGGTGCCTTGGGCAATGAGGCGAGTGCCACTGATCACTACTTAATTATTTGCTCCACTGAGGCAGGGGAAGCCTCTGACGTGCTTGAGGTTCGAGTGTTTGATGCCACCGAAGCCCAGGGTGGAGGTAAAATAAGCGCAGTAGTCCAGAGGGAAACAGTGGTTAGAACCGCTTCAGATCCCTTTAGAGTGGATGAGCATTTCAACCATGACAAGAATTTTGGTCCCCTGACCTCTGTCTCCGGCGGAAACGGAGCTTATAATGTCATGGTGCATAAACTTAAAGATGGCCCTAAAAGTTATTTACTTGAATACCATTGCAAGACAAATTCTGGCATCCACACGGGTACGTCATTGACGGTTTTACAAGATCAGTAATAATGGTCTGTTGTGCTTATCTATGGTTATTAAAGGATTTCAGTGAGCTTTCTTCCTGAGAGGGAGAGAACTCAGGGGCTATCCTAAAAATTAGAGTTTTAATAGCGTTATGAATAAACTAAGACCGGCTCTTTTCTGCTTACTACTAGCTACTATTCCGCTGCAAACGCTTGCCATCTCTGAAATAAAACGGGAGGCACCCAACTGCACTTTAAATACCTTGGGTGCAGCAGAACAGATCACTATTCAGCAATGGCAAGGAAAAGTTATTTATGTGGACTTTTGGGCTTCTTGGTGCCCCCCCTGTGTAAAATCATTTCCATTCTTAAATAATCTGTACCAACATTTTAGTGACGAGGGACTGCAGGTCTTGGGGGTCAATCTTGATGAGAAATTAAGCGATGCCGAAGATTTTCTAGCGAAATTTCCTACCCACTTTGATATTGTCATTGATCCAGATCAAGAGTGTGCTCAATTATTCGATGTCCAAGCCATGCCTTCTTCTTTTCTGGTTGATCGGAACGGAATGATCCGTTATGTCCACAAGGGATTTAGATCCGGGGATGTTGAAAAACTGCGGGCACAGATCCAAAAGCTTTTAAAAGAAGAAGCGGCTAACTCTTAATTTTTAGCATGGTTTATTGTCTGTCTTTCCTGCCCTGTTCGATAATTTTTCTGCATTAATAACAACACTTTGCCAAACGCCAAAATTTGTTTCAGTGCGCTTCGGCTTTGAAGAGAAATACAGCAATAATGAGAAGCAAGCGAATAACCAAGACAAAAATAATAAAAATAATAAGCACGCTATTATTATTTTTGGCGGTAGGGTTGTCAGGTTGCGCCTCGGTGGCTCCCTGGGAGCGGGGCAACCTGGCTAAGCCCCATATGGCCCTAGACCCCCATCCCATGCAGAGCGGTTTGCGTGCCCATGGCTACAATAGCCGCGAGGCGGCTGCCGGCAGTGGTTCTGCTGAAGGGGCGGGGTGTGGCTGCTATTAAGCCGAAGCCTCTCGCCAAACCCTCCAAGTGCCGAGCCAGTTCTTCGTTATTGGCACTGACTTCCGCTGCACTGGCTTTACCTGGCTTAATGTTGCCACCGGCCCATGCTGCTTTTGAGGGGGGGGAGTTCAATTCCCAATACGGCCGTTACGAGGAGGGCGGCAGCACTCAAAGCCAATTTCGGAATAAGGACAATGACATTCAGGTGGATAGTCTGGAAACCTCCGGCGAAATTGACCTCACTGACCGCTTGAGATTTCGGGCTAATTTTATTCAGGATACCTGGGTAGGGGCCACGCCCATCACTACGGCACCAGCCGCTACTGTCCGATTTAATCCCAATGCCCAAACCGGGGCGTCACCTTTCTTTGATCTCAGGGGAGGGGTAGTTAATTTTGATATCGACACGGGTCAGGGGTTGGCGACCATTCCAAGGACCTTTGAGTCTGTGATCACCGCTGAAACCGTGCATGTGATGGCCGAGGCCTCGCCGGAAACCCGCAAGCAGGGGGATTTCAATCTAGGCTACGAGTGGGATGAAGCGGCGCTGGACCTGGGCGGTGGTATTTCTCTGGAGGATGACTATGAATCTCGCTATTTCAACCTGAGTGGGCGCTGGGATTTCAACCAGAAACTCACTACTTTGACGGGAGGGGTAGGCTACATTAATAGCACCATCAATGCCCTGCGCTTTCCATTCAGAGCGACGTCGGTTCCCGTCGATCCGGAGGGGGAAGTCAATCCCAATTTTCCCGATTGGTCGGTGAGGGTCGATGACCGGCGGACGGATACTTCGGTCAATTTTGGTTTCACCCAGGTTGTAGACAAAAACTCAGTATTCAAGGCAGGCTTTGGTTATACCCATAGTTCAGGTTTTCTCTCAAATGCTTATAAGGAATCGGTATTTTTCGTTCCCTTAGAAACCCCTGGCATGACGTGGCTTTTTACCCGTTACGATAAACGCCCTGAGGAGCGGGATCAATTTAACTGGACTGCAGGCTATTCCCGTTACCTTGCTGGATTGGATGCCGCTTTGCACTTCAATTACAGTTTTTTTCACGACAACTGGGGAATTAACGCCCATACTTTTGATATTTCCTGGGGGCAACCCCTGGGTAGGGGGTGGACCATCACCCCCACAGTCAGATATTACAGCCAAAGTGCTGCGGACTTTTACAATCCCTTTTTTATAGTCGATCAGGGGCCGCTTTCAGTAGAAGAGATTTTAGCCAACCAAAGCCAACTGCCTACTCCCGACCATTTTTCTAGTGACCATCGACTGTCCGCTTTTGGGGCCCTGAGTGGTGGAGTAACATTGAGTAAACAATTCGCCAAAGGGGTTACCCTGGAAGCAGGTTTTGAATATTATACCCACGCCGGTTCCTTAAAGTTGGGGGGAGGGGGGACTGGCGATTTTGCCGATTTCAACTATTTTTTGGCCAATGCGCTGCTGAGGGTGGATCTTTCGGCTCTCAACCATTCTGGCGGTGGTTACGGGGGGCATGTTCACCCGGTCGGTCATGAGGGGCACAGCGATTTTGCCCCCGCTGGAGTGATGTTCAGCCATATGCTGAGAACACCCGGCGAGTTTATGGTGGGTTACCGGTATAGCTATAGCCGCCACGGTGGCGACATGCTCCATGGCAGCCAAGCCGTCAATGATCTTGCTATTGTCAATAATGCCTGCAGGGACACACCCTGCCAGGTGACCTCGGAGCATATGAATATGCATATGCATATGCTTGATCTCATGTATGTGCCAACGGAGTGGTTGAATGTGATGCTGATGCCCATGTTTATGGATATGGACATGGGCTTGCGGGAGCTTGAGGGGGCCCCCCCTCCGGATCCGGATGCGGTTGGCGGGCACAGCCACGCCATCGAGGGGGGCGGCCATGCCACTGGTGGAGTGGGTGATACGAGATTGTTTGCGCTAGTTAAATTATTGGATTCTCCCCAGCATTATTTGCACCTGGGCTTAGGCGTCAGCGCCCCGACCGGTGACGTGGATATTAAAGTCGAGGGTATGGAAATCAACGAGAATAGCCCGGATTTTGGCAAACCCTTATTCCTTCACTATGGAATGCAGCTTGGCAGCGGTACCTGGGATTTCTTGCCTAGTCTGACCTACACTGGTGGGCTGGATCGCTGGTCTTGGGGCGGTCAGCTGAGCGGTACCGTGCGCTTGGAAAGCGAAAACTCCTCCGGTTTTGCCTTTGGCGATATATTTCAGGCCACCGCCTGGGGCGGTTATAGCCTGTTCAATTGGTTCTCTGCCTCGGTTCGAGGCATCTATACGGTACAAGGTGCAATTGAAGGTCAATTCGACGGACCCACTCCGAGTTCGGCGCCGGTAGATTTCCCGGATAATTACGGCGGGCGCTTCTGGGATGTGGGTTTTGGCCTCAATGCCTCTACTCTAGGAGGTGGGCTTAAGGGAAATCGATTGAGCTTCGAGTGGATACAGCCGATAAGGGATGATGTCAACGGCTTTCAACTGGAACGGGAGGGTACGCTGTTTGTCACTTGGGGTTTGGCGTTCTAATCAACAATGGAGTGAGCAGGGGGGCATTTTCTCTCTGGGATTCGGACTCCGGTTCTGGCGGCTGATTTTTTGGGGGTAGGGTGAAGCTTTACCGCAAGGCTTTTAATGCTATGGGCACGCCCTGTGAGATTCAACTCTATGCCCAAACTCAGGCCAAAGCCCAACGAGCCGCAGAATTCATCATCGCCGATGTGCGCAGGCTGGAGGCGCTGTATTCCCGTTACCGGGCTGATAGCTTTCTTTCTGAGATTAATCGGGTGGCGATGGCGGGTGGGCGTATCTCGGTAGATGAAGAAACAGCGGGATTGCTCAATTATGCGGCCACTTGCTATGAGCAAAGCGAAGGATTATTTGACATTACTTCCGGCATCTTGCGGCGCGCT
This sequence comes from Nitrosococcus wardiae, assembly GCF_004421105.1. Classification (NCBI taxonomy): domain Bacteria; kingdom Pseudomonadati; phylum Pseudomonadota; class Gammaproteobacteria; order Chromatiales; family Chromatiaceae; genus Nitrosococcus; species Nitrosococcus wardiae. Next base: position 2,089,898 of record NZ_CP038033.1, read on the forward strand.
TGGAACTTTAAGTCAGACAAATTGCCGAGTAAAGCGCAAGTGCAAGAGCTGCTTAGCAGTATTGGCTGGGATAAACTATATTGGGCACCGCCGGTATTGGAATTTCCCTTACCCGGAATGGAAATTGACTTTGGCGGCATCGTCAAGGAATATGCCGCTGACCGCACTGCCTCACTGAGTTCGCAGGCGGGGGTTCGGCATGGTTTAGTGAATTTAGGTGGTGATATTAAGATTATTGGTCCCCGCCCCGATGGTGAGCCTTGGCGGATTGGCATCCGTCACCCGAGTCATCAAGGAGCAGCAACGCGAATGCTCCTGTTGCAGGAGGGCGCTATTGCCAGTAGCGGTGATTATGAGCGTTGCATCGTGTTAAATGGCGTCCGTTACGGCCATGTCCTCAACCCTAAGACGGGTTGGCCAGTGCGGCATTTGGCATCGGTGACCGTGGTCAGTGATTTATGCGTTGTGGCGGGAAGTGCCTCTACCATTACCATGCTGAAAGAAACTGATGGCCCGGATTGGTTGCAAAATTTGGGTTTACCTCATTTCTGGGTGGATATCCGGGGTAAAACCGGGGGGTCGCTAGAGGAATTGCCCACTAAGACTGCTGCTTCGATTGGGAATGGCAAACAGCAAGCGGCAATCATGGTGCTTGATGAACATTAAAATGACGCCTATTTTACAATGCCGAGATTTTCCATTTCCCCTATCATTGCAATCAGACAATTTATAAAAACCCGAGAACTAATTGTGCAGCTTATCTGGAGCGAGGTGGCAGGTCGTTATCGGGGCTCCTTTGCCGGATTCTTGTGGTCTTTTATCAATCCGCTGTTTTCCCTAGTCATGTACACCTTCGTCTTTGGTGTAGTTTTTAAAGCACGCTGGGGATTTTCAACGGAAAATACTTTTGATTTCGCGCTGGTGCTATTTGCCGGTTTAATCGTTCACGGGCTATTGTCTGAATGCATTAGTCGGGCTCCTTTTCTTATCCTTGGTAATCCTGGCTATGTCAAGCAAGTAGTTTTTCCCCTTGAGATATTACCGGTTGTTGTTTTGGGGGCGAGCCTGTTGCATGTTGCTATTAGTTTTTTATTGCTGATTGTTGTTTGGAGTATTGCCCATGAGGGGGTGACGTTAGCCGCAGCCTTTATTCCCTTATTGATATTGCCATTGAGTTTAATTGCTGTTGGCGTGGGTTGGTTTATTGCAGCGGCTACCGTGTATTTTCGGGATCTAGCTCAGTTGGTTACCTTTATCAGCAGTGGTCTGCTCTTTTTTTCCCCTATCTTCTATCCTGTAAGTTCGGTGCCCGAACCTTTTCGTGCTTTTCTGGAGTTTAATCCCCTCACTTATGTGATTGAACGGGTGCGCGCCACCCTCATTGGGGGGGAGATTCCGGAATTAAAAGGATACCTAATCTATTTCTTAATTTCTGCAGCTGTGGCCTGGTTTGGTTATGCCTGGTTTCAGAAGACACGCACCGGTTTTGCCGATGTAATATGACATTGATTTCGATGACTAACATCGATCCCGAAATTTTAATTGACGTGAACAGGGTTAGTAAGTGTTATCATTTGTATCAACGCCCTCAAGATCGTTTGTGGCAGTCCTTTTTTAGAGGACGCAAGAAATTTCACCGTGAGTTTTGGGCATTACTCAATGTTTCCCTGCAAGTCCGGAGACGGGAGGCTGTGGCGGTTATTGGCCGTAATGGTGCTGGGAAAAGCACCTTGCTTCAACTGATTGCTGGCACTTTGACTCCTAGTGCTGGAAAGATCACCGTTCAAGGCCGAGTCGCCGCTCTACTGCAATTGGGAAGTGGCTTCAACCCCGAATTTACAGGACGAGAAAACGTATTTCTCAACGGCGCTATCCTCGGATTCAGCCGTACTGAAATCGAACGCCGGTTTGATGAGATTGCCGCCTTTGCAGAGATTGGAAATTTCATTGAACAACCGGTTAAAACCTATTCTTCAGGGATGACCATGCGGCTTGCCTTTGCCGTTTCCGCCTGTCTCGAACCCGAAGTGTTAATTATTGACGAGGCTTTAGCGGTAGGCGATGCGGTATTTCAATTCAAATGCCGAGAACGGCTTCAGGATTTGATTGCTAAGGGCACCACTCTGCTGTTTGTCTCCCATGACATGAGTGCGGTTAAATCTTTTTGTCATCGTGCGATTTATCTTGAAAATGGCCAGAAAAAAGCAGAGGGTGAACCGGAGCATATTTCTGAGTACTATTTTATGGATGTGCGTGCCGAACAATCTCGTAGCGCACCACAAAGAAATAAAGACATAGATACGGCTATTAGAAAAAAAACCTATGGTGGTTATGGTACCAGCGAAGGAGAAATATTGTCTGCTGCTTTCTCTAGCACTGGCCAAAATAATGCTTTTTTTAATTATGGGGATATCATTGAGTTAAAAATTAGCTGCCAGTTCTCAGTCCACATCCAATATCCTTCTTTATCGGTAGTGATCCAAGCAATCAACCTAGTCGGTATAGGTGGCCAGTGGTTTCGGATCAAACAGCGTGATTTAGATAGAGAATCAGCTACCCTCACCATAAGATTTCCAGCAAAATTTAATGAGGGAAAGTATTTTATTACCCTAAGGCTGGAAGAACGCAAAGATCAAAAGCAATACTACATTTTACATAAAATTCCAGGTGCATTAACATTTGATATTCTGCCACGCTCCGATAACTGTTTGTTGGGTTTTAATGACTTAGAACTTGTGTGTGAACAGTAAGCCATGATCATTTCTCACAAGTATAAGTTTATTTTTATAAAAAATGGAAAAACCGCAGGAACCAGTATTGAGGTGTTCCTTTCTCAGATTTGTGCTTTCTCTGATATTGTTACACCCATTTATCCCCCTGTAGAACTGCACCTTCCCCGTAATTACCAAGGCTTTTATAACCGTATGACAAGTGCGGAGATCCGGGATCGAATAGGCGAAAAAAATTGGAAAGATTATTTTAAGTTTTGCGTGGAGCGCAATCCCTGGGATAAGACTCTTTCTTATTATTATATGGCTAAATTTAGAGCCAATGGGAATCTTTCTCTTGATGAATTTCTCGCTGGTCAAGAATTTCCTATCAACTTTCCCCGGTATACAGAACCAGATGATAATTTCAAAATTATTGTTGATAAGATTATTGATTTTGACAATCTCATGGCTGGCTTAAGGGAAGTGTTTCGGGGGTTAAGAATACCTTTTAATGGCTCGCTTGGAGTTTATGCTAAATCAGAGTACCGAACCGATCGGCGGCCTTATCAGGAAGTTTTAACCCCTGCCCAAGCAGAACGGATTAGTAATATTTTCGCGGTTGAAATTGCTTTGCATGGCTATCGCTTTTATTAGGCGAGGCTAAGCCTATGATAGGGATATATCACCAATTTATCTTTGTGCATATTCCAAAAACAGCTGGAAATGCACTGCAAAGTGTTCTAAGCGCCTATTCAGAAGATACGCTTGTTGCCGGTAATAACAAGGATGGTGTTCACCGCTTCGGACTATATAGTGCTTACGGTACCATTAAGCATTCAACTTTGACTGATTATTTTGCTGCCCTTGGACCGGAATCATTTTGGTCAAAGAGAAAGTTTTCCTGTGTCCGCAATCCCTGGGACCGTGCTATTTCTTTTTATTTTTCACCACACCGGAGGTGTGATACCTGGGATCGAAATGAATTTATCCGGATGTTGGATGAAATCCATCCGATGAGCACCTACTTGCGGTTACCCACTGATGCAGCTGGAATGAGACCCGATGATAATCTTGATTTTATTATTCGCTACGAACAATTAAATGAGGATTTCTCTAGATTGTGTGATATTTTAGACATTCCAGGGAGGAGCCTTCCTGTTCTTAATCAAGGCAACCGGCGGCCTTATTTTGATTATTATGATCCTGAGCTTATTCAAATAGTAACGGACCGCTTTTGGGAAGACATTGAGGTTTTTGGCTATAAGTTTGATTCCGTAAGAGAAAGCTAGCATGAGAATCGTATTCGTTCATATCCCTAAAGCGGCAGGGACTTCATTAAAGGAAGCTATTTTGAAAAAGGTGGGCAACGATAATCTTTATTTTGACTATAATCGTCCCCTTGCGAAGGCTGATCTGCAGCGCAAAGCCTATTGTCTGTTTTCAAGTATTGCTGCTAGACCAAGGGAGGAAGCCGTTATCTTTGGTCATTTTCTTGCTGGAAAATATGCCAAATTTAATGGTTATTATTTTAAGCCTCGCAAGGAAATCGCTTACGGAGTTTTTCTTCGTGATCCTTTACAAAGGGCAATATCCCACTTTTTTTTCTGGAAAAGGACAACTGTTGATGGGCACCGAGTTTGGGAGCGTTTTTCCCGGGAAAGCTGGAGTTTAGAAAGGTTTCTATTATCCGAGGAGCATACTAATTTTCAAGCTAAATTTCTTTGGCGTTTTCCCTTGAGGCAATTTGATTTTATTGGTTTAACTGAACATTTCAATGACAGCGTAAAAATGCTAGGCTGTGTTTTTCCGATACTAAAAGATTTACCAATTAGAACTGATAACAGCAACCCTCAGAATGCCGTTGGTGAAAACTATAAAATTGATCCCTGTTTGGCGTCCGAATTTATGCAGCGCAATAAGCTGGATTATGCTTTATATGGCCAAGCAGAAAAAATTTTTTCTGAGCAAAAGTACAGATTCCTGAAGTCAGGGATATGGCGATAACTGACCATCCCTCAGTCGTATTCTTGCTAGGAGTGCCTCGTTCGGGGACAACTTTGTTGTCTTGGTTGCTCAATCAGCATCAGAGTATTTATTGTCCCCCAGAGCCCTGGTTGTTGTTAGGATTAGAGGCACTTGGGCAAGTTCCCGCTGACCATATTGCTGACCCGCCTCTTTTGTCTGCTGCAATTACAGAATTTTTAGGGGAGAGGAAGTTAGGGACGCTTAAGCAGGCGGCTTCATCTATTTATCAACAAGCCTTGAAGGAGACGGAAAGATCCGTTTTTGTTGATAAAACTCCTCGTTACTATCATGTGCTTAATTTTGTGAAAAATTTTTTGCCTGAAGGGAAAGTTATTTTTCTTTTGCGTAATCCCCTTGATGTAGCGGCTTCTTTTAAAACCTCCTGGTCGGTTAATCTCCCAAAAATTATTTCCGATCAGTCAGATAACCCATTTTTGTTCGACTATATTTTGGGTTTTAATTATTTGTTGGCCTTTGAGACAGAGCACCCAGTGCTTAGAGTTTATTATGAAAACCTAGTGGCTAACCCTGAGGCAGAGATAGGGCGTGTTTTCGACTATCTGTCGCTTCCTCCCCAAGTGCTTGGGAAAGATCTCGGTATCCAGGATACCCCCTATACTAGAAGTTCTTTTGGCGATAAGAAAATTCTTTCCACACGCTGTATACATACCCAATCCATTGAGGCTTATAAAACTGTTTTTGTAAAAGAAGAAATTGCCATTCTTTTGGATGCATTGGGTAAAGAAAAATTTTATCGATTAGGGTATGCCACACAATATGCCAATGCCTGTACAGAATTCGAGATTACCCCCTCAAATGAAATGTTTCTGCAGTTATTTGAAGTGGCGGAAAGATATGTCCAGCAACGTAAAAAATGCTGTTCTAGTCCCTTATCACGGGGGGTACTGGAGCAGCAAATTGAGTCCTTAAGCCAGCAGGTTGAGGCCGCCAAAAAAGAGAATGCGGATCTTGATGAACAGTTAGCCTCTCTGCAAACAAAAAATAGCCTCCTTGATGACCAACTAAATTCTACACACGCCCAGAATAAAATACTTAACGAACGATTGCTTTTATTGGAAACACAAAAAGAAGAATTTGAACAGCAACTTTATAGGTTGCAAAACATGCACTTGATAGGGTGGTTGCAAACAGATTTTAGGTACATTAAAAAACGTTTTAAACAAATGGTTCAAAAGGGGGCTTGGCGTATAGCACAGGGACCGGCTGTGCCACCATTACCAAAGATTACTGTAGTAACACCAGTACTTAATGGTGCTGAATTCATTGAAGCTACGTTGCGTTCGGTATTGGTGCAATCCTATCCCGCACTGGAATTTATCATTGTTGATGGGGGGTCGACGGATGATACTTTATCGATCATCAGCAGCGTTCAGAATGATCCCACCTTACCCAGTAAAATTACTCAGATTATCTCAGAGCCTGATCAGGGAATGTATGATGCTATTGCTAAGGGTTTTTCTCAAGCAACGGGTGAAATCTTGGCCTACCTAAATGCTGATGATTTGCTCGAAGGCGGAGCTTTGGTTGCTGTTGGGGAGTATTTCGCCCGTCATTCGGAGGTTGCTGTGATCTACCATGAAGATACCGTTCTGGTGAACGGTTGGAAATATCCCAATGTTCGGCAGCCGAAAGGCGTCACTACTGGGGATCTATTGAATAAACATATTTTATTTCAGGATGGCGTGTTTTTTCGCCGCAGCGCTTATCAAGCCATTGGTGGCTTGCGGCGCGATTTGAAATTGGCGGGTGATTACGATCTCTGGTTACGCTTGTCTGCGCAATTTAAGTTTATCCGTAGATCTGGACATGTTAGCTGTTTTCGAATTCGCCGGGGACAGCTAAGTGAAAATTTAGAATGCTACTACCAAGAGGTTGAACGCTCCCGCAACGACTTTCTTGCTGAAGCTTCGCGTTTAAAAAAATTGCGCTGGCAACTTCAGTCTAAATATCGTTCCCTGCGTAAATATCTGGCTGCGTGTGCAAAAAACGACCGTTTATTTTTTCCTATTGATTTCCACAACATGCCACCACCGCCAGTCATCCTTACCGGTACAGAATACGGCCAAGCGTTAAGTCCCATTGACAGAAACCCAGCAGAACGGCTCTTATTCAGCACACCCGATACTCGTTTCGGTGATAATGTCATCAATCATATCTATTTAGATACGCGGCACGCTATTGCCATTACCTATCCCCCTGTTCAACCCTCTGAGTTGGATAAGCTATATCGGCAAAATTATTCCGCACCGCCCGAAGCAATTAAAAAGCCCGTGGGCGCTTCGCCTTATCGTCAGTTCAATGGTAAACGCCTGTGGGAAAGAATGCTCCTGCGTTTGCCGGTGGAAAAGTTTGCTCCCTTTCTGCCAAACGGTTGGTCAGACAACACATTATCTGAGTTGACCAGTGTGCTTCAAGCAGCGCGGATAGACCTCAATAGCTCCCTTCGAGTGCTTGATGCCGGTTGCTTTGAAGGTCACTTGCTGGATGATATTGCCGCTCAAAAGCCCTGGCAAGCTTATGGTTTGGAGCCTAACGCTCAGGCGGTGGAGATAGCCCGGAGTAAAGGCCATTGTGTTTGGCAAGGGCGCGCAGAGAATGCCGTTGAAATTATTCCGGCTCCCTACCAATTTGATGTCATATTCATGGGGCAAAGTATTGAGCATATGGACAACCCGGGGCAGGTTCTGCGCCGACTTCGCCTCCTCCTTGCACCTGGGGGTGTAGTAGTGGTGAGTACGCCTAATTTGGATTCCCGGCAGATTGGTTGGTTTGGTCCCACCTGGGCCCATTGGCATCCCCCTTATCATCGTTATATTTTTTCACGGAAAGGTTTATTTGCACTTGCCGGCCAAGTTGGTTTGCAACCTGTTTGCTTTAAAACATTCTCCCATTGTTACTGGACAGCTATCTCTTTGATGCAAAACTTCCTGGGTCTCGGTGGTAGTGTCTCCCATGCAGTTAACTTTGACCGTTCCTTATGTCTACAGGCACAAAGAATTAATTTTTGGCAGCAACTCTTTTGGAATCGTTTGGGTAAAGGTGATTATTGTTTCTTTGCAATGAAGGATGGAGAGGGTGACTCATTCTGAACTTCCAATTATCAGTATTGTGACGCCCTCGTTTAATCAGGGTGAATTCGTGGTGGATACCGTGCGCTCAGTATTTGAGCAGCGTTACCCGAAATTAGAATATATTTTTATGGATGGTGGCTCTACTGATAATACCCTGGAACGGATCGCCCCCTATCGCGATCATTTTTCCCATTTCCAGTCAGGACCAGATGAAGGGCAAAGTGCGGCTATTGCTAAGGGCTTTAGCTTGAGCTCTGGTGAAATCATGGCTTATTTAAACAGTGATGATATGCTTTTACCTGGTACACTTAATTTCGTTGCCGATTATTTCCGTCGTCATCATGAAGTGGACTGCCTTTATGGGCATCGCTGTATTATCAACGAAGTGAATGAGGTTGTTGGACACTGGATTTTACCCCGGCATAGTAGCTTTCTGATGCGGCGTTGGGATCTCATTCCCCAGGAATCTTGTTTTTGGCGCCGTCGTTTATTTGAACAAAAAGGAAATATTGATGCAAGATTTTGTTTTGCCATGGACTATGATTTATTTGTTCGTTATATGGATATTGGTAGATTCCGGCGTGTCAACCGGTTTCTCGCTGCTTTCCGTGTTCACCAAAATGCCAAAACCACAACCCAGTTGGCAACTATCGGCAAGGAAGAGATGGCGCGTGTGCAACAACATAATAATATTAGGTTACCGCCCTTGGTAGGGGATTTTTTTTCTCTATGGGTACAATTGCGATCGGCCTTTTTTATACGAAGAAAAGAATATTTTCCGGGCTTGTCTCCTGGACTAAACTTTAATTTAGATGAATTATGGGGATATTCAAACAAGTCTCTAAGAAAGATATAATCAGAGTTATTATTATGAAAGTTGTAGTGGTTACTAGCTTTATGGTTCAGAGTGGTGGTTGCCTGGCATTTTTGAATGCCGTCCGAGTGGAGAGTTAGGCAGATTTATGAGAGTGGATTTACGTGGCGGTATAGGTCAAGCCTACCCGGTTTTTTAAATCATACTGGCGCCTGAATAGTGGCGGTGAAACCATTAATCACGGTGGCAGTACCTTCATACAATCAAGGTGGCTACCTTGAGCAGGCTTTAGTCTCTATCTTTAGTCAGCCATTGCCTATTGAGGTATTTGTGATGGATGGTGGTTCTAGCGATCATTCCCTCGCGGTGATTCGCAAATGGGAACACCTTCTAGCTGGCTGGCGTAGCCATCCTGATCAAGGACAAGCTGGGGCTATCAATGAGGGGATCGCACGGGGGCAAGCGCCTTTTGTGTGCTGGCTTAACAGCGATGATTGGCTGCTACCGAAAGGCTTAACCCATTTGTGTAAGGTATTGCAGCAATCTTCAGGAGTTCCGGCGGCTTATGGGCGCTCATGGAATTTTGTTGAAAAAAAGAAAAAATTTAGACCCGTTTGGGTGGAACCTTTTAGCGAAAACCGCCTGGCGTTACGCTGCATTATTTCTCAGCCTGCAACGCTGATCAGGCGTTCTGTTTGGGAAGCTCTAGGCGGTGTTAATGAAAATTTTTATCTGGCGATGGACTATGATTTATGGTGGCGCCTATTTAAAAACTTTGGACCGTTACACTTTGTAGACAGATTTATTGCCGTGAACCGGGATCATAGAGCGACCAAAACAAAGACTCAGCGGCGTTTGCATTATCGAGAAGCTATTGGAGTTGTTCGCCAACATTATGGGCGTGTCCCTTTAAAATGGTGGCTTTATCAACCTTATGCGATCTGGCTTAAAGCATTACTCAGGTAGTTTTTAAATCAATCTGAGTAAAAGAGCCCTTCAAGTGAGTTCACATGCGGATCTTGCACTTTTATAAAACTTATTTTCCAGATACAGTGGGAGGTGTTGAGCAAGTTATTTACCAAATTGCTCGTGGTGTTTCTGCTTATAACCTTGAAACAGAAATTCTTACCTTAACCAAAACCAAAACTGAAGGAACGCTCTTTATTGATAACCACCTTGTTCATCGTGTTAAACTTGATTTTCAGGTGGCATCAACCAGTTTCTCTGTCTCAGCCCTGTTAAAATTTGTTCAATTAGCCAAACAAGTCGATTTGATTCATTATCATTTTCCTTGGCCATTCATGGATGTTGTGCATTTTCTTTCACTGGTCAAGAAACCGGCTGTTGTTACTTACCACTCTGATATTATCCGGCAGAAATTTCTATTTAATCTTTATCGGCCACTCATGCATTGCTTTTTGGCTCATGTGGACCGAATTGTAGCAACATCTCCCAATTATTTTGCCACCAGTCGGGTATTGGATCGTTATCAGACTAAAACTCAAGTAATCCCCATAGGCTTGGATAAAACTTCTTATCCTGAAATAAGATCAGAATTACTTCGGCGCTGGCAAGCACGGGTCGGTAACCGATTTTTCTTGTTTGTGGGAATGATTCGCTACTACAAAGGTTTGCATATTCTTCTAGATGCCGTTCAGGGTACTGATTTTCCGGTGGTTATTTTGGGTTCTGGGCCTGTTGAGAAAGAATTGATAGAGCATGCAGAGCGTTTGGGTTTAGGAAATATTTACTTTCTTGGAGCCCTATGTGATGAAGATAAGGTGGCGCTGATTAAACTGAGCCTGGCTATCGTATTTCCCTCCCATCTTCGCTCTGAAGCCTTTGGAATTTCTTTGTTGGAAGGCGCCATGTTCGGCAAACCGATGATATCCAGTGAGATCGGCACAGGTACTAGCTATATCAATATCGATAACGAGACTGGCTTGGTGGTACCGCCTAGCGACCCCCGCGCATTTAGAGAGGCCATGGCGTTTATCTGGCAGAATCCTGAGATTGCAGCAAAAATGGGAAAAAATGCTGAGGCTCGCTATTGGCAGTTGTTTACCTCGGAACAGATGGCTGTTAACTACATTAATCTCTATAAACAATTGCTTGTAGAAAAAACTACCCACTAGAATTTTTAGGCATGCTGGCTGAGGCAACTAAGGCAGGAGAAGTTTAAAAATGCATGGGAATTTTGCTATCAGCCTCTCCTAATAGAGCAATGTACGCCTAAGCTAAGTTGTCCCCCCTCCATTTTTTTGGAAACTCAATCACCGCAGTATTCCCTAAAGCTAGATTTTTATTCCTTGTTGTATTTGCTCTTAGAATAGTCTATTGCTATACGACAAGTAGCCAACTATTTAAAATATATGGAGGCGCAATTTGAGCAATAGCCTTGTACTGAGTAAGTTATAATGTAAGTTCTAGCAATGCCCCAAATCTTCTCTTCTCGTTCAACGCTGGTTATAAAACTAGTGATCCTGAGTATTGTTTTCTTATTTGCGGGTGCAATATTATTTTGGCGCGCCACGATGTCTCCCATGCCAGCTATAGGTAAGCCCGTTGAACAACCTGTCCCTTTTAGTCATGAGCATCATGTGCAAGATGACGGCATTGATTGCCGCTACTGCCACACTTCTGTAGAGAAATCTTCTTTTGCTGGCATGCCTTCAACCGAAATTTGCATGACCTGTCATTCCCAGATCTTTACGGAAGCACCAGTATTAGCACCGGTAAGAGCAAGTTTTCAGGAAAGAAAACCGCTGCGTTGGAAGCGCATCCATGATCTGCCCGATTTTGTATACTTTAATCATAGTATTCATATTCATAAAGGTATTGGCTGTGTTTCTTGCCATGGTCCGGTGAATAAAATGCCCCTCACCTGGCGCGCTAAGCCTCTCACGATGGAATGGTGTCTAGGTTGCCATCGAGAGCCGGAGCGCTTCGTACGACCACGCAAGTATGTCTTTGATATGGATTGGAAACCAAGGGAGGATCAAAGGGTATTGGGAAAGAGGTTAGTGGAAAAATATAACATTCAGTCTAAGACCGATTGCTCAACTTGTCACCGTTAAGGATAGAGTTATGGCGAGATCGGATGCAAAGCCCTTGGATTTAGCTGCAATCCGAACACGGCTTGCCAATAGTCAGGGGCGCAATTTTTGGAAAAGCTTAGAAGAACTAGCAGGTAGTGAAGAATTCGAACGCTTTTTATATCAAGAATTTCCCTACTTCCGTGAGCTGAGTGAAACTTCGATCAGCCGGCGAGATTTTATGCGGCTGATGGGGGCCTCCTTGGCCTTGGCCGGGCTGAGCGGCTGCAGTCCTCCGATAGAAGAGATCTTGCCCTATGTATGGGCACCAGAGGAAGTCGTGCCAGGTGAATCCCTGTTTTTTGCCACCGCTATGCCTCTGGATGGTTTTGCTACCGGGGTTTTAGTGGAAAGCCGGATGGGCCGTCCCACCAAAGTTGAGGGGAACCCCCAGCATCCAGCCAGTTTAGGGAGTACGGATATCTTTGGGCAGGCCTCAGTACTACAATTGTGGGACCCTGATCGGCCCAAGGCGGTGAATTATCAGGGGAAATTTAGCACTTGGGAAGCTTTTCTGGCGACCATGGACGGTAAGCTTAAAACCTTTGAGCGCAATGGGGGCGAAGGTCTTTATTTACTGACTCAAACTGTTACCTCGCCTACCCTAGCTTCTCAGTTGCAAGCAGTGGGCAATCGTTTCCCCCGCGCCCATTGGCACCACTACCAACCGGTGGGGTACGATAATCAGTATGAGGGTACCCGTTTAGCATTTGGGGAAGCTCTGGAAACGCGCTACCATCTGGACCAGGCAAAAGTAATCCTCTCCCTAGATGCCGATTTCCTGAGTTTGCCGCCGGGTCATTTACGTTATGCTCGAGATTTTGCAAAGCGGCGGCGGGTTGACCCTGATCCTATTAGCCAAGCGGCAATGAATCGCCTTTACGTGGCGGAAGGGACCCCCACGATCACTGGGGCCATGGCAGATCATCGTTTTTCCCTGCGGGCGGGCCAAGTAGGTGCGTTGGCCGGGCGGCTTGCCCGGGAACTGGGGATTGCCGCGCCAGAAATAGAAGAAGCTCTGCCCCTCCCTGAGCGATGGATTGCCGCTTTAGTAAACGATTTAAAGCAACACCAGGGAGAATCACTCATTGTCGTGGGGGAGATGCAGCCTCCCTTTGTTCACGCCCTGGGCCATGCGATGAATTTGGCATTGGGAAATGCGGGAACTACACTGACTTATACGGCCCCCGTGGTCTTCAACCCCTTAAGCCAAAGCCAATCGCTACGCCGCCTGGTCGCAGATATGGCGGCCGGCGAAGTGGATACGTTGATTATGCTGGGGGGAAACCCCGCCTATAGCACTCCGGCCGATTTGGCGTTTGCTGAACACCTTTCCAAAGTGAATTTATCAGTTTACCTAGGATTGTATAAAGATGAAACTGCCGTTCATAGTCACTGGTTTATTCCCAATACCCACTACTTGGAGAATTGGAGCGATGCCCGGGCTTTCGACGGTACGGTCAGTATCTTGCAGCCGCTCATTGCGCCTCTTTATCAAGGAAAGTCAGCCCATGAACTATTAGCCGTGTTGCTCGGCCAAGGAAATCGAAGTAGTTATGACATTGTGCGGGCATATTGGCAAAAGCGGTGGCCAGAATCTGAAATCCAAGATACTTGGGAAAAAGCGCTGCATAGAGGTTTTATCGAAGGAACAGGGTTACAGCCAAAACCCGTGAAGCTAAAAAACGATTTTCTTAAGGCTATTGCAAGGGCACAGTCTAGAGTGAAGGAAACTGCAGGTATGGAAATTATTTTCATGCCGGATCCTACGATTTGGGATGGACAATTTGCCAATAATGGCTGGTTGCAGGAATTGCCTAAACCGATCACCAAGCTTACTTGGGATAATGCCGCCCTGATTAGCCCCGGGACGGCAGAGAAGAGGGGGCTTGCTAATGAAGAGGTAATAGAGCTTCATTATCAGGGGCGGAAAGTGCTGGCGCCTGTCTGGATCGTGCCGGGCCATTCTGATGAGGCGGTCACGGTAACTTTGGGCTATGGTCGTGAGCAAACAGGTCAAGTAGGAGCGGGAACCGGTTTTAATGCCAACGCTTTACGCACCTCCGATGCGCCTTGGTTTGATAGGGGCTTAGAAATTATCAAGACTAACAAGCGCTATCCTCTAGCTACTACGCAACACCATCATCGTATGGAAGGGCGGGAGATTGTTCGAGCGGCCACTCTTGCCGAGTTCCAAGAAAATTCTGATTTTGCGGATCAGGAGATCCCCTCGGGAAGTCTTTATCCGGATTTCGAATATCCTGTCTATGCCTGGGCCATGACAATTAATCAGAGCACCTGTATTGGTTGTAGCGCCTGTGTCGTGGCTTGCCAAGCAGAAAACAATATCCCGGTAGTCGGTAAGGAACAGGTTACCCTAGGGCGGGAGATGCATTGGTTGCGCATCGATCGGTACTACAGCGGAACTCTGGAAGATCCGCAAACTTATTTTCAACCGGTGCCTTGCATGCAGTGCGAGAAAGCACCCTGCGAGCCCGTCTGTCCAGTGGAGGCAAGTATCCATGACTCCCAGGGAATTAATGTTCAAGTCTACAATCGGTGCGTTGGGACCCGCTTTTGTTCTAATAACTGCCCTTATAAGGTGAGACGCTTTAATTTTCTACAATATGCTAAGGATACGCCAGGTTTAGCAGCCCAGAGGAATCCTGAAGTTACAGTGCGCATGCGTGGGGTGATGGAAAAATGCAACTATTGCCTGCAACGGATCAGCAATGCCCGCATTGAGGCTGAGATAGAAGGCCGACGCATTCGAGATGGTGAAGTGCTGACAGCTTGCCAGGCAGCTTGTCCTACGGAAGCCATCATTTTTGGCGATCAGAATGATCCTAACAGTCAGGTTAGAGAATCCCAGAATTCACCGCTCAACTATGCTCTGTTGGCAGAACTTAATGTCAAGCCACGAACCACTTATCTAGCTAAATTGACCAACCCAAACCCTAAAATAAACCAAAATGACTGATGAAAAAGGAAAAATATGATGGCGCAGACATAGAAAAACCGAAGCTTCCCTTGGTTAAAGGGCACTATGGCTACGCTTCTATTACCGACAAACTCAGTGATCTAGTTCTTACCCGGCCGGTACACCGTGGGTGGGTCGTCGGCTTTGGAATCGCTTTTGTCCTTACCCTGTTATTTTTTTATGCCATTGGGTACTTGTTCGCTGTCGGTGTGGGGGTTTGGGGAGTGGATATCCCCGTGGCTTGGGGCTGGGCGATTACCAATTTTGTCTGGTGGATTGGAATCGGCCATGCAGGGACATTTATTTCCGCTATTCTTTTGTTGCTGCGTCAAGAATGGCGCACGGCGATTAATCGTTTTGCGGAAGCTATGACCATTTTTGCGGCTGGTATTGCTGCCATCTTTCCCATTTTACATCTAGGGCGGCCTTGGTTTTTTTATTGGCTAGTTCCTTATCCCAACACGATGGAGCTATGGCCCCAATGGCGCAGTCCTTTAGTCTGGGATTTCTTTGCGATTGGTACCTACCTTCTTGTTTCCTTAATCTTCTGGTATATGGGGTTAATTCCCGATCTAGCTACTTTGCGGGATCGGGCAAACACCCGCTTTCGCCAGATTGTCTATGGTCTCCTTGCGCTCGGCTGGCGTGGTGAAGCTCGCCATTGGCATCGCTATGAAACGGCTTATTTGTTATTGGCAGGGTTGGCCACGCCCTTGGTGGTTTCTGTGCACAGCATCGTAGCGCTAGATTTTGCATATGGGAATACGCCAGGATGGCATTCTACGATTTTTCCTCCTTATTTTGTCGCGGGAGCGCTTTTCTCCGGTTTTGCCATGGTATTGACTTTAGCGATTCCACTGCGTGCCTTCTTTAAGCTGCAAGATTTTATTACCGAACGGCACCTTGACCATGCCGCGAAAGTTTTATTGGCGACAGGATTCATTGTCGCCTATAGTTATTTGATAGAGATTTTCATGGCCTGGTACAGTGGCAACGAATATGAACTCTCTACGATTTTAGATCGTTTCTATGGCCCCTATGCCCCCCTTTACTGGGCAACCATTATTTGCAATGTTTTAGCCATTCAACCACTATGGTTCCAGCGCGTTCGAGTAAATGTACTGGCGTTGTTTGCCATCAGCATCATCATCAATGTTGGGATGTGGTTAGAGCGCTTTATGATTATTGTCACTAGCCTCCATCGCGATTTTCTGCCTGCTGCTTGGGGAATGTTTTATCCTACGGGCTGGGACTGGGCTCACCTTGTCGGTTCTCTAGGATTATTTGCGGCGCTATTTTTCTTGTTCATTCGTCTTTTACCCGCCCTCTCGATTTATGAGATGCGGGAACTCATTTTTGATAAAAAGAGGAAAATAGATGAATAAGAAACCAGTGATTTATGGCTTTATGGCAGAATTCAGAACAGCGAATCACCTGTTAGAAGCCGCTAAAAGGGCTCGGAAGGAAAATTATCGAAAAGTAGATGCTTATACCCCCTTTCCCGTGGAAGGATTGAGTGAAGCATTAGGATTTCGAAGCAATAAGATAGCTTTGATTACTCTAATTGGAGGTTTAATAGGGGGTATCGGGGGCTACTTTCTCCAATATTATTCAGCAGTGATTGACTATCCTTTCAACACGGGGGGGCGCCCTTATCACAGCTGGCCCGTCTTTATCATTCCTACCTTTGAACTAACTATATTATGTGCAGCTCTGGCGGCATTCTTCAGTATGTTGTTATTGAATGGATTGCCTAAACTTTACCATCCTGTTTTTAATGTGAAGGATTTTGACTTAGCCACACGCAATCGATTTTTCTTGTGTATTTTATCCAGTGATCCTCTCTTTGATGATTTCCGAACTTGGCAATTTCTTGAAGAATTGAATCCCCTTCATATTCATAAAGTGGCAGCGTAAAGTAGGCGGTCCTGATGAATGGAAGAATTATTTTAAGGCATTTTGGCGGCGGGGGAGTAATTTTATATTCCTACTTAAGATCTTTAATAAGGGCATCTCTAAAAATTCATTGTTAGATGTAAAATAACCCGAAATCCACATACTAGAGAAGAGAGATGCAACCCAGTTTTTTTGATTTAGACGATCGCTATAAGAAGTTAAACGAGCGGGACGCTTTGATCGGGCTTGATAAGCTCATCGACTGGGAAGGGTTTCGGGAAACCTTGCAGCGATGCCGAGAGAAGGCGAGGAAAAGTGCTGCGGGCAGGAAAGGCTTTGACGTGGTACTGATGTTCAAGGCACTGGTGCTGCAAGACCTTTATAATTTGAGCGATGAAGAGTTAGAGTTTCAGATCCGCGACCGCTACAGCTTCTGTCGTTTTCTGGGGCTTACCCCCGAAGACCGGGTGCCGGATGCCAAGACGATTTGGCTGTTCCGAGAACAACTGACGGAAAAGGGGTTAATCAAAGCGCTTTTTGAAGACTTTGAGTGGCAACTAGAGGAGAAAGGTTTCAAGGCGAAGAAGGGCCAGATTGTCGATGCCAGCCTGGTGAGTGCCCCCATCCAGCGCAACAGCCGTGAGGAGAATACCCAAATCAAACGGGGCGAAATACCCCAACGTTTTGAGGCCAACCCCCACGTGAAGCGGCAGAAAGACGTAGAGGCGCGCTGGACTGAGAAGAATGGACAGAAACACGACGGTTACAAAGATCACCTGGTCATCGACAACGAATACAAACTGATCCGCAATTTTGAGGTGACCTCCGCTGAAGTGCATGACTCCCAAGTATTTTTTGAGTTATTGAGTGAGAACACCTCCAAGGAGGTGTGGGCCGACAGTGCCTACCGCAGCGAAGAGAATGAATGGATGCTCAAAGCCGGGGGTTATCGCAGCCAGGTTCACAGAAAAGGCTATCGCAACCGGCCGCTCAACAAGCGAGCGCAACAGAGCAACCGCAGAAAATCGCGAATACGTGCCCGCGTTGAACCTGTCTTTGGTTCGATGGAAAATGAGATGGGGGGCCTCTTTCTCCGGGTGATAGGCTTGGCACGGGCCAAAACCAAAATCGGATTGATGAACCTGGTCTACAACCTCAAGCGTTGTGTCAGCCTTTGCAGGAGAGGTCTATCCGCCGCATGAGAAACCTGGGGAATAGGCCCTCAGAATGAGGGATAACGCATAAAAATGCGAAACACTAAGTGACCTTCAAACACAACATCAATTAGTGAAATCGCTGTTCAAGTCACATGAAAAATCAGCGAAGTTGATGTCGGTCATTTTTGCTTATTTTTAGAGGCACCCATAATTAAAAAAGGCTTATTTTACAAGCGTATTTTTTTTAGGGGGATTCCAAGCACATACCCTAAAATCATTGCGCTTGGTATGGGTGCTGTTCTGATTTATGGTTGCGAAAACGTCATGCGGGATATGTATGACCAGCCAAAATATAAGCCATTAGAGAAGAGCGAGTTTTTTCCCGATGAACAATCGGCTCGGCCATTGGTAGCCGGTACTATTGCGCGTGCTGCTGGAGGATTTGCCAGCCCATCCAGTGGCAGAGAGGGGATAAAGGAAATCTATACCGAAGCAAGGGAGATAGATCCGGTCCAGGGGGATATCCCTTTTCCTCTCACTCTTCAGATCTTACGGCGTGGACAGGAACGTTACAATATTTACTGTACTCCTTGCCATGGTATGGCGGGGTATGGCAATGGAAAGGTGGTGCGCCGTGGATTTCCCCCGCCGCCTTCTTATCATTCGGCACGATTGCGCAGCATACCGGATTCATATTTCTACAATGTCATAACACAAGGTTTTGGCCATATGTTCTCTCATGCTAATCGTGTAGAACCTCGAGATCGCTGGGCTATTGTAGCCTATATTCGTGCTCTGCAATTAAGCCAGAACATACAATTGTCGGAAAAACAGCGGCGCCAACTATTGGAAGTCCAATGATAAGAGATGCCTTTCCTCCTCTAATACGGCAAATCCAAAATATTGCTTTCCTAACCGGGGCAGTAGGGCTTGGTCTCTCGTTTATTGGGCTTTATCTCCAGCCTCAGCAGTTTTTTATTTCCTATCTCTTTGCCTATCTCTTTTGGATAGGGATTTCTTTGGGAGGGATGGTTATCGTTATGATCCATCATTTAACGGGCGGTGCTTGGGGATTTTTAATCCGCCGTCCTTTGGAGGCTGCAACTCGGGCACTCCCTCTTATGGTCTTATTATTTATTCCTCTTCTTTTTGGGTTATCCGATCTTTATATATGGACCCATCCTGAAGATGTCGCCCATAAGTCTGTATTACATGTAATACAGAAAAAGCAAGAGTATTTAAATATTCCTTTTTTTGCGGTTCGGGCAGTCATTTATTTTGTGATCTGGTTGGGCATTGCCTACTGGCTAAATAAATGGTCATCTGAACAAGATCAAAAAAATCAGCTAGAGCTTGTTTTGCGGCTCCAATATTTTAGTGCCATAGGTGCAATTTTATATACTTTAAGTATTACTTTTGCAGGGGTTGACTGGGTTATGTCTCTGGTACCGGGATGGTATTCAACAATCTTTGGCTTTCTCCTCGGGTCAGGACAAATGTTGTCTGCCATGGCCTTTGCGATCATTATTGCTGTATCTTTTTCTAAAACTAAGCCCTTATCCGCAATTTTTTTACCAGGCCGGCTTCATGATCTTGGCAATATTTTGCTTGCATTTATCTTGCTTTGGACTTATTTAGCCTTTATACAATATTTTATCATCTGGTCAGAAAATCTACCCCATGAAATTTCTTGGTATCTTCCCCGGGTAGGAAGTAGTTGGAAATGGCTAGGGATATTTTTAATTATCTTTCACTTTGCTGTGCCTTTTATAGTGCTCTTATCTCGGCGTGCTAAGCGTACCAATTCTATTCTTATGGGGGTTGCAGTTGCTGTTGTCATAGTCCATTTAGTGGATGCTTTTTGGCTGGTAGTGCCGTCGCTGCGTAGCCAGGGGTTCCAACTGTATTGGACTGATTTTACAGTGCCATTTGGCATCGGGGGTCTGTGGTTGGCTACTGTGCTTTGGCAACTCCAAAGAAAGCCGCTAGTACCGATCCAAGCCCCAGGTGCAGAGGAAGCAATGGAACATGGCAGGTAGTAATTTTGAACAGGCACGTCATCGGCATGAGTCCACAGATGTAAATGAACGCTCTATTGTTTGGGTGGCTTTTGGGATAATAGTAATACTTATTGTAAGCGGAATTATTGTTTTTGGTTTATTAATCTATTTTGGCGGGCACTGGCAAGGTACCCTCAGTGGACCGCAGCAGGTAGGCGAAAAGAAGAAAATTTTACCGCCACCTTATTTTCAAGGCCATCAAAACTTGCGGGAGGAAAAAGAAGACTTGTTATATAGTTATGGTTGGGTGAATAAAGAGAAGGGCATTGTGCATATACCTATTGAGCGGGCAATGAATTTTCTAATTGAAAGGAAGGCGCTAATCCATAGAGAAAAATCCCGTAAGCAAGTGCAGGAAAAAGAGTAAATAAAGAGGAAAGAATTTTTTAAAAATATATAAAGTAAATTTATGGAACGTTTTGCACCATTTTTGAAAGGGGCATCCAGCTTATCAGATTCTTTTGATGTCCTCTTCTTAGTACTGCTTTCGCTGTGCAGTGTGGTGGCTTTTAGCATTACTTTTTTGGCCATATTTTTTGCGATTAAATATCGCCATTCTTCTGGGGCGAATCGAGCCAAAATTCGTAAAGGAAGAGCAATAGAATTTGCTTGGATCTTTGTTCCCTTGGGGCTTTTCTTAGTCATTTTTGTCTGGGCCGCGAATCTTTATATAGAGATTTTTGCGCCACCTCAGGAAGATGCCGCCTTGAAGATCACGGTGGTCGGTAAACAGTGGATGTGGAAAGTACAGCATCCTGGAGGGAAGAGAGAAATTAATGAACTCCATGTGCCGCGTGGTGATACCGTGCAGCTTGATATGATTTCAAAAGATGTCATTCATAGTTTTTTTGTGCCGGCATTTCGCATTAAACATGATGTATTACCTCATGGCTCTATATCCATTTGGTTTCACCCTACAGAAACAGGAGAATATTATCTTTTTTGCGCTGAATATTGCGGGACGGGTCATTCTCGGATGGTAGGACGGATTATCGTTATGGAACCTTCTGCATATGCGCAGTGGTTACAGGAATGAAATACGCTCAAATAAAGGAAGTAACTAATTATTAAGAGGCAGCTTCTTTGTAGCTTATAGACGAATAGGCTATTCTTTGGCGGTGCCAGGAAGGCACTCTTATTTTTAATTGCTCATATTAAACAAAGGTCAGTTTCATGAATACAAATGCTGGGCCACAGCATAGAAGCTATATCGACGAAGGCTACAGTTTAAAATCTTGGCTGACAACTCATGACCACAAACGCATCGCCCTGCTTTATATGGTATCGATTACTCTATTCTTTTTTATTGGAGGGGCGGCAGCGACTATAATGCGCCTTGAGTTGGCTACTGCTCCGGGCGATCTGGTTACTTCACAAACTTATAACAAATTTTTTACAGCCCATGGCGTCATTATGGTATGGTTTTTTTTAATTCCTTCCATCCCCAACGTCATGGGAAACTTCCTCGTTCCCCTTATGATTGGGGCCCGCGATTTAGCCTTTCCACGACTCAACCTCGCCAGCTGGTATTTGTATACTTTGGGAGGGATATTTACTATTGGTGCGCTCATTGCCGGCGGTGTAGATACCGGTTGGACGTTCTACACTCCCTATAGCAGCATGTTTTCTAATACGAATGTAATAGCAGTTATTATTGGCGTATTTATTGTCGGATTTTCTTCTATTTTTACCGCAATTAATTTTATTGTCACTATTCATAAAATGCGGGCGCCTGGTCTGACCTGGTTTCGTTTACCATTATTTATTTGGGCCAATTATGCTACCAGTGTCATCATGGTAATGGCTACCCCTGTACTTGCAATGACCCTTTCATTAGTAGCCATTGAACGTATATTTCAGGTGGGAATTTTTGATCCTGCACTGGGGGGAGATCCATTATTATTCCAGCATCTGTTTTGGTTTTATTCCCATCCTGCTGTCTACATTATGGTTTTGCCTGCCATGGGGGTGGCTAGTGAAATCATTACTTGTTTTTCGAGGAAGCCCATTTTTGGTTACCGGTTTATGGCTTATGCCATTATAGGTATTGCAGTGATTGGCTTTTTGGTTTGGGGACATCATATGTTTGTCAGTGGTCAGTCCATGTATGCAGGAATGATGTTTTCACTCCTTAGTTTTCTAGTAGCCATTCCTTCTGCAATCAAAGTCTTTAATTGGACAGCTACCCTTTATAAGGGATCTATTTCCTTTGAAGCGCCGATGCTTTATGCCCTGGGTTTTGTCGGTCTATTTATGATGGGTGGTTTAACAGGTCTATTTTTAGCATCCTTAGCTTTGGATGTTCATTTGACGGATACCTATTTTGTTATTGCCCATTTTCATTACATTATGGTAGGTGGGTCAGTGATGGCTTATCTGGGGGGTATCCACTATTGGTGGCCCAAGATGAGTGGACGATTATATCCTGAAAACTGGGGGAGATTTGCGGCAATAGTTATTTTTGTTGGTTTTAATTTGACATTTTTCCCGCAATTTTTACTTGGCTATCTTGGTATGCCGCGGCGTTACCATCAATATCCAGAAGAATTACAATTGCTGAATGGTCTTTCTTCTGCGGGCGCAGCTGTTCTTGCTGTAGGGTATATATTGCCTCTTTTTTACTTATTATGGTCATTACGGTATGGAAAAGTCTCTGATAGCAACCCTTGGAAAGCAAAAGGACTGGAATGGAAAACCCCATCCCCCCCTATAAAGGGTAATTTTGAGGAAACCCCCATAGTGAAAGAAGAGGCCTATGCTTATTCTCCCCAAAAGAGTTAATTTTTAGGCCATTGGATGGTTAAAGTATTGGGTATCATCCGACTAATTTTTGCGGGTTTTGCTAATGGCAAATAATCGGGACCTTATGGCCGAACAATTTGATGATCCAAAGCAAGAGCATGAAGCATCTACTCTAGGGATGTGGGTGTTTCTGGGTACCGAAATTTTGTTTTTTGGCGTCTTATTTGCTGGCTATATAGTTTACCGTTTCATTTATCCGGAAGCTTTTGCCGAAGCAAGTAGGCATACTAATATAGTTCTTGGGACTATTAATACAGCTCTATTGCTAACGAGCAGTTTAACGATGGCATTAGCCGTGCGTAGTATCCAGCTTGGAAAAAACAGGTTAACAGCAGGGCTTTTGCTACTCACCAGCCTTTTAGGAATGATTTTTATTGGAATCAAGGGGTTTGAATATTATGAGGAATATAAAAAGCAACTTGTGCCCGGATTAAACTTTACCTATGAAGGGCCCCATGTACCACAAGTAAGACTCTTCTTTTATCTCTATTTTGTCATGACAGGTGTACACGCCCTGCACCTTATCATCGGCTCATTGGCAGCAATGACTATTGCTGTGATGGCCTGGCGTAAGTCCTTTTCTGCTCGTTATTTTACGCCAGTTGAGTTAACAGGATTGTACTGGCATTTTGTGGATATCATTTGGATATTTTTGTACCCCTTTCTCTATCTCGTTTCGCGGGCATGACTGACCAGAGCATCATTTCGTTAAAAACTTATTTGTTTGTATGGATAGCCTTGCTCCTTTTATTACTAGCGACTCTAGGTAGCGCCTATATTTTCTTAGGGTCTTTTAATATCGTCCTTAATTTTCTCATTGCAGTGGGTAAAGCGCTGCTGGTGCTAGCCTTCTTTATGCACTTAAAATATATTAGTTATTTAACCAGAATTTTTGCAGCAGCTGGATTTTTTTGGTTAGTTATTTTGTTTGGTCTCACGATGAGTGATTATAGTACTCGCTCTCAACTGATTCCTTCTGAAGAAATGGCTCACTTATACCCAGAAAAACCAACACAGCTCTCTTCTCAAACGAAGAGCAATACGTTTTCTTCAAAGGTTTCCAAAACCCCTCAAGCAGAGGCTAATGTTTCGCGTGGAAGGCAAGTTTATAACAAGACATGTTCTGCATGCCATGAAACAGGCGCCTTAGGCGCTCCCAAAATAGGAGATAAAATTGCTTGGAAAACTCGGGTTCAAAAAGGATTGGATGTTTTGGTTTTCCATGCTGTAAACGGTTTTAAAGCAATGCCTCCTAAGGGGGGGAATTCGGCGTTGGCCCAGAGCGACATTCGCAAGGGTATTATCTATATGCTAAATGAGTCTGGTGTTGAGCTAAAACAGATTAAATAAAAATTTTATCCTTGTTTTTTATTCTTTTTTTCCTTCCAGCGTTTTATAGCACGGTAAAAGAAAAGCTCTACTTTATCTAACAAAATAGCGACGCTTTTTAAGCGGCTAACAAGCAGGCTAAGTCCTATTAAGGTTAATATAAAACCTGGCACCCCTATAGGGGGAATAGAGATAAGGATTCCAAGGGCCACCAATACAATACCCAATGTTATATAAAAAGGAGATTCCCACGATTTTTCATTCTTTTGATTCTGTTGACGTTTATGATGTCTAGTAAAGCGCTTTCCAGGCTTATCATTCGTAAGCTGCGATACATCTTTTTTCCACTTTTGTTTCCATTCCTGTTTCCACTTCTGCAGCATATCCTTTGATTCCTTAAGTTAGGTCTGGTTGCTCCATCAATTCTTTCGGCTTGTATTTAAAATTCTACGAATTAATTCATAAAAGTGTAGTGTAGTCAGTACCTCAGTGAAAGTTTTGAAGTATTCCTGGAGTCAGGGGACAGGGAAGTCCCCGTCCCGATTCGCCGGGAGCGAATCGGGACATCCGGAGGAGGTCCCTTAGGGGGCGCGCCAGGGAGGGCGCGCATCAAACCTTTTTTAGGGAGGAAAAACGGGTTTGCGGAACACCACCGGCTCGCTCCTAGAACACCTCATATTTTATTCATAGGTACTTACTTTTATACTACCTCGTTGCTGACGAATTATGTTATGTTATAACATAATTTAATTATTATTGTCTTGCTAATGTTAAGGCTCCTCTATGGTGAAGTTGAGATTTTTATATGTCTTACTAATGACATTGCTCTTGTTACCCCCTGTTAAAGCGCAGCAAGTGGAAGAAGAAGTCATGAAGCTTGAAGCGGTGACTGTAACCGCCGATCCATTAGGTAGTACAGGAGAGCATATCGTGCAACCTACCTCCGTGTTGAAGGGGAAGGAGTTACTTATTAAGGACAAACGAAATATTGGAGAGGCCGTGGCTGGTGAAATAGGGGTGACCTCCAGCGATTTTGGTCCCGCTGTAGGACGCCCCATTATCCGAGGCTTGGGAGGGGCCCGCGTTCGCATATTGGAGGATGGCATCGGGACTTTAGATGTATCCAATATCAGCCCGGACCATGCAGTGGCTATCGAGCCCCTCTTTGCAGATCAGATTGAGATCTTCCGGGGACCGGCTACCTTGCTCTATGGCAGTGGTGCTAGCGGGGGATTGGTTAATATTGTCAACCGCCGCATTCTTGACTATGTACCCGAAGGCATCGAGGGAGATCTCTATGGCCACTATAATTCAGTGGCTGAGGATACTACTGGCGCTTTTCGCTTTAATGGAGGGATAGGTAACGTTGCGTTTCATGTGGATGGTCTCCTGCGGGATACGGATGACTATGACATTCCAGGATTTTCGGACATCCAGCCTGAACCCGGTGATCGAAGTGGAACGCTTGCAAACAGCGATATCCAGACCGAGAATTTTGCCGGCGGTTTTTCTCTGGTGGGGGACCAGGGTTTTCTAGGGTTTGCCATAAGCCGTTTCACCAATGAATATGGCGTCCCTGGAGGGCATGGACATGATGAGCATGAACATGAAGACGACGAAGGGGAGCACATAGAGGAAGCGGAACATGAACATGAAGAGGCGGAAGGTGGGGTACGTGTTGATCAAGCCCAGACCCGTTTCGACATTAAGGGAGCCCTCTACGAACCTTTACCGGGAATTCAAACCGTCAAAACTCGTTGGGGTTATAACGATCATACCCATAAAGAGTTCGAACCCTCCGGAGTGGCAAGCACGATTTTAGACAATAAAGAATGGGAAGGGCGGGTTGAATTCCTTCATGTGCCTTTTGGGCTATGGGATGGGGTCTTGGGACTTCAGTACCGCAACCGGGATCTTTCCACCTCGGGGGAGGAAGCCTTTGTGCCTTCTTCGCAGCTGGATTCCCTCAGTGTCTTTGTTTTAGAGAAGCGTGATTGGCAACACTGGCATTTTGAGGTGGGAGGACGGTTTGAGCACCAGGAGGCTGAGAGAGCCAGAGATAGGCAGCAAGTAAGCCATGATCTCTTTAACCTATCGGGCGGGGCTGTCTGGGAATTTTGGCAAGGTTATTCGGTCGGGGTTAATATTTCCCACTCTCAGCGCGCACCTGCACTGGAAGAGCTATTCTCGGAGGGCCCCCACCTGGCTACCAATACTTTTGAGATTGGGGATGCTTCCCTGGATAAGGAAATCTCCAATAATTTTGATCTCTCTTTCCGCAAAACCCATGGTCATTGGAATTGGACGTTGAATCTCTTCGCTAATTTCATCAATGATTTCATTTATTTACAGGAGAGAGATCAAAATGGCGATGGGATTGCCGATCGGGTCAACTTGGAAGGGGAATTGGTGATAGATCCGGATGCGCTGTTACTGGTGAATCAGAGGCAAGCGGATGCTGAGTTTTTCGGGGTTGAGTTCGAAACGGTGCTGGGTTTGTTTGATGACCGCCGGGGCAAATTGGATCTTCGTCTATGGACCGATTATGTCAGCGGTGAATTAAGTGAGGGTTCAAATCTACCCCGAATCACCCCCCTGCGCTTTGGAAGTGAACTGGATTATGAGCGGGGACCCTGGTACACCGGAATCAATATCATGCGGGTTCAAAGGCAAGAGGATACTGCATTGCTGGAGACGGAGACCAAGGGTTACAGCATGCTCAATATCCATATGGGGTACCGGCTTGCTATGGGGCCGGTGCAATATACCATTTTCTTGCGGGGCACCAATCTGTTAGATGAGGAAGCCCGGCGCCATACCTCATTTTTAAAGAATCAAGCCCCTCTACCGGGTCGCTCGGCGATGGTGGGAATAACGGCTACTTTCTAATATATCCATTCTTATAGATCCGAAATGGCCTGTTTCGCCAGCTTTGCTGTGCTCTGCCGCCGTTTCTGGATCGCCTTGGCAAATTCGCGGAGCAGTTGCTCGCTCTCTGCCCAACCCATGCAGGCATCGGTAATGCTTTGGCCATAGATGAGGGGGGTGTCGGGGATGACATCCTGGCGCCCTGCTACTAGGTGACTTTCAAGCATGACCCCCATAATACGCTTATCGCCCGCAGCAATCTGCTCTGCAATATTCCTTGCTACCAGAAATTGCTGTTTGGGATCCTTGCCGCTGTTGCCATGGCTACAATCAATCATCACTTGGGGCCGGAGTCCAGAGCGGGCCAGTTTACTCGCGGTCTCATTGATGCTTTCCGCATCATAGTTGGGTTTTTTCCCCCCCCGCAAAATGATATGGCAGTCGGGATTCCCGGTGGTTGAGAAAATAGCCGAATGGCCAGTCATGGTGAGAGAAAGAAAATGGTGGGGTTTGGAGGCCGAAATGATGGCGGCCATGGCTGCGTCTAGGCTGCCATTGGTGGCATTCTTAAATCCCACTGGGCAAGACAGGCCGGAGGCGAGTTCCCGGTGAACTTGGCTTTCAGTAGTGCGGGCGCCAATGGCACCCCAGGAAATAAGATCAGCCACATATTGCGGGCTGACCACATCCAAGTATTCGGTACCTGCCGGCACACCGGCTTTGGCAAGATCCAGCAAAAGTTTACGGGCTAGGCGCAAACCTTCGTTGATCTGGAAGCTGCCATCCAAATGGGGGTCGTTAATAAGCCCCTTCCAACCCACTGTAGAGCGGGGTTTTTCGAAATAGACCCGCATGACGATTAGTAGCTCATTGGCAAGCTCATCCATTAGCAGCTTGAGCCTTTTGGCGTAATCCCGCGCAGCCTGGGGATCATGGATGGAGCAGGGACCCACGATGACCAATAGGCGGTCGTCATTTTCGTCAAGCACCTGCTGAATGGCTTGCCGGGTCCGGTAAATCGTCTCTGAGGCCCCATTGGTGATAGGCAATTCTTCATGGAGCTGGGCCGGTGAGATAACTTCTTTAATGTCTTTAATTCTAAGATCTTCGGTAGGAAAATTCATAGTCAATAATTTCCGTCTCGATAAGCGCCCATATTTTACTTGGTGTCTAGTCCGATGGCGACCACTATGATCTGCAAAAGGTTACTGGAACAGTTCGGCATTGAGGATTAAATGGACCCAGATGCTAGCGGCATAGCCTAGCGCAATGGCCCAGATCCATTTTAAATGGGCAAAAAAGGTATAAATTCCTCGTGCCTGCCCCATCACTGCCACCCCTGCCGCTGAGCCGATGGAGAGCAGCGAGCCTCCAACGCCGGCGGTCAGAGTCACCAGCAACCATTGGCCATGGCCCATTTCCGGTTGCATGGAGAGCACGGCAAACATTACCGGGATATTGTCCACAATGGCGGAGAGTAGGCCTACCAGGATATTGGCGGTGGTAGGACCTAGATCCACATACATGAATTGGGAGCCTAGGGCCAGATAGCCAATGGCGCCTAACCCCCCCACGCAAAGGATAATGCCATAAAAAAACATCAGGGTGTCCCACTCAGCCCGTTCTAGCTGCTCAAAGATGTTGAAGGGCTTGGCAGGCCGGGGCTGCCCTTCAATTTCCAGTTTTCTGCCATTACGCCGGTCCATGCTGTTGCTCATAGCAGCTTGGTCGTGGAGCTTGAGATAATAGCCAAAGAACTTGAGCAGCCCAAGACCTGTCATCATCCCCAATACAGGAGGTAAGTGGAGGAAGTTGTGGAAAGAAACGGCCATGGCGATAGTGACCAGAAATAGGCCCACCACCACTAAAGCTCCCTTTTTTAGCTTCATGTGCTCATCCGAAGCAGGAGGGCGTACTTTGGGAATGGCAAATGCCATGAATACGGCGGGTACTAACCAATTGACCACGGACGGGACAAACAAGACGAAAAACTCGTGAAATTCTACAATACCTTTCTGCCATACCATGAGAGTGGTAATGTCGCCAAAAGGACTAAAAGCGCCTCCGGCGTTGGCTGCAACGACAATATTAATACAGGCGACTACCACAAAATGGCGATTGCTCCCCCCTACCGTCATGACCACTGTGGCCATTAACAGGGCGGTGGTGAGATTATCGGCAATTGGAGAGATAAAAAAGGCCAATAGGCCCGTGAGCCAAAAGATAGTGCGCAGAGTGAAGCCCTGTGAAACTAGCCAGGAACGTAGGACTGCAAACACCCTCCGTTCGGCCATGGTATTAATATAGGTCATGGCCGCCAACAAAAATAGGAAGAGCTCAGCAAACTCCAGTAAGTTATGGCGGAGGGCGTTTTCGACCATGCCAGGAGTACCATTTTGGGCCTCAATAGCGGCGATGAGTGCCCAGATGATACCTGCAGCGACAATGACTGGTTTGGATTTCCGTAAATGCAGCCGTTCCTCTAGGATCACTATTCCATAGGCAATCACGAAAATTAGCAGGGCGCTGTAACCGACCCAATGCTGGGTGAGGTCGAGGGTTGTATTGGCCTCGGCAGCGAAGCTCAATTGTGGCGCAATAGACAGCGCCAATACCATCCAAAGCGCTCGTATTCCCCATGGCAAATCAATTTGAGGAAAGGCTCGGTACATTGCTTATCCTTTAAATTTTGAAAATAAAATTGTGCAGGCCGATGATACCTTAGTCGAAATAGTTGTGTGTACCGTTAAGGATCGGTATGAAAGGCAACTTTTAAATGTATCTTAGCCCGTTGCCGAATTCTTAAGAGACTGTGTTAACTATTGTCCTATTGTTAAGCAAGGCGGTTTAGCGATGTCGTCAATTCATTATTGTATTATCCCTAAAAATCCCCAGGCCCATCTCTTCCAAGTGACCCTCACTGTCTCGGAACCTGATCCCAAGGGCCAGCGTTTATCTCTGCCTGCTTGGATCCCGGGCAGTTATTTGATCCGGGATTTTGCCAAGCATGTGGTCCAGCTTAGCGCCGAATCCCAGGGGCATCCCCTTCCCGTCCAAAAATTGGACAAATCCACCTGGCAATGCGCACCGAGCTTGGGGCCGCTAACGATTCGCTATCAAGTCTATGCTTGGGATAGTTCAGTGCGGACGGCCTATCTGGATACTTTCCATGCCTTTTTTAATGGCACCAGCGTCTTTCTTAGGGTAGAGGGGCAGGGCGAGCGAGCCTGCGTTGTCACCATTTTACCACCAGAAGGTGAGGTTTACCGCCACTGGCGAGTGGCCACCGCTTTGTCTCGGGCCGGTGCTGAGCCCTATGGGTTTGGTGACTATCAGGCGGGAGATTATGAGGAGTTGATTGATCATCCGGTGGAAATGGGGGAGTTCAGCTTGGCCACCTTTGAAGCCTGCGGTGTTCCCCATGATATCGCCGTCACTGGGCGCCACCGGGCCGATATGGACCGCCTGTGCCGGGATTTGAAAATCCTGTGCGAATACCATATCCGTTTCTTTGGCGAGCCTGCGCCCATGGACCGTTATGTCTTTTTGGTGACAGCCGTGGGTGAGGGGTATGGGGGGCTAGAGCACCGGGCTTCAAGCGCTTTGCTCTGCAATCGAAGTGACTTACCCTGGGCCGGGGAAACCGAGGTCGGGGAAGGATACCGGAATTTTCTCGGCTTATGTAGCCATGAATATTTTCATACCTGGAATGTCAAACGCATCAAGCCCGCCGCGTTTATGCCTTATGACCTTCAGGGCGAAAATTACACCCGCCTGCTTTGGATTTTTGAGGGAATCACCTCCTATTATGATGAGTTGGGGCTGGTGCGTTCGGGCCTGATCAGTCAGGAGAGTTATTTGGAGCTGTTGGGGCAGACGATTACCCGAGTGCTGAGAGGGTCAGGTCGGCTTAAGCAAAGTTTATCCGAATCCAGCTTTGAGGCCTGGACCAAGTTTTACCAGCAGGATGAAAATGCCCCCAACGCCATCGTTAGTTACTATACCAAAGGCGCTTTGGCGGCACTGGCTCTCGATTTGACTCTCCGACATGAAACCCAAGGGAAGTGTTCTTTAGATGAGGTGATGGGGGCACTGTGGGAGTCCTATGGTAAAACTAGCGTGGGGGTACCTGAAAATGGGTTAGAGCAGCTGGTGGCTGAAATCTCGGGGCTGGATTTAAGCCCTTTCTTTGAGGCGACGCTGCGAGGGACGGAAGACCTTTCCTTGAAAGCGCTATTGGCTAGTGTCGGAGTTAACTATGGGCTGCGTGCCTCAGAATCCAGCGAAGACAAAGGGGGTAACCCTGGCAAAGGGGAAACGCCCCGTACCATGCTGGGGGTTCGCCTGGTTGCTAATGGAAAAGAGGCCCAGATTAGCCATGTCTTTGATGGGGGGGCGGCTCAGTGGGCAGGGCTTTCAGCAGGGGATAGCCTCATTGCCGTGGATGGAATCAGGGTCACCGCCAGCAACCTGGACAAGCTTATCGAGACCTACCCGGTGGGGGCGACAGTCCTCATTCACGCTTTTCGGCGGGATGAATTGCGGGAATTTGAGGTTACTTTGAAGATGGCACCTGAAGATACCTGTGTGCTGACCCTTGAACAGGATGCCGATCCGGCTATCGTGGCGGCTCGGGAGGCTTGGTTGGGCGGCGTGTCCTAGCAGTAGTTTTAAAACAACTTTAGAGATGTGGCGCCGTTCTCCCGGATCCCAAGCCAATCCTAGAAACACGGCTTTGGCTGGGTTTTTCCAGACCGTTTTCTGGGGTCGCTTCTAGTGCCAGGCGAAGTTGAGAGGCTTTCCTGATAGAGCAAAGCCACAACGGGGGCTTTATGAATGCCTATTATATCCGGCAATAACGCTCCAAGCTGTTTAGTAGTGCAACAGAGAGTGGATGGTGTAATTAGATAGTTTTTCCCGCCCTTTGAGAAAGTCTAGTTCGATAACAAAGGCACAAGCCGCGATGGTAGCCCCTAGACTTTCCACTAAATCGCAACTAGCCTTGGCGGTGCCGCCGGTGGCCAGTAGGTCATCTACCAGCAAGACCTTGTCCCCTGGACCCAAGGAATCGGTATGGGCTTCCAAGCTGGCAGAGCCATATTCCAAATGATAGGAAATGCTTTGTACGTTATAGGGAAGTTTGCCAGGTTTGCGCAAGGGGACAAAGCCTACCCCTAATTCCCAGGCAACTAGGGCTCCAAAGATAAAGCCCCGGGCCTCCATTCCGCCTACTGCCGTGATATCCTGACCGAGAAAGGGATGGAAGAGTTGGTGCACCGCTAAGCGTAAAGCGGCAGGATCTCTGACCAAGGGGGTAATATCCTTAAAAAGGATACCGGGTTTGGGGAAATCAGGGATATCTCGGATTTTGCTTTTGAGCTGTTCCATCAATACTTCGCCTAAATAGCCTAGAAATCCATGAGGGAGGGACTTTATATGATTAAGGTTCAACAGACAAATGAAAGTGATCCGCTCGCTTTTACGGTCACCGTGACGGAGGGTTCAGGTAAGACAACCCATCAAGTTACTCTGTCACAAGGGACTTACCAAAAATTAACTGGAGCTAAGGTAAGCGCTTCGGATTGTGTTCAGGCCGCCTTCCAGTTTTTGCTGGAACGGGAACCGAAAGAAGCCATTCTCAGGCAGTTCGACATCACGGTCATTTCCCATTATTTTCCCAATTTTGAACGTGAGTTACCCCGCTATCTAGAGCGGCTTTAAATCCTATGGCCGGCGCTGTTCCTTTGGGTTATGTTGCGGGGGTGTTGGCCCTCGTACTTGGGGGGTGTACTTTCTTTGGCTTTGGCGGAGAGGATTCACCTAGAGGCTATACCTTGGAGGTCGAGCGGGCCCTGGAGCCGCCTTCAGCCCAAGCCCGGGAACGGGTGTTAGAAGTGGTGCCATTTCGGATTACCCCTCGCTATCGAGACCGGGTTTGGGTCTATCGAGGGGCGGATTCTTGGTATCCGGCTGAGGAGGAGCAAGCTTTTCTTCTTCCCCCCCAGGTGTTAGTAACCGAGCAGGTGAGTGACTATCTCAGACATTCAGGATTATTTGGTGCGGTGGTGGAAGGAGAGAGCCGATTACGGGTGACTCATCTTTTAGAAGGCGCGGTGACTGCCCTGTACGGTGATTTTAGTGATCCTAAGGCTCCACGGGCTGTGCTGGAAGTTCAATTCTTTTTAATTAATCCCCAGGTTGATCCCCCTAAGTCGTTGCTGCAAACAGGCTTTCGAACCGAATCGGAGATCTCCGAGGTCACCCCTCAAGCTCTTGTTCAGGGGTGGAACAAGGGCTTAGAGAGTATCTTGTGGAACTTTGAGAACGACTTACGCCGATTATTCAATAGTCCCTTGCAGGAATAGAAAAGGTCCCTGCTTTTGCCAGACTCTTCGGCATTTCTATAGTGCAATATGGTAAAATTCTCTAAAATTTAGAATTTTTTTACCTTTCACCCTCCCCAATTTTGGTTGGATCCTACGGAAACTGAAAGTCAACGATGGATGAAATAGCTCAGGAAGTCTTCCCAGTTAATATCGAAGATGAAATGAAGCAGTCATACCTCGATTACGCTATGAGCGTTATCGTAGGTAGAGCTTTGCCAGATGCCCGTGACGGCTTGAAACCCGTGCACCGTCGAGTCTTATATGCCATGCAAGAATTGGGCAATGATTGGAATAAGCCCTACAAAAAATCTGCTCGAGTGGTGGGTGATGTCATTGGTAAGTACCATCCCCATGGGGATGCGGCTGTTTATGATGCCATCGTGCGGATGGCCCAGCCTTTCTCCATGCGCTATCCGCTGGTAGATGGCCAGGGAAATTTCGGCTCCATTGACGGCGATCCTCCCGCTGCTATGCGTTATACCGAGGTGCGCATGGCAAAGATCGCCCATGAGTTGTTAGCCGATCTTAACAAAGAAACCGTCGATTTCGTTCCCAATTACGACGAGTCTGAGTATGAACCTGCTGTTCTCCCTACCCGCATCCCTAACTTATTGGCGAACGGTTCTTCAGGTATTGCCGTGGGCATGGCGACCAATATCCCACCCCATAATTTGGGTGAGGTGTTGAGTGCCTGTATCGCCCTTATTGATGAACCCTCCTTGGATATTGCGGGGGTGATGGCTCACATTCCGGGGCCCGACTTTCCCACCGCAGGGATCGTGAACGGTAGCCGTGGCATCCAAGAAGCCTATCTGACTGGACGGGGGCGGATCTTCGTGCGGGCCCGAACCCATGTAGAAACCGATGAAGCCAGCGGCAGACAAAGCATCATCGTCACTGAGTTGCCCTATATGGTCAATAAGGCTCGCTTGCTGGAAAAAATTGGCGAGCTGGTCAAGGAAAAGAAGATCGAGGGTATTGTGGGGCTGCGGGATGAATCAGACAAAGAGGGCATGCGTATGGTGGTGGAATTGCGCCGCAATGAAATGCCCGAAGTGGTGTTGAATCATCTTTATCTCCATACCCAATTGCAAACTGTCTTTGGCATTAATATGGTGGCCTTAGTGGATGGTCAGCCCCAGGTGCTTAACCTGAAGCTGGCTTTAGAGGCCTTTTTGCGACACCGCCAGGAGGTGGTAACTCGGCGCACGGTGTTTGAGCTGCGCAAAGCAAGGGAGCGGGCCCATGTTCTGGAAGGACTCGCCATTGCCTTGACCAACATTGATCCAGTGATTGCCCTCATTAAGGCCTCCTCAAGTCCTTCTGAGGCCCGTGATGCTTTGATAGCACACACCTGGCCGCCAGGTGTTGTGATCGATATGTTACAACGGGCGGGAGCTGAATCCTCCCGTCCTGAGGGCTTAGACGCCGCCTATGGGCTGCAAGAGGAGGGCTATCGGCTGTCCCCTGCTCAAGCCCAAGCCATTCTTGATATGCGCCTTCACCGTTTAACCGGTCTTGAGCAGGGCAAAATCATTGATGAATACCAGCAGGTCATAGAGCTTATCTCGGAATTGCTGGAAATTTTAGCCAATCCAGAACGGCTCATGGCGGTCATCCGGGAAGAATTAGTGGAGATGCGCCAGCAGTATGGCGAACAGCGCCGTACTGAAATTCAGTATAATCACGTGGATCTTCGTTTGGAAGATCTCATTCAAGAAGAAAATGTGGTGGTGACGCTCTCCCATAGTGGTTATGCCAAATACCAGGCCTTAGATGCTTACCGTTCCCAGAAGCGAGGGGGCAAGGGTAAGTCGGCTACGGCTATGAAAGAAGAAGATTTTATTGACAAGCTCTTTATCGCCAATACCCATGATACCCTGTTATGTTTCTCAAGCCGGGGTAAAGTGTATTGGAAAAAAGTCTATGAGCTGCCCCAGGGGACGCGGACAGCCCGAGGTAAACCCATCGTCAATCTCCTGCCCTTGGAGGAAGGAGAACGGATTAATACGGTGTTGCCTATCCGGGAATTTGAGGAGGGTAAATACGTCTTTATGGTGACGGCCTCGGGGGCAGTCAAGAAAACTTCCTTGGCCGTATTTTCTCGGCCCCGTCCCAGTGGCATTATTGCCCTAGAACTGCGTGAGGGAGATCAGTTGGTTGGAGCAGACCTTACCGATGGTGAGCAGGAAATCATGCTGTTTAGCTCGGGGGGGAAAGTGATTCGTTTTTCAGAGCAGAATGTGCGGCCTATGGGGCGTACTGCCCGCGGCGTTAAGGGTATGGAACTGCCACCAGAACACCGGGTTATTGCCCTTATCATTGCGGGGAGTGGTACCATTTTAACGGCAACCGAGTTGGGATATGGCAAGCGCACATCTATTGCTGAGTATCGTCTCCAGGGCCGAGGGGGGCAAGGGATCATCTCTATTCAGACGACCCCGCGGAATGGTCAAGTGGTGGGGGCGGTACAAGTGGAAGAAGAGGATGAAATCGTTTTGATTACCAATCGAGGTACGCTCATCCGTACCCCGGTGTGTGATATTTCTCTTATGGGGCGTAATACCCAGGGCGTCAAGCTGATTAACCTCCTAGAAGGTGAACGGTTAGTGGGTGTTGAGCGTATTGTCGAGGATGGAGAAGCTGCAATATAGCGAGGTCAGTGTGCAAGGGATATTAAAGAGGGTAAGAACATGACTCGGGTCTACAATTTCAGCGCTGGGCCGGCCATTCTGCCAGAAGAGGTCATGGAGCAGGCCCGGGATGAGATGCTTGATTGGCAAGGCACCGGGATGTCGGTGATGGAAATGAGCCACCGGGGCAAGCAATTTATGTCCATTGCCAAGCAGGCCGAAGCCGATTTCCGGGAGTTGTTGGCTATTCCTGATAATTATCAAGTTTTGTTTCTTCAGGGGGGAGCGACCAGTCAGTTTGCCATGGTGCCCATCAACCTGTTACAGGGCAACCAAAAGGCTGATTATGTCTGTACGGGACATTGGTCCAAAAAGGCCATTGCTGAAGGTCGTCGGTTTTGCGAGATCAATTTAGCGGCCAGCTCCGAGGAAAATGGATTTCAGCATATTCCTCCCCATCAGGAGTGGCATCTGGATCCAGGTGCGGCTTATGTTCACTATACGCCTAATGAAACCATCGCTGGGGTAGAGTTTCATTGGATCCCCGACACGGGAGAAGTACCTCTGGTGGCCGATATGTCTTCTACCCTTTTATCACGTCCTGTAGATGTCAGTCGCTTTGGAGTAATTTATGCAGGGGCGCAAAAGAATATCGGCTGCGCTGGTCTCACTGTGGTGATAGTGCGGGATGACTTGATAGGGCAGCCCCTCAAGAGTGCCCCTACCATGTTTGACTACCAAATACATAGGGACCATAACTCCATGTACAACACGCCTCCCACTTATGCCTGGTATATAGCCGGATTGGTCTTTGGCTGGTTAAAGCGGAAAGGGGGGTTGACTGCTATAGCGGAGGTGAACCGGGCTAAAGCGGATACGCTTTACCGTTTCATCGATAACAGTGACTTTTACTACAACCCGGTAGAACGAGCCTCCCGCTCCCGAATGAATATCCCTTTTATTCTGTCTGAACAGGGGCTTGATGGGGTTTTTCTCCAGCAAGCGGAAAAAGCCGGATTGACCAATCTTAAGGGGCACCGCTCGGTTGGGGGAATGCGTGCTAGCATCTACAATGCCATGCCCCAAGAAGGAGTCGAAGCTTTAGTAGAATTTATGAAAGAATTTGAACGTACCCGGACATAAAATGAATGTTTGAGCCGGGGTTGTTGCCCTATTCATTAAAATTAGGGGGTAGCGGATAGCTGCATGTATAAAGTACTCACATTGAATAATATTTCCATTGTAGGTTTGGAACGTTTGCCGCGGGATCAGTACGAAGTGGCCTCTGAGATTCAGCATCCAGATGCGATCCTGGTGCGTTCCCATAATATGCACAAGATGACTATTCCGCCCACCCTAAAGGCGGTTGGGCGTGCCGGTGTCGGGGTTAATAATATTCCTGTGACGCACTTGAGTGAGCGGGGTGTGGCGGTGTTCAATGCCCCCGGTGCCAATGCCAATGCGGTCAAAGAGGTGGTGCTAGCGGGTCTCTTGTTGGCCGCCCGGAATGTTTGTCAGGCCTGGGAAGCTGCTGGCGCCTTAACCGGAACCGATGAAGAGATTCACCGGCAAGTTGAGGCCCAAAAAAAACGCTTTGTGGGGATCGAGTTACCGGGGCGGACCTTGGGCATTGTTGGTCTAGGAGCAATTGGTGTTCAGGTAGCCAATGCCGCCTTGGCACTGGGGATGCGGGTGGTAGGATATGACCCTCAGATCACGGTACAACGGGCTTGGGCGCTTTCCGCGGAGGTGGAACAGGCCACTAGCCTGGACCATTTACTCTCCCAAGCCGATTTCCTCTCCCTCCACGTTCCCTTATTGGAAGCCACCCAAGGTTTGATTAATCGGGAACGGTTAAGAAGCATGAAGCCAGGGGCGAGGCTTCTCAACTTTGCACGGGCGGAAATCGTTGATGAAGGCGCTGTGGTTGAGGCCATAACGGAAGGTAAAATTGCGGCTTACGTTTGCGACTTTCCTAGTAATCGCTTGAAGGAGCACCCCCAGGTGATTGCTCTGCCCCATATTGGGGCTTCCACTTATGAAGCTGAAGAGAATTGTGCCGTAATGGTGGCGGAGCAGATTCGTGAATTTCTGCAAAATGGTAATGTGCAAAATTCGGTCAATTTTCCGGAGGCGATGTTACCTCGCACAGAAGGCTGGCGGCTTGCTATTGCCAATGCCAATATCCCTACCATGGTCGCGCAA
Source organism: Nitrosococcus wardiae (assembly GCF_004421105.1). NCBI lineage: Bacteria > Pseudomonadati > Pseudomonadota > Gammaproteobacteria > Chromatiales > Chromatiaceae > Nitrosococcus > Nitrosococcus wardiae. Next base: position 2,127,951 of record NZ_CP038033.1, read on the forward strand.
ATCTCTACCCATCTGGCTGAAGGGGGACTCAATATCATCGATATGCTGAATAAGTCGCGGCGTGATCTGGCCTATACACTGGTGGATGTTGATCGTCCTATCCCAAAGCATCTAATTGAGGGAATCAAAGCGATTCAGGGGGTGCTATCGGTAAGGGCCTTGTAATCAAGGGGGAATACTTTGAGCGGGACTTATTTTGTGCCTCTTGGTTTTCTAAGGTCCTATCATCAGCTTTTTAACAACCATGGACGATAGTCAACAATTGCAGCAAGTCCGGGCACGCATAGACGCTTTGGACGAGCAAATTCAGCGTCTTCTTAATGAGCGGGCCGAGCTTGCTCGTCAGACAGCACAGATAAAACAGGCCGCGGGTTTAGGGGAAAATTGTTTTCGCCCAGAGCGGGAAGCAGAAATTTTGCGGCGTGTTATCGCCCGCAACCCGGGGCCGCTCAGTGGCCAAGAAATGGCACGTCTGTTTCGGGAGATTATGTCGGCTTGCCTTGCCCTTGAAACGCCCCTGATGATTGCGTATCTGGGTCCGGAGGGAACTTTTACTGAGGCCGCAGCGCTTAAGCACTTTGGCCACTCAGTGAAAACCCGGCCGCTTATCGCCATTGATGAAATTTTCCGTGAAGTGGAGGCAGGAACAGCCCACTATGGGGTCGTCCCGGTAGAAAACTCTACGGAAGGGGCGGTAACCCACACCTTAGATCAATTTTTAATTTCGCCATTACAGATTTGTGGCGAGGTGGAGTTACGTATCCACCACCATCTGCTTAGCAGGAACAAGGCCCTTACTGAAGTGAGCCGGTTATATGCCCACCAGCAAACACTGGCCCAGTGTCGAGAGTGGTTAGATGCTCATCTGGCAGGATGTGAGCGCATTCCAGTGGGCAGCAATGCAGAAGCTGCACGGCGGGCGGGGAATGAATCCGGCTGCGCTGCCATCGCTAGCGACCGGGCCCGCGAAATCTATGGGCTCCAGGCTTTGGCGACCAATATTGAAGATGAGCCAGGAAACACCACCCGTTTTCTGGTGATTGGTTCCCAAGCGGTGGTCCCCAGTGGAAATGATAAGACCTCTTTGCTGCTCTCGGGACCGAACCGCTCTGGTTTGCTGTATGATTTGCTACGCCCTTTGGCAGATAACGAGATTAGTATGACCCGACTGGAATCTCGCCCTTCACGGCGCAAGCTTTGGGAGTATGTGTTCTTTATTGATGTGGAAGGGCACATGGAGGATCCCAAAGTCGCCACCGCTCTGGCCACTCTTAAAGACCAGGCCTCCTTTCTCAAGTTACTAGGTTCCTACCCGCGGGCAGTCATATAAATATTTGAAGGTATCACAGTTTATGACTGAAAGCTTATTTTACCAGCTTGCGCTGGCTGGAGTACGAGGACTGACTCCTTACCAGCCGGGTAAACCCATTGAAGAGTTGGAACGGGAGTATGGGGTGCGGGGTGCAGTTAAGTTGGCCTCCAATGAGAACCCGCTGGGTCCTAGCCCTTTGGCAATGGAAGCAGCTTCTAAGATACTTGGGGAGAGCGCCCGTTATCCCGATGGCAATGGTTTTGCCCTTAAGGCTGCTCTTTCCCAACACTTGGGGGTTTCAGCGGATCAGATTACTCTAGGCAATGGCTCCAGCGACTTATTGGAGTTTGTGGCTCGGGTGCTGGTGTCCCCTGAGCATGAAGTGGTCTATTCTCAATATTGCTTTGCGCTCTATCCTTTGTTGACTCAAGTTCTGGGAGCAAGGGGGCAGGCTGTGCCGGCAAAGAATTTTGGTCATGATCTAGAGGCCATGGCCAAAGTAGTCAATGAACGGACACGGTTGGTTTATATTGCCAATCCTAATAATCCTACCGGTACTTGGTCGCGGTCTGATGAGCTGGAAGCTTTTCTCGCTGCCATGCCGGAGCACGTCCTGGTGGTGCTGGATGAGGCCTATTATGACTATGTGGATGAGGCTCAATATCCCCACTCCTTGGCCTGGCTTAACCGTTATCCTAATTTGATGGTGACTCGTACCTTCTCTAAGGCTTATGGCTTGGCCGGTTTGCGCATTGGTTATGGGGTGTCTCACCGGGATTTAGCCGATTTGATGAATAGGGTTCGACCTCCCTTTAATGTCAACAGCTTAGCTTTGGCTGCGGCCACTGCCGCAGTGCAGGACCAAGGACATTTACAGCGCAGCCGGGAGGCGAATCGTGCTGGAATGGCACAGTTAACGGCGGCATTTAAGGCTTTGAACTTAGAGTATATTCCTTCGGTGAGCAATTTCGTAACCGTCGATGTGGGTCAACCGGGGGAGAAGGTTTATGAAGCCCTCCTGGGGCAGGGGGTAATTGTCAGGCCCATGGCAGGATATGGCCTACCGGGGCACTTGCGGGTAACGGTGGGGCAAGAGGCGGAAAACGCGCGTTTTATTCAAGCCCTTGAGGCCATTCTCAAGGAGCCCCGGTGATCCAACGTCTCTGCGTTCTTGGGGTCGGATTGATTGGGGGGTCTTTGGCCTTAGCCCTTAAGCGCTCAGGGGCAGTAAGCGAAGTGATTGGCTATGAAAAGGACCCACTTTATAGAGCTAAGGCGCTTTCCTTGGGTATCATCGACCGGGCTGAAGTTTGTCTTGCAGAGGCACTCAGGGGGGCAGAGGTGGTCGTTTTGGCTGTGCCACTGGGGGGCATGGAGGGACTATTTCAACAAATGGCTCCCCACTTGAAACCAGAGATGGTGGTGACTGATGTGGGTAGCGTCAAGGGTAGCGTGGTCACAGCCGCCCGTGCTGAATTAGGGACACGAATTGTGGACTTTGTGCCAGGCCATCCTATCGCTGGCACAGAAAAAAGTGGTCCGGAGGCCGCTTTTTCCGACCTATTTTGTCTCCATAAGGTGATTCTTACTCCTTTACCTGAGAATCGCCCTGGGGCGGTGGAGACGGTCAGGAGGATGTGGCATCAGGCCGGCGCTGAGGTCGTTGAAATCAGTAGTGCTTATCATGATCAAGTGTTGGCAGGGGTTAGTCATCTTCCCCATGTATTAGCTTTTGTCCTAGTGGACCTGCTAGCTAAGGTAGGGGAACCGCAAGACACTTTACAGTTTGCCGCTGGGGGGTTTCGGGATTTTTCTCGCATTGCCTCTAGCGATCCTACCGTATGGCGGGATATTTGTCTTGCCAACCGGGAGCCTTTGCTCGCGCTTTTGGATCACTTTGAGGCTGAACTTCACACTGTAGGCGAGGCCCTTCGCCATGGTGACGGAGGCAAGCTGGCAGAGATCTTCGCCCGGGCCAAGGCTGCTCGAGATACCCATTATAACGCTTGAGGGAGAGTATTATGGGATGCAGGGACAATAGCATGCAGTCTATCGAATTATCACAAGATTCTATCGCCTTCATTGTTGAGCCTGGGGGTTCTCTGGCGGGTCGGTTGCGGGTTCCGGGAGATAAATCCATCTCCCATCGGGCCATTATTTTTGCCGCTTTGGCCGAGGGCATCACTGAAATTACAGGTTTTCTGGAAGGGGAAGATACCCTGGCAACCCTCCAGGCCTTTCGGGCTCTGGGAGTCAATATAGAGGGGCCTGAGGGAGGGCGGGTCAAAGTCCATGGGGTAGGGTTGCAGGGGCTGCAGGCGCCGGAGAAACCCCTCTATCTAGGTAATTCGGGAACTTCAATGCGGTTGCTTGCCGGTCTTTTTGCTGGGCAACCCTTTGATGTCACCCTGGTGGGGGACCAATCTCTTTCCCGCCGCCCTATGCGGCGAGTCTGTGATCCTTTGACCCGGATGGGGGCCTTGATTGAAGCGGCGGCCCAAGGTACCCCTCCCTTGCACATTCATGGTGGGCAGTCTCTGCAGGGGATTGAATATGCCATGCCGGTGGCTAGTGCCCAGGTGAAATCCAGCTTGTTATTGGCCGGCCTTTACGCTACTGGACCCACTTCTGTCATTGAGCCTGCTCCGACCCGGGATCACACCGAGCGAATGTTAATGGGCTTTGGCTATCCAGTAGAGCGAGAGGGGGCAAAAGTTTGCGTCAACGGGGCAGGAGTATTGCGGGGTACTGCAGTTGAGGTTCCCGCCGATATTTCTTCGGCAGCCTTTTTTATGGTGGGCGCCGCGATTAGTCAAGATTCAAACATTTTGCTGGAGCATGTGGGGATCAACCCAACCCGGACAGGGATCATTGATATCCTTCGGCGTATGGGCGCGCAAATTGAAATAGAGGAAACCGGGATCGTCGGTGGCGAGCCGGTAGCGACGATCCGCGTCCGTGCCAGTCGGTTGCGGGGAATTAATATTCCTGAAGATCTCGTCCCCCTAGCAATCGATGAATTCCCGGCCTTGTTTGTCGCTGCTGCCTGTGCCGAGGGTGAGACTGTGTTGACGGGCGCTGAGGAACTGCGAGTCAAGGAAAGCGACCGTATTCAAGTTATGGCTGATGGCCTGCAAGCGTTGGGGATTTCTGCCCAGCCGGCACCGGACGGAATTATTATCCAAGGAGGGGCGCTGCAAGGGGGAGAAGTCCATAGCCACGGTGATCACCGCTGTGCGATGGCCTTTGCTATGGCTGGCTTGGCTGCTAAGAAAACAGTGACTATTCACGATTGTGCCAATGTGGCGACCTCTTTCCCAGGGTTTTTGGAGCTAGCCTCAGGTGCTGGCATGACAATTCGCTGCACTGAATAAATTAAGCATTCAACTTTCATGTTACCTTACAAATTGATAGTTTTTGATTGGGACGGAACCTTAATGGATTCGGAAGCCCGTATCGTCGCGAGCATGCGCGCGGCCATCCGTGATCTTAACCTTCTCCCTCGTGAGAATGAGGCTTTACGGAATGTGATTGGCTTAGGCTTACAAGAGGCTTTAGCCACGCTTTATCCGGAGGGTGACCGATTAATAAAAAGCGCCTTGGTCGAGCGCTATCGCCACTATTATCTGAATGCGGATCCAACCCCTAGCCAACTCTTCGAGGGGGTGGAACTGTTATTGGAAAAATTGCAGGAGCAGGGGTATTTAATGGCCATTGCTACCGGCAAGGGGCGTATCGGCTTAGATCGGGTATTACCTGAGGTTGGTGTTGCCCATTATTTTTGTACCAGTCGCTGTGCTGATGAAACAGCGTCAAAACCCCACCCTCGCATGCTAGTGGAGATTATGGCCCAGGCAAAGGTCACAGCTAGGGAAACCCTGATGGTTGGCGACACTGAATATGACATGCTTATGGCGAAATACGCAGGGACCGATGCTTTGGCTGTGAGTTATGGCGTTCACGAAAAAATCCGCTTGCAACGCTGTAATCCCATTGATTGTGTCGATTCAATCGAGGCATTACAAGGCTGGTTGCTAAAGTCAGTTCCTAAGGCCCATGTTAAGTGAACTATGGGCGATAAAAGGTGACGGGATTCCGGCAATGACTATCTACGCGGCTTACTTTTTTGGCGCTTCTCGCCTTAGGGGCCATGAACATGGGGGAGGGTAAAGAAATCCCTGTAATTACAATAGATGGGCCTAGTGGTTCAGGGAAGGGCACTTTGGCGCAGCAATTGGCTCAGCATTTAGGATGGCACTATTTGGATAGTGGTGCTATATACCGTGTTTTGGCTTTAGCAGCGAGCAAGCACGGCATTACACCAAATGATCCTAAAAGGCTAAAAACTTTGGCCCAGCATTTGGATGTCCGGTTTGTCTCGGCACCAGAGGGCGCTTCGGCACGAGTGTTTCTAGAAGGCCTTGATGTGAGTGACGCTATCCGCAGCGAGGACTGCGGTAATGCTGCTTCAAAGATTGCTGCTTTGCCTGAAGTCCGAGAAGCTTTGCTGAGGCGGCAACGGGCTTTTCGCAAAGCCCCAGGATTAGTTACTGATGGGCGGGATATGGGGACAGTGGTGTTTCCAGAGGCAACGTTGAAAATTTTTCTTACTGCGAGCCCGCAAGAACGTGCCCGGAGACGTTATAACCAGTTGAAGGAAAAAGGTGTAGATGCTAATCTGAATTGCTTAGAGAAAGAAATTGCTGAGCGGGATGTACGCGACTGTGAACGTAATGCTGCACCGCTTAAGCCGGCTGATGATGCTATAATGCTGGATTCTACCAAGCTTGCTATTAGGGATGTATTCCAGCAAGTGCTATTGTGGTTGCCGAACAAGTTATGTAATTAGGGTTGTCCGAGGTATTTTATGCCACGGGCCAAGATAGACAATTGCTCCGCAAGTTGCGGGGTATTAACTGGTTGGTAGGGATATCTGCTAACCAAGGGTTTTGGTGAGTCAATGGGCGAAAGCTTTGCAGAGTTGTTTGAAAAAAGCCAGGCGAATACGCCGATGGCGCCGGGCTCTATTGTGACGGGGACCGTCATGGAAATTCGTCCCGACGTGGTGATTGTCAACGCCGGATTTAAGTCGGAGGGGGTTATCCCTGTTGAGCAATTCCGCGACGAGAAGGGAGATCTGAGTATCTCTGAGGGTGATTTAGTCGAGGTCGCCTTAGAGTCTGTTGAGGACGGTTTTGGTGAGACCCGCCTTTCCCATGAAAAGGCCAAAGCAGCTCGGGTTTGGAACGACCTTGAGAAGGCCTTTGAAGCCGCTGAGACCGTCACAGGGATGCTCACTGGCAAGGTCAAAGGGGGTTTCACGGTAGATTTAAACGGTGTCCGGGCATTCTTGCCGGGATCGTTGGTCGATGTCCGTCCGGTGCGCGATACTGCCTATCTTGAGGGCAAAGAGCTTGAATTTAAGCTTATCAAGTTGGATCGTCGGCGCAATAATATTGTAGTTTCTCGCCGAGCGGTAATGGAAGCTGAGTACAGCGCAGAACGAGAGGCCCTACTCTCTAGTTTGGAGGAAGGTAAGACAGTCAAGGGTATCGTCAAGAATCTGACTGATTATGGTGCCTTCGTGGACTTGGGGGGGTTAGATGGGCTACTCCATATTACGGATATGTCCTGGAAACGGATCAAGCATCCTTCTGAAGTCGTTAATATTGGCGACGAGATCACCGTTCAGGTGCTCAAATTTGATAAAGAACGTCAGCGTGTCTCCCTCGGCCTCAAACAGATGGGAGAAGATCCTTGGAAAGATTTGGCGCGGCGCTATCCTGACAATACCCGCCTCTTTGGCAAAGTCACCAATGTGACAGATTATGGCTGTTTTGTGGAGATTGAAGAGGGAGTAGAGGGGTTGGTCCACATGTCTGAGATGGATTGGACCAATAAAAATATTCACCCCTCAAAGCTCGTTCAAGTGGGCGATGAAGTTGAGGTGATGGTGCTCGACATTGATGAAGAGCGCCGCCGTATTTCCTTGGGGATGAAACAATGTCAGCCTAACCCTTGGGAGGAGTTTGCCCAGAAATATAATAAAGGTGATCACGTCGTTGGTGAGATCAAATCCATTACTGATTTTGGTATTTTTGTCGGTTTGGAAGGCGGCATTGATGGCCTGGTTCACCTCTCGGATATTTCCTGGTCGGCCTCTGGTGAGGAGACAATCCGTAATTATAAGAAGGGCGATCAAGTTGAAGCGGTGGTTCTCGCTATTGATCCGGAGAGGGAGCGTATTTCTCTGGGAGTCAAGCAGCTCGAAGAGGATCCCTTTTCCAGCTATATTGCTGCCCGTTCTAAAGGCAGTATAGTCAAAGGAACTGTCAAGGCGGTTGATGCTAAGGGCGTGGTTGTTGAGCTGGCTGAGGGTGTAGAAGGGCAGTTGCGGGCTTCGGAGATTTCTCGTGAGCGAATAGATGATGCCCGTAATTTTCTTAATGTTGGTGACGAAATAGAGGCTAAATTTACCGGTATCGATCGTAAGAATCGAGTGATTACTATCTCTATTCGCGCTAAGGATGAAGAGGAAGAGGCGGAAGCTATTAAGGAATACTCAGGAACGAGTGCCGCTGCTTCAACAACATTGGGGGATATCCTGAAGGAGCAGATGGAAAGGCAAGAAGAGGAAAGTTAGCGGATTTTTTTGCTAAGGTTAATTGTGGTTGCATCCGGTCCTGGTGTGGCTTTGGGAGTGTAGTATTATGACCAAGTCGGAGTTAATTGAAAGACTCGCCCAGCGTCAGGCGCTTTTGTCTTATCGTGATGTAGAGCTAGCGGTTAAGACACTGCTAGAGTCGATGAGCCAGGCTTTAGCGCAAGGTGAGCGCATTGAGATACGGGGGTTTGGAAGTTTCTCATTGCATTATCGCCCACCGCGGACCGGGCGCAACCCAAAGACTGGTGATGCTGTGCCATTGCCCTCTAAATATGTTCCGCACTTCAAACCGGGTAAAGAGTTAAGAGAGCGGGTGGATCGTAGCGCTCATGCTTAGTTTTGGTTTTGGTAGATTCAGTAACTTAGGAGAGATATTAGCAACCGCTTATGAAGTTTAGTCTGGATGAGAGGCTAGATGTTTATACGGTAAGCGCCTACGGTCTTGGGTATGTGGAGTTTAGCATACCGACCTACCTTGAAGAAGATGCTGAACTTTTGAAAGAAGGGTTAAATCCGAATGAGGGGCGGCAAAAGGTATCCCAGAGTGTTGTGGTTTTGCCGGGCCAATTGCAGAAATGGCCTCCCGCCTCCTTTTCTGAGCTAGAAAAGTCCCATTTTCAATCTCTCCTAGAGCTGAAACCAGAAGTGGTGGTGGTCGGGACGGGGGAACGGTTGCGCTTCCCTGCCTCCTACCTGGTAGAGCCTTTATTAAGGCACCAGGTAGGAGTGGAGTTCATGGATACTGCAGCCGCTTGTCGGACTTATAATATCCTTGTCGGTGAAGGGCGCCGGGTAATTGCAGCGCTATTAATGATTACTAATGGTTAAGTTGCTCTAGATCGATTTATTTGAATAAGACCTCGACTGAAATCCCTTCTTTAGCCATGATACGGCGCAGTCGTTTGAGGGCTTCGAGCTGAATCTGGCGAACCCGCTCTCGAGTCACGCCAATGGCTTGACCCACCTGTTCCAAGGTTTGTGACTCGTAACCTTGGAGACCAAAGCGTCGAACAACGACTTCTCGCTGTTTGTCATTGAGTTGGCTCAACCATAATTCAAGGCGGGACTGCATATCGTCATTTTGCAGTAAAGTGGTCGGGTCAGGTGTTCCCTCATCGGGTAAGGTATCGAGCAAGGTCTTTTCTTGGTCACTTCGGTAACCTGTATCCATCGAAGCAATATTGTCTTTAAGGCTCCACATGCGCTTAATTTCTTCGACGGACTTATCTAATTGCTGGGCTAGCTCTTCGAAGGTCGGATCATGCTCTAATTCTTGCGCGAGTTTACTGGCTACCCGCTGATAACTCTTGATTTCCTTTACTACATGGACGGGCAAACGCACGGTGCGGGTTTGATTCATGAGCGCCCGTTCAATAGTTTGCCGTATCCACCAAGTGGCATAAGTAGAGAAGCGAAAGCCCATCTCTGGATCAAATTTCTCGACCGCGTGAATTAAGCCTAAGTTGCCTTCTTCGATTAAATCAAGGAGTGCTAATCCTCGGTTCATGTAGCGCCTTGCAATCTTAACGACAAGTCGCAGATTGCTCTCAATCATGCGCTTACGCCCAGCGGAATCTCCTCTTTGAGCAAGGCGCGCATGGTAGACTTCTTCTTCTGCTGTCAGCAAAGGTGCGAAGCCAATTTCACTTAAATAGAGGCGTGTAGCATCAAGCTCTTGATCGTTGAAGGATGAGCTTTCCTGCACGTCTTCAGGATCGATGGGTAACTGCTGGGGTGCAGGCTCCAGCAATAATGTCTCGGATTTGCTTGTAGACAAGGCGTTTCCCCCTATTTCACTGCGGACGTGCCCGGTGCCCACATTTTTTGAAGGTTAATACCATGTGTAGACAACGAGCCCGTCCCTAACTGAGAAAAATTACAAGAAGCCGTTTACATATCCTTAGCTATCATTCATGCCGCTGCTAGTGGTGATCTAACAGCCTGATATTGAATTGACAGCATCACCTTCATTGGATGTATAGAAACGGTTTATGATTTCTTCTTATGGTAACCTCAGTATTCAGTGGATGACATAGGGAGAATCCCTTAATGGGAGTTCAACACTACTTCTCTAAGTATTGCAGTTTGTCTTCAACCTCTCCATTCTTTATACGATCCCATTGGTCCGCATCAGATGGGGGTTCCTTGCTTTCGGTAATGACTGGCCAACTTTTTGCTAACTCGGCATTGAGTTTTAGATAATTTCGATGTTCTTCAGGCAAATCATCTTCGGAGAAGATGGCCTCGGCCGGACATTCCGGTTCGCATAACGTGCAATCAATGCATTCCTCTGGATCAATGACCAGAAAATTAGGGCCTTCATGGAAGCAGTCGACGGGGCAGACTTCAACGCAGTCGGTATATTTGCATTTGATGCAGTTTTCAGTTACCACAAATGTCATAAGGACTCTCTCCTCTCAGCACAGCATTTCGTGTCCGTGTTCTGAGATTCACTAAAGATTAGTAAAGAATTTTATAGTGTTGCTTGTACTCAACGATAACATCAATATTTTAATCTCAATTTCCGACCCTGACGAGACCAAAACATTGCGCAGTTTATTAAAGAATTCAGGTATGATGTATGGCTTGGGCCATAGTGTCTATGTGGAGGAGGCATGCGAAGACTTTTTTATTTCTTAATTTTTATTGTGGTTTTTGTCCTAGGGCTTACCTTTGCAGGGCGTCATGCTGAGCCGGTCATGATTGATTATCATTTTGGTCAGCTGCATGTTCCCTTGTCTTTGCTTCTAGCGCTTATTCTAATGGTAGGAGCGATACTCGGCATGTTCGCGAGCTTAGGTACCATCATGAAGTTGAAGCGTGAGAATGGGAGGCTGCGTAAATCAATTAAGTGGGTTGAGAAAGAGAATGCCAACCTAAGGGCGATTACTGTTAAGCATGAGCAATAAACGTGGTCGAGTGGTTGTTGCTCCTTTTGCCCGTGGCAGCAGCCTCGGGATGGCTAGCGGGTAAGCGTAGTGCAGAAGCAGCAAATAGGAACAGCCATTCCCAACTAAACTCTGCCTATTTTGCTGGCTTGAACTACCTGCTAAATGAGCAACCTGATAAGGCCATTGACACTTTGCTTGATGTTTTAGAGGTGGATAGTGATACGATAGAGCCCCATTTGGCTCTAGGTAATCTGTTTCGTCGCCGGGGGGAGGTTGGCCGGGCAATTCGGGTTCACCAAAATCTTGTTGAGCGGCCTTATTTAAACAATTCGCAGAGAGAACAAGCCCTTTTGGAGTTAGGGTTGGATTATATGCGTGCGGGAATGTTAGATCGAGCTGAGAGTCTGTTTCTTGAGGCCCTTAAGCGAAAAAGCCACATAAGCATTGCTTTACACCAGTTGCTTGATATTTATCAGCAGGAAAAGGACTGGCACCAGGCCATTGCCATCGCTCAAAAACTCCATGAGGAAAGTGGTGAGGCTACGGAGTCCATGATCGCTCATTTTTATTGTGAACTTGCTGAGCAGCGATGGGCTCAGAAACAAATAATGGAAGCGACTCAATTTATCAAGCAAGCCTTGGCTTCAGATTGGCGCTGTGTTCGTGCTACCCTGCTACAGGCTCGTTTGGCAATGGAGCAAGGCGATTATAAGATGGCTATTGTCTGCTTGCGGCGGGTAGAAAGCCAAGATTCAGACTATTTGTCAGAGATATTAAAACCCCTTTCGGAGTGCTACCAATGCCTTGGCCGTCAAGGTAAATTTTTTTCCTGGTTATCTGAGGCATTAGCGCGCCATCCAGGGAGTACGCCGTTAATTTTAGCTCGGGCGGCATACCTTCAACGACAGGGGGAGCAGGAGAAGTCCCGCCGCTTCTTAATTGAGCAGCTTAGGAGGCATCCTTCTGTTGAAGGTCTCCAGCAATTGCTGGCTTTGGGGATGCCAAAAGATATTAAGGCTGTCTTAGAACCTTGGTCTTTGATAGAAGAAGTAACCCGTCATTTGCTAAAAGCCAAATCGAATTATGTTTGTTGCTTTTGCGGGTTTAGTGGCAAATATTGTTATTGGCAATGCCCAAGTTGCAAACGGTGGGGAACTGTCAAACCCTTTATTGTGGACATTTAACCTGAAGCAAAGCAGCCATTATGGATAACGATAGCCTCTAGGATTGAATAAAATATTTGCAGTTTAATCTGGAGCCATGGCCGAGTTTAGCTTCGATCGATAATAGAGATAGGGAGAATACGATGTCTCAGGTCACTATCTATCATAATTCTCGGTGCAGTAAGTCCCGACAGACGCTGCAATTGCTTCGGGAACGAGGCATAGAACCGGTGGTAATTGAATACCTTAAAACGCCTCCAACGCCAGAACAATTATCGGAAATTCTCCGGTTGTTAGGTAAAAACCCAAGGGATTTAATGCGCCAGAAGGAGCCTGAATACCAAGATAACGGACTTGATGCTCCGAATCTTTCCCAGGAGCAACTTATTGCGGCCATGTGTGCCCACCCCATTCTTATTGAACGGCCTATCGTGTTAGCCCATGGTAAGGCGGCAATTGGACGGCCGCCAGAGAAAGTACTTGAGATCCTTTAAAGGTGGTGTAGTACATGCCTGAAATTCTTATCCTTTATTACAGCCGCTATGGTAATGTGGCAGCAATGGCTGAGCGGGTAGCTCGGGGAGTGGGGGAAGTGGAGGGTATGGAGCCGCGATTGCGAACGGTGCCGGCGGTCTCTACTGTCTGTGAGGCAGTAGAAGATACGATACCCTCGAGCGGTCACCCTTATGCGACTCTAGATGACTTGCGTGAGTGCGCAGGGCTAGCTTTGGGGAGTCCAACCCGGTTTGGGAATATGGCAGCTCCTCTTAAATATTTTCTTGATAGTACCAGCTCATTATGGCTTTCAGGGGCTTTGGCAGGCAAGCCTGCTGCCGTTTTTACCTCAACTTCTAGTTTTCATGGTGGGCAAGAATCCACCTTGTTATCCATGATGATTCCCTTGCTTCATCATGGCATGCTGTTATTAGGACTGCCCTATACCGAGCCAGCACTGATGAATACTAAAGATGGGGGCACGCCCTATGGTGCTAGCCATGTTGCCGGTGCAGATAATGAATTGCCGTTGAGTGAGAATGAGGCTATTTTATGTCGAGCGCTAGGGCGGCGGCTAGCGGAAACAGCGACCGCATTGGCGCCAATCCAGTGAAGGGTTAGCTTGACTTTAGCTTGGATGTAGGCTGTGTCAAAATGCGCTTTGTGTTTTGCTGTTAAGGAGCCAAGGGAATCTCTTGCAAGCGGGTATCATTCCTCTTAAACCGCAATTTATCCGGGCAGCCATGGGGGAGGATAGCCTAAAATGGCTGTCACGGTTAGAGATTCACACAGAATTGGATTCGACTAATCATTATCTATTAGCTCGAGCGAAGGCGGGCACTAATAGGGGGGGGGTCTGTTTAGCCGAGACCCAATCAGCGGGTAAAGGACGGCATGAACGTCCCTGGATATCACCTCCAAGTGGTAATATTTATCTTTCGTTGCTATGGCACTTTTCTAAAGGCCCACAGTTTCTATCCGGTCTGAGTGTGGCTGCTGGAGTGGCTGTGTTGCGTGCCTTGGAAAACCAAGGCCTCACTACAGCTGGCCTTAAATGGCCTAATGATGTGGTTTGGGATGATCGGAAATTGGGTGGTATTCTGGTGGAGTTGTTACCCAAGGGGGAGATCACAGGTGCAGTAATAGGGGTAGGGATCAATGTGGATATGCCCGTTTTCTATCGAGAACGGTTAGATCAACCTTGTGCTGATTTACGGGAAGCCCTCCCAGACCAGCCTATAGATCGTAACCAATTGGTTGGGCGACTGATCCATCATCTCTTGTTAGTGATGTGTAATTTCGAGAGTCAGGGGCTAGGTGATTGTCTTGAGGACTGGCGTAAATGGGACGTCTGTTATCAGCGTGAAGTCTATTTATACATGGGTAATAGAGTAATCAGCGGTATCGCATGGGGTATTGATGAGAAGGGGGGATTGTTGTTGCGAGGAGAAGAGGGGATGTCATGCTACCTCTGTGGTGAAGTGAGCTTGAGGCCAGTCAAGTGATTTTATTAGTGGATATTGGCAATAGCCGGATTAAATGGGCTCGGTTGGATGGCGGTAAGCCTGCTGATGTTAAGGCTATGGTACGGGGCAAGACCGGTATCAAGCGGGTTCTTTCTAAAGCTTGGAAAGGTCTTGAAGGTGTCAACCGGGTTGTGGTCGCTAATGTTGGAGGACCAAAAGTTGCAGAACAACTGAAAGAATGGTCGCAAAATCAATGGCAAGTCGTGCCTGAATTTTTGACCTCACGTAGTAATGGTTATGGGATACGCAACGCCTACTCAAAGCCTGAGACCTTGGGGATAGATCGTTGGTTAGAGCTAGTGGCTGTGCGTCAGCGTTATCGGGGTAGCGCTCATAAGGGAGCAATAGTTATTGTTGATTGTGGCACCGCAATTACTATTGACGTGCTTGCCACTGATGGTAAACATCTAGGAGGGTTGATTGTCCCCGGTCTGACCATGATGCCTAAATTGCTGGCAGATAATACTGCAGGAATTGATGAAACTGCCGAAACATTGGAGTACTCGCTCCTTGCCAGTACGACTAGTACTGCAGTGAATGCGGGCGCATTGTATGCGGCTATTGCCTTTATTGACCGTGTTAGCATCGATGTGGCGGCCGAAGTGAGAGGGGATCTCAAGCGCGTTATCACGGGCGGGGATGCTCCTCGAATGTTGCCATTGTTGCGGGATAAATATGAACACCTTCCAGATCTCGTGTTGTGGGGTCTTGCGCGAGTGGCTAGGGATACTTCAAAAGTAAGGCGGGAAGCAGATGTCGATTGCGCAACTCAATAAATTTTTTTAAAATGGTAGAATTATTTTACCCTCCTTTGAACTAGTCACCTCTCTTTAGTAATCATAGCCGGGTTAGCACAGTGGTAGTGCAGCGGTTTTGTAAACCGAAGGTCGGGGGTTCAAATCCCTCACCCGGCACCGCTACTGTCCTATTCTTGATCTTTATTTGATTTTTTATTGTTGATATGCGCCTTATTCGCGATTGGTTTCAGCGTCATTTTGCCGATCCCCAGGTAGCGGGTCTGGCTATTTTGCTGGCTGCCGGTTTTGTCACTGTGGTCCTTATGGGGCGCATGTTGGCGCCGGTGCTTGCGAGCCTAGTGATTGCCTATCTGCTAGAGGGAATCGTGGGATATATGGAGCGGTGGCACTGTCCTCGCTGGTTAGCTGTAACCTTGGTGTTTGTTACCTTTATGGCCGCTTTGTTTTCCGTGATATTCGGTCTACTCCCCTTGCTCTCACAGCAGCTAACCCAGTTTTTCCAGCAGCTACCGACGATGATTGCCCGGGGGCAGGAACTTTTGTTGAGCCTACCGGAACATTATCCGAATTTATTTTCCGAAGAGCAGGTTTATGACTTGATGAGCGCAATTCGCTCTGAGCTTGCCCAATTAGGCCAAAAAGTCCTTTCTTTGTCCTTAGCTTCAGTGATGAGTCTGATTACCCTTGGGGTGTATCTCGTCATTATGCCCTTGCTGGTATTTTTCTTCCTCAAGGATAAGGTTCGGCTTATCGGTTGGTTCAAGCAATATCTTCCACGGGAGCGGAAACTCGCCGCTCAAGTGTGGCATGAGGTGGATTTTCAAATCGGCAATTATGTGCGGGGTAAATTTCTTGAGATCCTGATTGTCTGGATGGTGAGTTTCATCACCTTCTCCCTTATGGGTTTGCAGTTTTCTATGCTGCTGAGTGTATTGGTGGGGTTGTCGGTAATTATTCCTTATATCGGCGCGGTGACGGCCGCCTTGCCAATAGCTTTCGTCGCCTATTTCCAGTGGGGATTTAACGCTGAGTTTGCTTACCTGCTCGGTGCCTATGGGATTATTCAAGCCTTAGATGGTAATGTTTTAGTGCCTTTGCTGTTCGCTGAGGTGGTAGATTTGCACCCGGTAGCCATTATTGTAGCTATCTTGGTTTTTGGAGGGTTTTGGGGATTTTGGGGAATCTTCTTTGCGATTCCGCTTGCTACGCTTGTGCAAGCGGTGCTTAAGGCCTGGCCCGACCTTCCTCCTTCAGAGGCATCCGCTACCCTAGCCGTTGATTGCCCAGGAGGGTCTTCTTCCGAGAAGATGATTTAGGTTCTTTCTCGCTTCAAACTGCCGTTTCTAGGATAATGGGTTTTAATTGATTAAGTAGGCTCCTGGAGGTATAAATGGCAATGTTCCCCATGCTTTTGCAGCCTGATGAGTTAGAGCGGCGGCTGAATGACCAAAACTTGCTGATTATTGACCTTTGCAGTGAAGAATCTTATCTCTCGCGCCACGTGCCTGGGGCGGTGCACTTGGATTATGCCCATATTGTAACAGCTCGCCCTCCAGTGATGGGGCTTTTGCCCGATGAGCACCGTTTAAGTCGAGTGCTCTCCCATCTAGGGTTTACCCCAGAGAGCCATGTCATTGCCTATGATGCGGAGGGAAATGGCCGCGCTTCTCGCTTACTTTGGACTCTAGAAGAGCTAGGACATGAGCACTTTTCTCTGCTTGATGGTGGTTTAAAGGCATGGCTAATCGAAGGACACCCGCTAAAGGAAGGGTGGGAAAATCGACCGTCTAGCCACTTTCACGGGCACTACCAGGGCAAAAAGGTAGCAGACAAGGACTATCTTTTGGCCCATTTATTGGATCCCAATGTAGTAATCCTGGATGCCCGTTCTCCGGCGGAATACCATGGTGAATATGTCCGTGCTCAGCGTGGCGGCCATATTCCAGGGGCTGTGAATTTTGAATGGACACGGGCCATTGATCAGGAGCGTAATTTGCGTTTTAAGTCGATGGATGAATTGCGGTCGAGTCTGGAAGCCCTGGGCGTTACCCCTGATAAGGAAATTATTTGTCATTGCCAGACTCATCATCGTTCGGCCCACACCTGTATGGTATTGAAATATTTAGGGTATCCACGAATCAGAGGGTATCCCGGTTCTTGGTCAGAGTGGGGTAACGACCCGGATACTCCCATCGAGGTGTAGAGCAAGCAATGGTTGCCCCAGGTGATTGGGAGGTCACAAATAACCCTAGCCAATTTGTTAGGGTGATGCAGCTCACGGATTCCCATTTGCTGGCCGATCCAGGTGCGCTGTTATGGGATAATTTAAATACCCGCAGGTCGATGGTTGCTGTCTTTAAACACATTCAACAACAGCGCCATCCCGGGGATCTGGTGGTGATTAGTGGCGATATTGCGGAAAAGGCCGAACCGGAAGCTTATCGATGGCTGTTGGAATATTGCCAAGATTTAGAGCTGCCTGTGTATTGCCTTCCTGGGAATCATGACAATCCAGCGCTCATGGGTGAAATCTTAAATGATGCCAATGTTAGCACTGAGCCCTTAATCACATTCGAGAGTTGGCAGCTTATCCTCCTCAATTCTATAGTGCCTCGTCAGCCTAATGGACACTTGGGCAAGGGCCAATTAGATTTTCTTAACCGCAGTCTAGCTAGTCGCCCGGATTTAAATACGCTAGTTTTCCTTCACCATCCCCCGGTGGCTATAGGTAGCTCCTGGATGGATGCCATGGGATTGGATAATGCGGTGGATTTTTTTGCCGTTTTGGACCAGTATCCCCAGGTTCGAGGCATCGTTTGGGGTCACATCCATCAAGAGTTTCATACTGAGCGCCACGGTGTTCAATTATTAGGCAGCCCTTCTACCTGTGTCCAATTTGTCCCTGGCAGCGAGCATTTCCAACTGGACCAGCTGGGACCAGGTTATCGTCGGCTAGTTTTGTTCCCTAACGGCCAGATTGAGACTCAGGCCTATTATGTGGAGCACTTTGGTTTTTCTTAATCAAGAGCAGGCAGTAAACCTGGGTATGGACAAAAAGGAAGTGGAGAGAGGTCCTGTAGGGGTATGTCTGAGACAACTTATTTTATAGTGGCAGTGGCGGTGTTCCTGTTCCAGGGCAACCGTTTTCTTGCGCTACGGCGCAGTACTTCCAAAGCCGTGGCTCCCGGGGAGTGGGAAGTAATTTCTGGTAAAGTTGAGGGAGGCGAGCTACCCCATGAGGCTGCTCGGCGGGAAACCTATGAAGAATCAGGAATGACGGTTGCGTTAGATGACCGGCCTGTTACTGCTTATCAAGCTAATTATGGAGGGGACCCGATGATAGTATTGGTCTATCGTGGAAAGGGAATAGATGGGGAACTTCGCCTTTCTAATGAGCATCAAGCTCAGGCTTGGGTAACGGAGGATGAATTTGCTCAACTGTGCTCCTATGGGGAGCTTGTGGATGCGGCCCGCCGGGCCGCCAAGCTGCCCTGGTAAGGTTTGGGGACTGAGTGCATGAAGGTATGGAAATGCTGGAGGAGAAAGAAAGATGGATGAAAAGAGCCGGTTAGAAGTTGAAGCGGCTGTGTTTCGCCGCTTAGTGGAGCATTTTCAGGAACATACCGAGGTTCAGAATATCGATGTGATGAATTTGGCCGGCTTTTGTCGAAATTGCCTTGCAAAATGGTATCAAGCGGCGGTCGAGGAACAGGGTGGACACCTATCTTATGATGAAGCGAGGGAAATTATTTATGGTATGCCTTATGAAGAGTGGAAGGCGAAATATCAAAAATAGCTCGTTTTGGAAAAATTTTTTAGGGTAGTAATTTTCCTGTACTCTCATCCTATCCTGGTAGGGTGCTACTTTTCATGTTTGCCTTCGCTCTCTATCCCAACCCCTTGGTTTATCTCAGGCAATCTTAATTTACTGAGTCAGAATTAAAAATTTCCCGATCTTGACCGATAGACCTCGTGAGTCGTGGGGCATCTTCTCACTGCGCTTGTTTCAACAATGAGGGAGGTATATCGGCGTGGATTTGGCCACCCTGCTTGGCTTAATTAGTAGCTTTGGGGTTGTGGCTGGAGCCATTTTATTGGGCTCTAGCGTGCTCGTTTTCTTCAATCCGCCCTCTCTTTTGATCGTCTTAGGGGGGACTACAGCTGTAGTGCTCATGAAGTTCTCCCTCAGCCAGTTTTTAGGTTCCTTCAAGGTGGCTATGAAGGCTTTTGTGTATAAGGCTGATAAGCCGGAAGAGATTATTAAACAAGCCTTAGAGATGGCGAATACAGCCCGAAAGGATGGGTTGTTAGCTTTAGAAAGTTGGGATATTAAGAATGAATTCATGAAAAAAGGGGTGACCTTGCTAGTAGATGGTCACGATCCCGAAATGGTGCGCCGGGTGTTGATGGCTGAGCTGCGGCAAACCCTACAGCGTCATGATTTGGGACAGAAAATTTTTAGGGCCATTGGCGAAGTGGCGCCGGCCATGGGTATGATTGGCACTTTGATTGGTCTCGTACAGATGCTTTCTTCTATGGATGACCCAAAAAAAATTGGCCCGGCTATGGCCGTTGCCCTGCTGACCACGCTCTATGGTGCCATGATTGCTAATATGGTGGCGCTGCCGTTCGCCGACAAACTCGCCCTGCGCAGTAATGAAGAACGGCTTAATCGCTCCATAATCATTGAAAGCATCCTGTCGATTCAACAGGGTCACAACCCGCGGGTATTGGAAGAGCTGTTGCTAACCTTTATGCCAGGTTCTAAGCGCCACAATAACAATGGAGAAAAGAAGAGCTGATCGGAGGAGATGGAACAGGACTTGATTGCGGCCGAGAGCGAACCGCAGGAGGAAAGGTCAGGTGCTCCGGCATGGGTAGTTACACTAGCCGATCTTATGTCCCTGTTAATGAGTTTTTTTGTGCTGCTTTTGTCCTTTTCAGAGCTAGATTTGCAAAAATACAAACAAGTCGCCGGCTCCATGAAGTTTGCCTTTGGGGTGCAGCGGGAGATTAAAGTTAAGGAACCCCCTAAGGGTACGAGTATTATTGCCCAGGAGTTCAGCCCTGGTCGTCCCCGTTTCACTCCCTGGGATGATATTCGTCAGGATACTATTGATGAGACTAAACAAACGCTGGATTTTTCTGAGGCGCGTATCCGGGATACGGAAGCAAAGGTGGCCGAGCTTCAAGATATGCTCCAAAATGAAATCGACCAGGGGCTGGTTGTCTTAGAGAGAATAGGTGAGCAAATTGTCATTCGTATTCAGGAGAAAGGTTCTTTTCCCTCGGGAAGTGCCACCTTTAGCCAGGACTTTAAACCCGTTTTAAATAAAATCCGCATTGTCCTAAAAAGGATTGAGGGTAAAATTGTTGTCGCGGGGCATACGGATAATTTGCCTATTCATACTTCTCGCTTTCGCTCTAATTGGGAATTATCGACAGCCCGAGCAGTTTCTGTGGTTCATCATCTCTTTGCTACCGATGAAATTGCCCCTCAGCGCTTCGTTATTGCAGGTCATGCCGATACCCAGCCGCTAGCGCCCAATGATACTACAGAGAACCGAGCTCGCAATCGGCGCATAGAAATCACTATCATGCCAAGTTCAAGCTCAAATAATGAGCAGTTCTCGGTAAAGGAACTGATGGATAAGCCATGAGTTAGTGACGGCGAATTACCCCTACTAAGGGATTAGGTAGATTCATACAGGCCAGTACCACGCGGTCAAAGCGATCGGTAAGAGTTAACGCTATTTCTGCCACGGCTATTCCTTGTTTTTCCCATGCTGGCTTATCTACCATATTGATTAGAGGAACTATTTTTGCTCTACCTACTCCTTTTAATCCCCCTTGAGGGCTTGCTAATAGCCTGGCTAGGTGGACGGGCTTTAGGATTTCGCCGGCTTTAATTCCGATGATAGTTTCAATGTTCTCTACGCGGTGGGCAATTTTCTCCGATAAAGGTTGACCGATGGCAAGCACAGAAATCACGGGGATCACATGGGTAGCCTCATCGGGGATCACCGGTTCCTGTGCTCCTGGGGCCTTAAGCCAACGGCTACGCGCTCCATCAGCCTTGACTAGACTGACGTCAAAGCCGGCTTGTCGATGGATCATTCCAACTAAAGAAGGGGAGATACCGGCTAAACGCCCTTTTTTTATTGAAGGTTGAGCATAGGCAATCAGGCGGTGGGTTTGGGCCGCTGTGCTGACTAGGGTAAGAAGCAGTTTTTCGTCGGTAATGATTTGATAAGCAGAGACTTTGTTGGGGAAAGGTGGAATATGGGCGGTTGAGGTAATTCCTATCCGACCTGGATGGAGCATTGCTAAGCGATAAAGGGTAGTTTTTTTACCTCCCGCGCCTACCAAACAGACGATACCACGCCAGGCTTCCAGGGCATCTAGCAATGAGTTGGGTTTACTCATTATCATGTTTCCACTATTGCGGCTTTTACCGACAGTATACGGGGTAGGAATCCGGCAATCAGTTCCCAGCGTTCGCCGTTATCGCGGCTTTCAAACAGGTGGCCGCTGGAGGTCCCGAAGTAAACCCCATTGGGGGATAGACCGTCACAATCCATAGCCTCACGTAATACGGTGACATAGACATGTTCTTGGGGAAGGCCATGGGTCAAGGGTTCCCAGTTAGCGCCGCCATTGTTGCTGCGGTAGACGCGGAGCTTGCCATCGACCATGGTGCGTAAGTGGCTACTCTGTTCGGGGATGACATACACCATATCGGGATCTTGAGGATTCACCACGATGGCATAGCCGAAATCACTAGGAAGTCCCTGGTTTATCTCAATCCAATGGTTTCCTTGGTCGTCGCTGCGGTAGGTTCCGTTGTAGCACTGCCGATAAAGGCGATCAGGTTGTTTAGGATGCAACACTATTCGGTGTACATTATGGCCTACATCAGGATAGTGTTGAGGAAGGTTTTCGGCACGAACGCCCCGATTAATGGGGATCCAGCTGGCACCGGCATCATCATAGCGAAAGACTCCGCCTGCCGAAATGGCACAATAGAGGCGACGAGGAGTGCGGGGATCAATATAGATGGAGTGAACTGCAAATCCCCCCCGGGCGGGTTCCCAACGATCTCGGCTAGGATGTTCATTGAGACCCGGCAAGGGCTTCCAGTGGTGACCGCCGTCTTGGCTTATAAATAGTCCCGGGGGATCGATTCCGGCATAAAGCACCTGCTCCTGCGTGGGATGACCTGGAGCCAAGTACCAGATGGCTTTTAGGCTCTGGGCATAAAGCCCTTGGCGATGGTGGGGGACATAGGAGAGCACTTTCCAATCATAGCCGGCATCGTGGCTGTGATAAATATGGCAGCCCCAAATAGGATGGTTAACGGCGGCATAAGCATGTTGATGCATTCTTGGATCCATCCAGGCATGTAAGATCTCATAGCCTGCAATAAGGGGTCCCTCAATTTTCCAAGCATTGCGGTTTAGTTCCGTGCTAATACGAAAAAGGCCTTTTTGGGTGCCCACCAAAAGCACCAACTGACTAGGGCTGCTCATTGAATTAGTCTTATTCATCGCCGCTATGGATCTATAATACTGAGTCCTTTACACTGGAGAGGATGTCAAGATTCTGAATTTCAGATTGCCGGAGCAAGAGGAGAATTTCCATGGCAGAGCCTTTTATCGTCCAGAAAAAGCCATTTGTTGTGACGCTTGACCCCGGCGACTATTGGTGGTGCGCCTGTGGGCAATCTAAAAACCAGCCTTTTTGTGATGGTTCTCATAAAGGGACTGGTTTTACGCCAGTAAAGTTTAGTTTATCCGAACAGAAAAAGGTTGCTTTGTGCGGTTGCAAGCATACCGGCAACAAGCCCTATTGCGATGGTACCCACTCAAAGCTTTAAAGAAGTTAAGTTTTAAATTGTAGGAAATGGGGAGGATAAATCTAGATGGAAGCGGCGAGTACCTGGGAAGTGCTTTTGCTTGGCCTGGTAGCGATCTTGGTTATCCTGTGGTTTCGACCCGGAATTAGGGGTGCGTTCCAGCATGCGGAGCAGGTAAAAGAGAAGGATTGGAAAGGGTTCCTGATCCCCATTGCGCTAGTCGCCCTATTTGTGATAATCCTGCTGGCTATTGCTTAGCTGGTACCTGATAGGGGGGAGGTGCCTCCGCGGGTAGATTTGCAGCAAACCCCTCCCGCTGCAATGATAGGGTTAATTACCCCTACCACAATTTTACCAATATCTTTCTACGGAAATCTGCCCAGGGTCCCGCCGGCGGTTTTCCTTAAGGCCCCGTTCCTTAAGGAGGGCCGTGGTGTCGCGGACCATATCCGGGTTTCCACAGAGCATCACCTGGGATGATCCCGCTTCGATGGTAAGTCCCGTGTATTGGGCCATACGGCCATCGGCGATAGCGGTAGTAATGCGCCCGCGAATAGCACCCTCATAACCTTCCCGGCTGACTAAGGGGACCATAGTAAATTGCTGGGGGTGCTGTTGGCGAAGGGTCTCAATGAGATCCTGATAGGTCAGTTCCTCCGCAGTGCGCACTGAATGTGCCAAGACAATACGAGAAAAGCGTTGCCAGGGCTCTTCGGTTTGGAGGATAGAGAGGAATGGCCCAATGGCCGTTCCCGTGGATAGCATCCAGAGGTTGTCGGTAGTTTGAATTTGTGAAAGGGTGAGAAAACCCGCTGCCTTACGAGAGACCCAAACAGGATCATTGGGTTCTAATTTGACAAGGCGATTCGAGAGTGGACCATCCGGAACCGTAATGGAGTAAAATTCCAGATAGTTTTCCTGGGGGGAGTTCACAAAAGAATAGGAACGAGCTACAAATTCGTCATCAATAACCAAACCCAGGCGGCCGAACTGTCCTGCCTCAAAGGGCTCTACTGGGGCTTCCACTCGGAGTGAATAGAGCTGCTCAGTCCAGTGGTGATTAGCAATCACGCGCCCTTCAACCCACCTCCGGGGATCTATCGAGGCTTTCGTTTTTGGAGTTTCCGTCGTTGGTGTAGGCATAATTTCTATTATTACCCGAAATATTATCAAGTTCAATCTCTTGGCGCTTACTTACCCCAAATTAGGAGTATTAGGGGCCGCTTTCCAAGAGTGCCTTTTATCTGCCGCAACAAGGTTTGGGGCTGGGATTTACCGATTAACGTCTTTTGATTACTCGGTGATTTCTACGCCGCGCCAGAAAGCGACGTAATTTTTGATGGGGGCTGCTTTTTGCTTCGGTGCCGGATAATACCAGGCCGCATCGGTATGAATTTGATCACCGACCACAATGTGGTAGTAGCTGGCTTCTCCTTTCCAGGGACAAGTGGTGTGCATATCGCTGCTCCGAAAATACTCCTTGTGGATGGAATCGGGTGGAAAATAATGGTTACCCTCCACCACCTTAGTTTTATCGCTTTCGGCTAACACGGCACCGTTCCAGATAGCTTTCATAGGGGGCCCTCACGATACATTCCTAGGGGTTCTTAGATTAGCCTCTTTTCCGAGGTTCGCCTTAGTAGCAACCAGATAAAGAAAGGTCCGCCCAGGAGGGCGGTGATAACTCCCACGGGGATTTCTGCCGGGGCTATCAAGTTACGTGCTAGAGTATCGCATAAAGTGAGGAAACTTCCCCCAAAAAGCAAAGTGGCCGGGGTTAGAAAACGGTGATCAGCGCCTACAAGGAGGCGGCAGATATGGGGAACCATCATCCCCACAAACCCAATGGGGCCACAGGTGGCGACGATGCCTCCCACGGTCAGGGAAGTCACGAAAAACAGTAAGCTGCGTATTCTTCTGAGATTTAAGCCTCGGCTAACAGCGAGTAGCTCTCCGGTGGCTAAAAGGTTTAATTCCTGACCAAGCAATGAAATAACGAGAGCGCCAGCAACGACAAAAGGTAAAATTTCCAACACGGTTTCCATGCCAGTGACCCCCAAATTTCCCATTAACCAGTGGAGGATATGGAAAGATTGGGCAAAATCACTCATGTACTGGATAAACAAGATAAGGCTGGAGAAAAAGAAGCTAATGGCCACGCCCGCAAGGAGCATGCTGGCTACAGAGAAACCCTGCCTTATCTGAGTTAAACCATAGACGAGCAGGATTGATCCTAGCGCACCGACGAATGCAGAGAGTGACAGGCCGGAGATACTCAGGAGGGCAAAGCTTAGGCCCGAGCGCACATAAAGGGCGGCGCCCAAGGCGGCTCCGCTGGCGACTCCTAGGGTAAAGGGGGTGGCCAGGGGATTACGAAATAGGGCTTGAAAGGCCATCCCACTAATAGCCAGGCCCGCTCCCGCGAGAAAGGCCGCCATCACTCGAGGTACCCGCAGATTCCAAAAAATTTCCGCTTCTACATTTCCCTCTAGGGGGGCAAAAATAGCTTCCATGGGGATGGAGTACATCCCTAGAAAAGGGGCGCCGCTGAGCACCCCTACTGCTAATAAAGACATCAGGCCCAGGGTGATGGCAGGTCTCATTGAAGCCTCACATGGATGTTAGGCGATCCCCTAGTGACGATGCGAAGCACAGCGGCGATTGGGGCGCGAGGGCCGATGAAGCGTTGTTTCAGCGTCAAATTCGCGCTACGATTTGTCTGCTCACGGAGCCGAGGGTCGGGAGGACCCGAAGTCAAAGCGTGTGGAGCGGTAAAGACCCCAAGGCCAAGGTGAATCCTTCGCCGAGGACTGCTGAGAAACGCGAATTTGTCGCACGGATAAGATTTTGTAGGAACACAATTGAAATCAGTCACAATGAAACTCCAATCTCAGCTCTCGGCCATGGCAATAGGATGTCCTGTCCGGGGGTGGTGAGTAAACAGGAAGCGCTGCCGGTAGATAGCTTCTAGTACCCGGTTATCGGCAAAAGCTTCTGGGGTACCGATAAAGGCTAGGGTCCCTTGCTTAAGGGCAATGATCTGGGTGCTATAGGCGATAGCAGCATTGAGATCATGGGTAACGGTCAGGAGTGTGATTCCATGTTCACGGTTGAGCCGCTCTAGCAGGCGCTGAATTTCTACTTGATATCGGGGATCGAGGAAAGCCGTGGGTTCATCGAGGAGTAAGATGCGGGCTCCTTGAACGAGGCTGGCCGCAATGAAGACCTTTTGCCGTTCACCGGCGCTTAGGGTGTCTAGGGGACGATCAATGAAAGGGTGAGTTTCAGTGAGCATGAGTGCTTGGTTGGCAATCCGGTAGTCTTCAGGGCCCAAAAATGAAAAGGGACTAAGGTGAGGGTAGCGGCCCATCAGCACAAACTCCTTCACTGTAAAAGGGAGACTCTGGCCATCGAGTTGCGGGACATAAGCCATGGTTCGGGCCACTTCTTTTTGACTGTAGTCTTCGAGCCTCCGAGCCAGTAACTTGATGGTTCCCCTGCCGTGGAGGAGGCGGACCAGGCATTTGAGAAGGGTGGTTTTGCCTGCCCCATTGGGACCGACAATAGCCAGGCGTTCTCCTTGGGTCACGGTCAGGGAGATATCATGGAGAATGGTTTGCCCTTCTAGGAACAGAGAGAGATTTTCGATTTCGATCACGGCCCTGGTCATGGCTTCGGCCAGTTGACTTCGGGGTGAATGACCTGGGCCATCTTTTCTAGGGTCAGGATAAAGCGGGGTCCGGGGACCGTATCAAAGTCATCGGCAAAGAGATGGATACGACCCGTTTTTACAGCGCTAATCATAGGGAGTCCGGCCCAGTCCTGGAGGAGGGTAGTGTTGTTCCAGCCCTTTTTTTGTACTTCTCGGTTGGAGACCAGTTCAATAATCACCTCAGGGTTAAGATGCATAATGCCCTCGGCGGAGAGGGGAGGAACCCGGATGAAATCTCCTTGATAGGCGTTTATCCCCCCGGCGATGCGAATCATCTCGTCATAGGGATCTGCAGTCCCGGCGACAAAGATTTCCTTTAATGGGCTTCCAATAGGACGGCCCATGACCACCAGGACCCGGGGGCGGGACAAACCGGCTATTTTGTCCTCTACCTCTTTTATCCGGGCTCTAAGACCGGTGAGTAAGGCCTTTGCTTCTGTTTCTTTGCCCGTCGCTGCTCCAATAAGGCGGATGGAATCTAGGGTCTCCGCCAGCTCTTGGTGTTGGACCTGCAGAGTAGCAATCCCCAATTGTTCCAGCTTTGGTGTGAGTGCTTGATGGCCAGGAAAAGTAATCACTAAGTCTGGTCTGAGGGCCACCATGGCCTCCATATTAGGGTCCAAATAGCCGCCGACTTTCGGTTTTGCCAGGGCCTCCGGTGGGTAGTCACAGTAACGGGTTACCCCCACTATTTGCGCTTCAAGCCCCAAAGCAAACAGGGTTTCCGTAATGCTAGGAGCAAGGGAGATGATGCGATGATACTCCTGGGGTCGTTCCAGGGCAGGTTGAGCTTTTTCCCCTTCTCTCAGGTTAAGGCCGTAGTAGCCCGCAGTAAACACCAGAGTGAATAATACGAATAAGCCTATCTTCTTCATTTTAAAGAGGACAGCTCAAGGGGTCGGGTCAAAGAGGGTGATCCAGTGTTTGACGGGTAAGGAGGACTGAGTCTGAAGATGAGTTAAGCAACCGATGTTGGCGGTGGCAATGAGTTGTGGATGACCATGTTCTAGTGCAGCAAGTTTATTTGCCAGCAAGCGCTGGGAAAGATCCCTTTGCAAAAGAGAATAAGTTCCCGCCGAACCGCAGCAGAGGTGGGCATCAGGCACTTCCGTGAGTTCAAAGCCCGCCTCCCGTAGCAACCTTTCCACCAGACCCTCCAATTGTTGGCCATGTTGCAGGGTACAGGGCGACTGGAAGGCAATACGGCGGGGGATATGGGGGGAAGGGGTGAGCGCGGAGCGGTCTTCCTGGGCGAGGATTTCACCAATATCCCGGGCGAGTTCAGCGATCCGGGCTGCTTTAGCGGCGTAGTCCGGATCCTCGGCTAATAAGATTCCATATTCTTTGATCATGGCGCTGCAGCCACTGGCGGTTACCACAATGGCCTCAGCACCTGCCTCTATTTGAGGCCACCAGGCATCAATATTTTGACGCATAAAATCCAAAGCCGATTGGGGCGCCGAGAGATGGTGGGAAATCGCACCACAGCACCCCCCCTGAGGTGCTTGTACTAAGCTGATACCCAGTCGATCCAATACCCAGGCGGTGCTAGCGTTGATTTGAGGGGCCAGTGCCGGCTGGACACATCCCTCCAAAATCAACATCTTGCGGGAATGGGTTGCCGTTGGCCAGGATCTTTTTTTGGCCTGGGGTGGGATGCTGCGCTTTAGGGAAGAAGGCAAAAAAGGAGAAAATATTTGGCCCAATCGTAACAGGGGAGCAAAGCGTCGAGGGTAGGGCAATAGCATTCGTAATGCTGCTCGGGTTAGTTGCTCCGAAAGTGACCTGGGGACCTTAGTTTCCACTACCTCACGGCCAATATCCACCAAGCGACCGTAGCGGACTCCGGAAGGGCAAGTAGTCTCACAGGCACGGCAGGTCAGACAACGGTCCAAATGTTGCTGTGTTTTTCTACTGACTGCTTGTCCTTCAAGTGCTTGCTTTATCAAGTAGATGCGGCCCCTGGGGCTATCCAACTCATCCCCCAATAATTGGTAGGTGGGACAGGTGGCAGTGCAGAAACCGCAATGCACGCAAGAGCGCAGAATAGCGTCGGCTTCCCTCCCTTGGGGTGTGTTTTTTATAAAATCTGCTAAGTGGGTTTGCACGTTATCAGTATCTTAACTGCTTTCCTGGTCTAAGTTTATAACTATTATCCCTGGGATGGGTGATGATTGAAAAGGGTGAGATTAGTGTGGAATACGGTCCAAGGAGAATGAGTTGATGAAAAAAAACCACGTACCGGGTTTTAGCACTCGAGCTGTTCACGGCCTCGATGAAAAAATAGACCCGGCTTATGGCTCGTTTATCCCGCCTTTGTATCTGAACACTGCCTTTCTTTTTGAGGATGCGGCTCAAGGAGCAAGGCGTTTTGCAGGAGAGGAGGGGGGATATATTTACACCCGGATGGGGAACCCTTCTGTGGATATGCTCGAAAAACGGCTTGCGCTCCTTGAAAATGGTGAGGCGGCAGCAGCTTTTGCCTCGGGCATGGGGGCTATTTCGAGTTTGTTGCTCCACTTGGTGCAGCCAGGTGAGCATATTCTTTCAGTGCGTGAGGTCTATGGAGGCACCTATGGACTCTTTGAAGATCATCTTAAGCCCAGGGGATACGACATTACCTATTTTGATCCTACCGCGCCGGATTTGGAAGCTGAACTAGACGCCAAGTGTACCCCCTATAGTCGAGTTGTCTATCTGGAAACACCTTCTAATCCTTCCCTTGTACTGGTGGATTTGGAGGCCTGTAGTCGCTGGGCGTGCAAGCGGGGGTTGGTTACCGTGGTTGATAACACCTTTTGTACTCCCTACTTGCAACGGCCATTGGATTTTGGAATTGATTGGGTCGTATACAGTACCACCAAATACCTTAATGGTCACGGGGATTGCGTCGGGGGGGCTGTTGTGGGTGCCGAGCCCGCTATTCAGGCTCTACGCCAAGAGATGCAATGGCATTTTGGTAATATTCTTTCTCCCTTTAATGCCTGGTTGATCCTGCGGGGGTTGCAGACTCTTCCGCTGCGGATGGCCCGGCATTCGGAAACAGCGCTAGCGGTGGCCCGTTTCCTGGAAGAACATCCCAAGGTGCAGCAGGTGCACTATCCCGGGCTTCCTTCCCATCCCCAGCATAGGTTAGCACAGAAACAGATGGCAGGCTTTAGTGGGGTGGTTTCTTTTACCCTCCCTAGCCGAGAAGCAGGCCCCCGCTTGTTGAACCATCTAAGGTGGTGCTTATTGGCGGTCAGCTTGGGGCATGTGGCCACCCTGATTGAGCACCCCGCATCCATGACCCATGCTAGTTATTCGGAGGAAGAATGCCGCGCGGCGGGATTGGATACGGCTCTGGTTCGTATCAGTGTGGGGTTAGAAGAAGCTGCAGACCTGATTGGGGATTTAGAGCAGGGCTTAGAAAAGGTCTAGGCAAAGGCCCGTCTTAATTTAAAAGAGACCTAGAACCTTGTCCCTTGCCACTTGAACCCGGGATAAGAATCTTTCGGTAAAAGCCTTTTTGACGGTATAGCTGACTTCATAGAGGTCGGCGCTGTTACTGGCCTCCAGTAAGTAATCATCGCTGGTTTTGAGATCGTCTATAAGGTTGAATTCCTGGGCTTGAATGGCATGCCAATGCTGGCCCGTCGCGGTTTGGGAAAGATCCACCTGGGGACGATAATAGGTAATAAATTCTTTGAATAACTGGTGGATATCTTCTACCTGTTTTTTAGCCAGCTCACGATCCCGGTCGGTGTTAATGCCAAACAGCGTCACTGTTCGCTTCAATTCACCTGCTTTGATTTGCTCAAAGTCTATTCCATGTTTATCCAGTAGACGGTGGAAATTGGGTAATTGCATCAAAGCGCCGATGGAACCGATGACAGCAAATGGTGCGGCAATAATGCGATTGCCCACGCAGGCCATCATATAGCCGCCGCTGGCTGCCATTTTATCTACAGCGATGATCAATGGAATTTGTTTTTTCCTAATTCGCTCTAATTGAGAGGCCGCTAGTCCATGCTCATGAACCAGGCCACCCCCATTTTCCAATCGGAGTAGGACCTCATCCTCGGGCGTTGCTACGCTAAGTACTGCGGTAATTTCTTCCCGTAATGAGGCCACTGCCGTGGCTCTAATATCGCCATGAAAATCAAGCACAAAAATGCGTTTGTCGTATTTTTTTTTCTTTTTAAGAGTCTTTTCCGCCTTGAGCTTTTTGATGAACTCTTTTTTGGGCATGATGTGCATGGTAAGCATGTGAGCCATGCGCTCATAATGGCTATTAAGATGTTTGATCTCCAATTTCTCAGCGGCGTGCATTCGTCTTTTTGAGGTGGCCGATAACCTCATCAGCAGCGCTACCAAGATCACTAAGGTGAGTGTTTTTGCTAGGAATAGCCCGTATTCAGAGAAAAATTCGCCCATATTTTTTGATTTCCGTGCTGGGGATGAGGAAGAAGATTGGGATAGCTAGAGTTCCCGGTACATCCGTCCTGGATTTAGAATGCGGTGAGGATCAAAGGCTTGTTTGAGGCGGTGATGCAATGCCATGAGGGCTGGAGGCAAGGGGTGAAAGACCTCACCCGTATGATCCTTGCCCCGAAATAGGGTCGCATAGCCGCCGACGTCTTCAGCAGCAGCACGAATAATTTCCGCGGTTAATTCGGAACGAAACCAACGCTGGGCACCGCCCCAGCCAATCTTCCACTCCCCGGGCAGATCGATGGGAGGCGTTGTGGCGGGCACTGACCATCGCCAAAGAGGTTGGGTACTACGTTGGAAGAAGACATGGGTGTGTTCTCGTACTTTTTCCCAGAAAAGGGTGTCGTCGCTGAGGATGTCGCCACCCATTTTATTACGTGCGGCTCGGAGGGTTTCTTCAGAACCGGATAGGCGCACGTAGAGCTGTTCTCCGTCAAAGGCGCAGGCTGAAAGCGGGAGGGGTTGGTTTGCCCAGACATTAAATAGACGAATGGCATTCTGGGCATCCCGCTCTTGGGAAAGCGTAATTTCCCTCGTTGGTCGAGGTAAGACTTTGAGCGAGATTTCCAATAATACCCCTAAAGTGCCTAGGCTGCCTACCATGAGGCGGGAGATGTCATAGCCTGCCACATTTTTCATCACCTGCCCCCCAAAGCGCAGTATTTGACCTTTACCGTTGATAATCTGCACCCCTAACACCATATCCCGGACAGCTCCCCCATAGGGCCGGCGTGGGCCGGAAAGACCACAGGCGACGAGACCACCCAAAGTGGCTTGGGGGCCAAAATAAGGGGGTTCAAAAGCAAACATTTGGCCCTGCTCTGCAAGGAGTGCTTCAATTTCCGCCAGGGGCGTTCCGGCACGGGCAGTGATGACAAGTTCTGTGGGTTCATAACTGGTAATTCCTCGGTGCTTGCTTACCTCTAAGGGCTTACCGTGCGGTTGGCGGCCATAAAAGGCTTTGGTGCTACCTCCTCTGATGCATAAGGGGGTTTGCGCCGCTGCTGCGGCGCGAATCGCTTCCTGAATCGCCTCACTGTCATCATAAGCCCATGCCATCAATGCCACCTGTCTTAACCTGTCCATAAGATAGTATCTTGCTCCCGTGTCAGGTTCAAACCGGTATAGTTTACCCAGGGCAACAAGGACCGCTGATTGGTTGGCTTTTTAATGGATTGTGCCTTGCTAAAGGGATTGGAAGCTGCTTAAATTGCGCCACCGGGACGGTTGTGTGTCATCGTAAAGGGGAGCAGAGCCTAACGAAATCGGGTGGGCGCCGAAGCCAATTTATCACGATTGGTGATATGCTTTCATTATTTTTAGAATAGATTATAGCTACGAGTTAAAAACCCATGAAAGAGTTGGTTTATTGTTCTATGGCGCGGTTGCGCATGGCGGCTGCGGTCTTCGCGGTACTAGTCGTGGGTACGGCTTGCAGTGAAGCTGAGAAATCGGCAAGCAAGCCTGCTGTTCCAGTGTCGATCTCGGGATCGATGACCGGAGAAGACGGGCCGATAAAGGAGGCCAAACTAACGGCGACGGATCATAACGGCGAAGTCATCGCCACTGCAGAGGTCAACGGCAGCTCCCGCTATAGGGTGGAATTGCCTGCGGGGGCGGCTTACCCGGTTATTCTTTCGGCCATCTATCCCCGTTCCACAAAGGTGGTTGAATCGGGTCAAGGAGAGATAAAGGCTGCCATTATGAAAGCGAGCAACTCAACAGTCGAACTTAGTCCGAAATCAACCTCCATTGTTGAGATTGCCCTGGCCCGTGGCGGCCTTACTCCTGAGAACTTTAAGTCCGCATCATTGGCTGTCCTTAATCAAGGCAGCGGTGGTTCAGGAGGTATGCCCTATCAAGGGGGGCATTGAGGCCCGCAAGATAGGAGCATGTCCCACTGATGAAAGCGTACCAATTTCATAAAATAGAGGCATTATATTCTGTAGCCAGTTTATTATTTTAGAATGCAAAATCCTATGAAATTGATATGGAACTGATATCTGTGGAATGAGACGGGGTGAGCCCCTGTTTTTATCCGGCTCACCCCGTCAATTTGGTAAGCTTTGTAAGTTAGAAGATCATCAGGGCCTCCCCTTTCTAATACCTTCCCCACCGTTGCTAAAACTAAAGTTTTTGTTCTGTGCTGTCCCTCAATTCCTTTAAATATTTGGCAGCCGCCCACTAGGATATGCCTACAATTTAGCTAGAGTGGTGATTGCTTATGGTAGGCTAAAAGGCCGCTACCTCATCATGTCATTGAGCTATTTATGGACTTATCCTTCGTTCATCTTCGTTTGCATACCGAATACTCTATGGTGGACGGCCTGGTGCGTATCCGACCCCTGGTTCAAGCTGCCCGAGAAGCGGGTATGCCAGCGGTAGCAGTGACTGACCAGAATAATGTATTTGCTATGGTCAAGTTCTACCGCGCTGCTCAGGCAGAGGGAGTGAAGCCTGTTATTGGGGCTGACGTTTTTTTAGTGGATTCAGTTGAAAGTAGCCGAGCGAGCCGCTTTACCTTGCTTTGTCAGAATAAGAAGGGTTACTGCAATCTATCCCGCCTGTTATCGCGTGCCTATAGCGAAGGTCAATATTATGGCATTCCCCGCTTACAATGGAACTGGCTGCAAGGCCAGAGCGATGGTCTGATTGTCCTTTCTGGTGGTCGGGAAGGTGATGTGGGCCAAGCCCTTTTGACTGGCAACGAGGCTCAAGCCAAGCGACTATTGGAACGTTGGCAAGCTCTTTTCCCGGGCCGATATTATTTGGAGCTGCATCGCACTGGCAGAGAGGGGGAAGAAGATTATCTCCATGGGGCCGTAGCACTTGCTTTAGCGTGTGATACCCCGGTGGTGGCAACCAATGATGTTCGGTTTCTTAGATCCCAGGATTTCGAAGCTCACGAGGCTCGGGTCTGTATTCATGAAGGGCGGACTTTAGATGATCCTCGTCGGCCCCGTTGCTATAGTGAGCAGCAATATTTGCGAACCTCGTCGGAAATGGCGGAATTATTTGCGGACTTGCCGGAAGCCCTGGAAAATACGATAGAAATCGCTCGGCGTTGTAATCTCGAACTTACTCTGGGGACCCACTACCTTCCAAATTTTCCGGTGCCAGAGGGGCTGAGCATCGAAACGTTTCTTGAGGTCGAAGCCTGTCGAGGGCTGGAGCAACGGCTAGCAAAACTTTATCCTTTTGAAACGGAAAGGGAAATCAAGCGACCCACTTACGAAGCGCGGCTCGCTGAGGAACTGGCGGTGATTAACCAGATGGGGTTTCCAGGGTATTTCCTCATTGTCGCTGATTTTATTCGCTGGGCTAAAAAAAATGGAATTCCGGTAGGGCCAGGACGGGGCTCAGGGGCAGGATCCCTGGTTGCCTATGCTCTGCAAATAACCGACCTGGATCCGTTAGCCTTTGATCTTCTCTTTGAACGTTTTTTGAACCCTGAGCGTGTTTCCCTGCCCGATTTTGATATCGATTTCTGTATGGAACGCCGCGACCGGGTGATCGATTATGTGAGCCACTATTACGGTCGGGATCATGTTTCCCAGATTATTACCTACGGTAGCATGGCCGCCAAAGCGGTAGTGCGGGATGTGGGCCGGGTGTTA
This sequence comes from Nitrosococcus wardiae, assembly GCF_004421105.1. Classification (NCBI taxonomy): domain Bacteria; kingdom Pseudomonadati; phylum Pseudomonadota; class Gammaproteobacteria; order Chromatiales; family Chromatiaceae; genus Nitrosococcus; species Nitrosococcus wardiae. The sequence continues at coordinate 2,162,417 of NZ_CP038033.1, forward strand.
GGGCATCCTTACGGTTTTGTGGACCAAATTGCCAAGCTTATCCCTTTCGATCTTAAGATGACTCTGGACAAGGCCCTAGAGGAGTCCGAAGGGTTACGGGCCCGTTACGATGAAGAAGAGGAAGTTCGATTTCTTATTGACCTGGCTAGAAAGCTTGAGGGGCTAACACGAAATGCCGGTAAACATGCTGGCGGTGTCGTGATTGCACCGAAGAAATTGACTGACTATGTTCCTTACTACTGCGAGCAGGGAGCGAGCGGAGTCGTCACCCAATTTGACAAGGACGACATAGAAGCTATTGGCTTAGTCAAATTCGATTTCCTGGGCCTGCGTACCCTGACCATTATCGACTGGGCTTTGCAGGCTATCAATCAACAGCGAGCTCAGCAAGGCGCGGCCCCGCTCGATTTGGCCCTTTTACCAAAGGATGATCGGGAAAGCTACATACTTCTTAAGCGTTGTGCGACTACCGCCGTGTTTCAATTGGAATCCCGCGGTATGAAAGACCTCATAAAGCGGCTCCAGCCAGATTGCTTTGAAGACATTATCGCCTTGGTGGCCTTGTTCCGACCTGGACCTCTTCAGTCAGGGATGGTAGATGATTATATCAATCGGAAACATGGTCGTGCCAAGGTGGACTATCCCCACCCTGCCCTTGAACCCATCCTCAAACCGACCTACGGTGTTATTGTTTACCAGGAACAGGTGATGCAAATTGCCCAGGTTTTGGCGGGGTATACTTTGGGGGGGGCTGATCTGCTGCGCCGAGCCATGGGTAAGAAAAAGCCCGAGGAGATGGCCAAGCAGCGCGCTATCTTTACGGAAGGAGCAAAAGCACAAGGGGTTGAAGGCGCGCGGGCAACGGCCATCTTCGACCTCATGGAGAAATTTGCCGAGTACGGGTTCAACAAATCCCATTCCGCAGCCTATGCCTTAATCGCTTATCAAACCGCTTATCTTAAGGCCCATTATCCCGCTCCCTATATGGCGGCAGTGCTTTCTTCCGATATGGACAATACGGAGAAAGTAGCGGCTTTTATTCAGGAATGCCAGGTCATGAATTTGGAGGTGCTTCCTCCTGATGTGAATGTTAGCGATTATCGTTTTTCGGCCCAGGGCGAGAACGCTATTCGGTACGGTTTGGGTGCGATTAAAGGCGTCGGTGCCTCAGCCCTGGAGGGGATCATCAAGGAGCGAGAACAGCACGGACCTTACCAGGATCTTTTTAAATTCTGTCGCCGTATTGATTTGCGCAAAATTAACCGGCGAGTATTAGAAGCCTTGAACCGCTCGGGGGCTTTGGATCCTTTGGGGGCTAATCGAGCGACTCTAGAAGTTTCTTTGGAAACTGCTTTGGCTTTGGCGGAACAACATTCCCGTAATACTTCTCTAGGGCAGAATGATTTATTCGGCCTTGACTGCGTGTTGGAGGACGGCCAAGCAGGAAATTATACCGAAACCCAGGAGTGGGATGAGGAACAGCGGTTGGCATTAGAAAAGGAGACCTTAGGGTTGTATCTTAGCGGTCATCCTATTGACCGTTATGAGCAGGAACTGAGGCAGATAGCTCCCCGCCGCCTAGCCGAGCTTATTGGCCAGGCGAATAATCACCAAAATTATAACCAGCGGGTTGTCATCGCCGGTTTGATAGGCTCCTTGCGCACCAATAAAGCCCGTCAGGGAGGACGTAATGCCTTCGTGACTTTGGATGACCGGAGTGCCCGTCTTGAGGTGAAGGTGTTTGCCGAAGTTTTTAACAACTACCAGGAACTGTTGCAGCCGGATCATATCGTCGTGATTAAAGGGACTTTAGGGTGGGATTCTTATGCCGACACTGCCACCGTTACGGCGGAAAAGGTCTACAGTATTGCTGAGGCCCGTGGGGCTTTCGCGAAAACCTTAGAGATCGGATTTGACGGTACTTGTGTCGGGCAGGAAGTCATTGCTGAATTAGCGAAGATTTTGGCGCCTTTCCGGCAAGGCCGTTGTCCTGTTGCTATTTGCTACCGCAATGGGGTTGCCAGTGCCCGACTGATGTTGGGTGAGGAGTGGCAAATTCAACCCAATGAGGCACTACTTGCCCGTTTGCGATTACTGCCGGGGGCGGAACATGTGCAGGTCATATATTAATTTATCCTCTTTGAAACAGAGTTCAAAGCCTTCCAGGGGCCCGAAGGTAGAATAGATGGCGTTCTTTGGGAACGATACTCTATGAACATGGAAAATTGTCGAATATGCCTATACTGGTGGTTGATGACGATAAAGACCTTGCCCGGTTGCTCGCGCTCCGCCTGCAGGGGGGAGGGGGGTATGAAGTATGCCTGGCCCATTCTGCTCGGGAGGCTTTTGAAAGGCTTGGTATACTGGCTACGGAGGCCTCTGCAAACATTGATCTTGTGTTAATGGATGTAAAGCTGCCGGGAATCAATGGAATTGAAGCCTGCCGTCGGTTAAAGAGTCATCCCCTTGGACAAGACATCCCTGTTATTATTATTACAGGGCATGATGACCAGGAGAATCTGGAGGCAGCGTTTGATGCGGGCGCCATAGATTACGTCACTAAACCCTTTGATAACGTAAGTCTCATGGCGAGGGTTCGCTCTGCCTTGCGTTTAAAGCGGGAGATCGATACCCGTAGGCAGAGGGAACAAGAATTACTTGAATTGACTCACCAGCTAGAAGCGGCTAATGAGCAACTGCGTCAGTTATCTTCCCTTGATGAGTTGACGAGAGTGGCTAACCGGCGGAAATTCAAGATGACTATTCGTCAAGAATTTCAGCGCGCGATGCGCAATAAGACTCCGCTCTCAGTGATTATGATCGATATTGATAACTTTAAGGCTTATAACGATATTTATGGCCATCAGGCTGGAGATGATTGTCTACGTCAGGTAGCAAAGGCTCTGAGCTCGGTGCTCAAAAGGCCCAATGACTTACTTGCTCGTTACGGGGGAGAGGAATTTGTCGTTATTCTTCCTGAGACTGGAAGTAAAGGTGCGAGAAGTGTGGCGGAGAGCTTGCGCCGGGCCGTGGAAATCCTGAAAATTCCTCATCGTTATGCTTCCCAGGATGGTTTGCAGGTCACCATTAGTCTAGGCGTATCCACGCTTGTACCTCAGCATGATGAGGATCCGACAAAGCTTATCGCTGCAGCAGACCAAGCTTTGTATCAATCTAAGCACGCCGGACGTAACCGGGTGACTGGGGCCAGTATCTGAAAAGATAACTAAATTAATAGCTCAAATTATTAATGTAAAGCAGATAATATGGCTGCTTTTTCAATTTTTAGGTGCCTCAGTACATGAAAATGAATTTTCTAGACTTTGAACAGCCTATCGCCGAACTTGAGGCCAAAATCGAGGAGTTACGCTTTGTTGGCGATGATGCCAAGTTAAATATTTCTGAGGAAATTCAGCGTCTCAAGGCCAAAAGCAAGACGCTAACTGAATCTATCTTTGGTTCTCTTAGCGATTGGCAGATCGTGCAATTGGCCCGCCATCCACAACGGCCCTATACGTTGGACTATGTCAATCGGATTTTTAGCGGTTTTGAAGAACTCCATGGGGATCGGGCTTTTGCGGATGACCAGGCTATCGTCGGTGGTATCGCTCGCTTGGAAG